>JBEVJD010000425.1:0-8027 GCA_040510435.1 Pyrinomonadaceae bacterium | reverse complement strand
ACGGGCAAGCTCTACCGCGTGAGCGCCGCCGCGGCCAAACCCGAGACCGCGCTCCTCATCGACACGAACGAGACGCACGTCATCTCGCTCGCCGTGGACAGGCAGGGGAACCTGCTCGCGGGCACAGACCCGGGCGGGCTCGTGCTGCGCGTCTCGCCGCAGGGCAAGGCGTTCGCGCTCTTCGACTCGCCGCTGCGCGAGATCCACGCGCTCTCTTTGGCCGCCGACGGCTCGCTCTACGCGCTGGCGCTGAGCGACGCGGCGACGGGGCCGCGCGCGTCTTCGACGACGACCACGACGACCTCCGTGAGCGCCGCCGCGGCCGGCGGCACCGTGACGGGGACTGTGACGACCGACGACGGTTCCAGCGCGCAGGCCGTCGTCTTCGGCGCGCAGGCGCAGGCCGCCGCGCGCAGCCGCAACGAGTTGACGGGCGCGCGCAGCGCTGTCTTCCGCATCGCGGCCGACGGCGGCGCGGACGTGCTCTGGAGTTCGCAGACGGTGACGGCCTTCTCCGTCGCGGCCTCGCCGCGCGGCGGGGGCGTGCTCGTCGGCACGAGCGACAAGGGGCGCATCTATTCGGTGACCGACGACGGGCGCGACACTCTGCTGCTTCAGTCGAGCGAGGATCAAATCTCCTCGTTCGTCGTCCGCGGCGCCGAGGTGTTCGCGGCATCCTCGAATCAGGGCAAGCTCTTCCGCCTGGGCTCGGAGCAGGCCGCCGAGGGGACTTACGAGTCGCCCGTGCGCGATGCGAAGTTCGTCGCCTCCTGGGGGCGCGTCTGGTGGCGCGGGCGCGGGCAGGTCGAGTTGCAGACGCGCACGGGCAACACCGAGCGCCCGGACATGACGTGGAGCGATTGGAGCGCGCCCTACAAAGACCCCGCGGGCGCGTCGGTCGCGAGCCCGCGCGCGCGCTTCATCCAGTGGCGCGCCGTGCTCCGCCCCGCGGGCGGCACCGAGCCGCGCGTCGAGTTCGTCAGCCTCTCGTACCTGCCGCGCAACGTCGCGCCCGAGGTGTTGCAGATTCAAGTCCTGCCCGTCGGCATCGCGCTCCAATCGGCGGTGCAGGTGCAGGTTGACCCAAACATAGAGGCGTCGGGACTCGACCCCGCGCTCATCGGGCCGCAGGTGCAGATACCGCCGCGCCGCACGTTCCAGCGCGGCGCCGTCTCCTTGCAGTGGCAGGCCGAGGATCGCAACGGCGACCAGTTGCTCTACACCGTCTACTACCGCTCGGTCGGCGAGCCGACGTTCCATCTGTTGAAAGAGAATCTGCGCGACAACTTCTTCTCCGTGGACGGCGCGGCGCTCGGCGACGGCAGTTACGTCTTCAAGGTCGTCGCCTCGGACGCGCCCGAGAACTCTCTGGGTCAGGCGTTGACGGGTGACCGCATCAGCGAGCCGGTGGACGTGGACAGCACGCCGCCGATTGTGCGCGCCGAAGGCTCTCCGCAGGCGGGCCCGGACGGGCGCGCGCGCGTCCGCTTCGCGGTCGAGGATGCCGCGGGGCGCGTGCGGCGCGCGGACGTGTCCGTGGACAGCGGCGAGTGGCGCGCGGTCTTCCCCGAAGACGGCATCGCCGACGGCCCGCGCGAGACTTACGCGCTCGAACTGCCGCTTGAGGGCGCGGGCGAGCACACAATCGCCCTGCGCGCCATCGACGGAAGTGGCAACGTGAGCAGCGCCAGAATCGTCGTAAGACGTTGAAAGTCGGGCGCGATGCGTCCAAAATCGGACGGCGCGGCGAATCGCACCAAGACGTACACGATACGGTGCGAGTTCCGACCATACGGTGCGAGTTGCGGCCCTTCGCCCGTAACACTTAGGCCGTAAAAGGCTTGGCAAACACAGACCGCCGCCGTGGCACTGGCCTTGCAAACTTGAGTCAGCGAGACTCGCGCGTCTCTCCTTCTCCCTCCCGTGCGCGACAGGGAACATGAGGAGGCAAAAGCAGGAACCATGACGTTGTTAAAGAAGTTCATTATTGCGTTTATCGCTGCATGCGTGCTCGCCGTCGGCGCGATGGCGTTCGAGCCGCAGAAGGGCGGTGATAAGCCGCCGCCGCCGAAGCAGCCGAGCGAAGTGAAGAGGCCGCCGAAGTCAGACCCGCCGCCCCGCGACAACAACAACAGCGGCAACAAGGGCAACCCGGACGGCAAGCGCGGGGGGCGACCCTGACGCGGCAACAATTGAGAGCGTCGCCCCGCCCCCGAGGGAGCACGCCACTCAAAGGACACTTGGCCCGCACGGGCCTTCGAGACAGCAGGCGCGCCGGAGGAGGCGATAACACCCCCCGAACGGCGCGCCTGAATCTTTTTCAGGGGGTAGTAAAGCAGTGAAGTTCAAAATCTTCAGGGTCGGAATTTTCGCTTTGACTTTGTGGGGCGTGCTCTTCTCGTCGCTCGTGGGCGAGGCCGGCGCTCAGTGGCGGCGCCGATCCGCGCCCGCGCCGCAGCAGCAGAGGGGTGTTGACCCGCGGCTCGTCTCGCTCGCACAGCAGTACTCGGGCGACCGTTTCGAGTTCGAGTCGCAGACGCCGCGCGGCGTGCGCGTCTACTCGGTGAGCCGCCCGCGCGCGGAGGCGCTGCGCGCCATCGACAGCGGGCTCGCGGAGCTGTTCACGATTGCGAGCCGCCGCGGCTACCGCCAGCTCCTGAACTACTCTGACTACACGGTCTTCATCGGCCGCGCCGACCGCCAGCGCGACTCTTCGGGCGCGTACTCGCCCGACATCGCCGTGGGCGCGGCGCAGTACGCCGGGAGCGTCTACGACAAGGGCGGTTACGTCTACGCCGCCGGGATGGTGCTCTCGATGGAGCCGGGCGCGTTCCTCATCGGCGAGCACGACCGCGACTTCAACCGCATCCATAACGTCGCGCGCTACGAGGGCGAGCACATCATCCTCTACCACAACGACCGCCGCCTCTATCAGCAGACCTACGACCACAGCCGCGGCGGCAGTCACCCGATACTTCAGTAGTCAGTAGACAGTAGTCAGTAGTCAGTAGAAAGACATCGGCGGGCGTTCCGGGTTAAAGACCCGACGCCCGCCGATGTTATTTGTCACCTACTGACTATTGACTACTGTCTACTGCGTTTTGGCCGAGATGACGACGACGACGCTCTTGTCGGCGATGCTGGTGGTGCCGGCGACGACGCGCTCGCCCTCGCGCAGCGAGACGGGGTTGTTGAAGCCGACGGGCTCGTAGACCAGTTTGTCCCCGCCGAGCCAGAGCGGCACTTTCATCTCCATGTTGAACTGCCCGATGCGCAGACGCGCCTGCGCGCCCACGCCTTCGAGCGAGACGGCGTTGAGGTTGTAGCTGTAGTAGACGGGGTTCTTACTGGCCGGCGTGTCATTCGTCAGCCGGAGGTCGGCGACGCCCCGGTTCCAGTTAGTACTCTGCCCGTCCTTGCCGCGCACAATCTGCGAGCCGATCAGGCTGAAGTTCTTGTAGCCGAGCGAGGTCTGAAGCTGCTTGACCACTTCGGCCAGCTCGGCCGGGTAGTGGTTAGCGACCGCCTCGTCGTTCGAGGCGATGAGCATGTGGACGTGGAACTCGACCGAGGGGCGCGAGGGCTCCGGCGTGTCGAGGCGGCGGATGGCCTCCTCGATGACGGCGATGTTCTCGGGGAAGTCGCGCACAGAGATGGTGCGGAACTCCGGGTTGGCCGAGACGACGGCGCCGCGGAAGCCGCTCGTGAGCGGCGCGAGCACGCGCACGAGTCCCTGCGGGTCTCGGTTCTTCACGTCGAAGACGCGGTTCTGAAATATCTTCTGCGTGACGAAGTTGTCCTCCGGCCTCGGCGTCTCCGTCTGCGCGAGCGCGCCGGGCGCGGCGAGGAGCAGGAGGGCGAGGGCGAGGAATGTTCTGTGTCCGGGTTGTTGCATAGTCTCTCCTTCTTCTGGGGGGCCGGGCTCAACGACCGACGTTCGCCTGCCTTACACGCGAGTCGTCGTTAAAGGTTGCAGAAGAATTTCCGCGATTGAAAAGGGGTGGACGCGGTGCGGTGCCGCACGTACAATGCCCGCACTGGCCGCCCCGTTCACGCGGCGCAGCCGAACACCCAACCATTCTTGAAAGGGCTTGAAGGCTTCATGTCGAAAGACCGTTTGATGCGAGGAGTCGTGTGCGCGGCTCTCGCCCTCACCGCGTCTCTGGTGCTGTGGGGGCACGCCGCGCGCACCTCGGCGCAGGGGCCGCCGCCGCAGGGCGACAAGCCCGTCGAGCAGACGCGCAAGAACATACAGGTGCTCAAGGGACTGCCCGAGTCGCAGCTCTTCCCCGAGATGAACTTCATCGCGGCCTCGCTCGGCGTGCAGTGCGGCTTCTGCCACGTCAACACCGGGCGCGACCCGCAGACGGGGCGCACCAACTGGGTCTGGGAGAGCGACGAGAAGGAGCACAAGAAGATCGCGCGCGAGATGATGCGGATGGTGCTGACGGTCAACAAGGGCGACTTCGGCCTGAGCCGCGGGCAGGTGACCTGCTACACGTGCCACCGCGGCCAGGAGCACCCGCAGTCGCTCCCTGCGCTCCCGCTCGCCGCCTCCGGCCACGAGCCCGCGCCCGCGCCTTCGCCGGCCACGGGCGCGGCGGCCGAGCCCGCGCGACCCGCGCAGCCGACCGTGCAGCAGGTCTTCGACAAGTACGTCGCCGCCGTCGGCAAGCCCGAGGCGGTAGCCAAGTCCCAGGCGCTGTTGATAAAGGGCAAGCGTGAGGCGTCGCAGGATCGCGCGTGGCCCTTCGAGGTGACACTGAAGGGGCCGGACAAGTTCTTCATGGTCTCCGAAATCCCGCAGCAGGGTAAGTTCAAACAGGGCATCAACGGCGCGTCCGGCTGGGTGGACACACCGCGCGGGCGCCGCGCGGTGACGCCGAAGGAACTGGGCGAGCTTAAGAGCACCGCCGAACTCTTCGGCGTCATCAAGTTCACGCCGTCGCCGTCGATGCGCGTGGCCGGGCGCAGGAAGGTCGGCGAGCGCGACGCCGTCGTCGTCGTAGACCGCCCGTCGGAGACCGTCCAGCGGCGCTACTTCTTCGACGCCGAGACGGGGCTCCTGCTGCGCGTCGTGACGCTGACCGACGCCATCCTCAACCAGATTCCAGAGCAGGTTGACTTCGAGGACTACCGCGACGTGGAGGGCGTCAAAGTCCCCTTCCGCATCCGCGTGTCGAACATCGACACCTTCTTCAGCCGCACGCAGACCATCACGGAGGTCAAGCCCGGCGTCCCCGTCGAAGACGCCATCTTCGACATGCCGAAACAGCAGTAGACAGTAGTCAGTAGAAACACCCGGTCGGGTCGCAGGATGAAAGCGGCGACGCCCCTTCTCAACCTACTGACTACTGTCTACTGTCTACTCATTAACCCATGCGACGAATCGATCTCACCAAGGCGCAGGCCGCGCGGTCGTCCACGATCAGGGACATCAACCGGCAGTTCGTCCTTAACTACATACGCGACCGCGAGCCCATCTCGCGCGCGGAGATCGCGCGCTCGACCGAGCTGCAACGCTCGACCGTCTCGACCATCGTCGAGGAGCTGAAAGAAGAGGGGCTCATCGAGGAGATCGGCGCGGGCGCGTCCACGGGCGGGCGCCGCCCGACCCTGCTTCGCCTGCGCGCCGCGGGCGCGACCGCCATCGGCGTGGACATCACGCCCTCTTCAACCACCATCGCCACGAGCGACCTCGTCGGCCGCGTCATCGCGCGCGAGCGCTTCGAGAACAGCCCGCGCCCGGACGAGCTGGCCGCGCACGTCATCGAGCGCGTGCGCGTCATCGCCGGGCGCGAGCACCAGGGCGCCATCGCGGGCGTCGGCATCAGCCTGCCGGGACTCGTGGACACGGGGAGCGGGAGCGCCATCTACATCCCCTTCTTCCGCTGGCGCGACTGGCCCATCGCCGAAGAGATCGGGCGCGCCACGGGGCTCAAGGTGTTCGTGGACAACGACGCCAACGCCGCGGCGCTCGCGGAGCTGTGGTTCGGGCGGCCCGAGGTGAGCGGCGCGCGCGACTTCATCCTCGCGCTCGTGGCCGAGGGCATCGGCACGGGCATCGTCTTCGACGGCCAAATCTACCGCGGCGAGCGCGGCGCGGCCGGCGAGTTCGGCCACATGATCGTGGGTCAGGGCGCGCCCGTCGCGTGCTCCTGCGGCAACCGCGACTGCTGGGAGGCGTTCGCCTCCGAGCGCGCGGCCGTCGCGCGGTACCTGAGCAACGCGGGCCACAACGTCCCCATCCTCTTCAACGAAGTCGTCGAGCGAGCGCTCGGCGGCGAGCAGGCGGCCATAGATGCTCTGACCGAGACGGCGCACTACCTCGGCATCGGCATCTCGAACCTCATCGTCGGGCTCTCGCCCGAGACGGTCATCGTCGGCGGCCAGATCACGCGCGCCTGGCCCATCATCGCGCCCTCGCTCGAAGAGACCATCCAGCGCAGCATCCGCCGCGGCCTCCCCTCGGCCCGCATCGTCGCCTCTACTCTTTCGGAGCCCACCCTCCTCGGCTCGCTCAGCCTCGTCCTCGCCAGCAAGTTCGGGCTGGCGGAAGCTTGAGAGCAGCAGGCAGATGGCAGATGGCAGTTGGAGTAGGCAGTTAAAGGCAGGTCGGGAAGCCCCGGAGGGGCGGGATGTTTATAGCTTACGGACGTTATTAAAAATCAAGCCCCGTCAGGGGCGACATCCACATGCCGCCCCTGACGGGGCTCGGATTGAAAATATTCCGCGAGACTATAAACATGCCGCCCCTCCGGGGCTCACCGCCAACTGCCAACTGCTAACTGCCTTACTTCAACTGTCTACTGCCTACTGCCTGCTGCCTGCTGCCTGCTGATTCATTATGCAAACGGCCGACATCGTCATCATCGGAGGCGGGGTCATCGGCGCGAGCGTGGCGTATCACCTCGCGGCGCGGGGCGTGCGCGACGTGTTGGTGTTGGAGCGCGGCGCGGCGCCGGGCGCGGGGAGCACGGGGCGCGCGACGGGAGGCTTCCGCGCGCAGTTCGGGACGGAGGTCAACATCCGGCTCTCGCTCCTCTCGCGCGAGAAGCTGTTGCGGTTCGAGGAGGAGACGGGAGTCAATTCGGGCTTCCGGCAGGTCGGCTATCTCTTCGTCGCAAGTTCTGAGGATGAGCTTGCGGAGCTTGTCTCGACTCAGACGATTCAGCACGAGTGTGGGCTTGCGGAGGCGCGCGCGTTGGACAGTGAGGAGGTCGCGCGTCTGAATCCGGCCGTGAATCTCGAAGGCGTGGCGGGCGGAGTCTACTGCCCGGCGGACGGCTTCATACAGCCTCTGGAAATCCTGCGCGGCTACACGGAGGCTGCCGCGCGTCTGGGCGCGCGCTTCCTCTACGGCGTCACGGTCGAAGGCGTACGCGCGGCCGGGGGAGGGAAGACGGAGACGTTGTTGACGACCGGCGGCGAGGTTTCGGCGGGCGCGTTCGTGAACGCGGCGGGCGCCTGGGCGGGCGAGGTCGCGCGGCTGCTCGGGACGGAGGTGCCCGTCAAGCCTTTGCGCAGGCAGGTCGCCGTCATGCGCCCCAACGACCTTCTGCCCAAAGAGATGCCGATGACGATCTTCGTCGGCGACGGCTTTCACCTGCGCGTGCGCGACCGCGCCGTGCTGCTGCTCTGGCCGGACGAGCCCCGGACTGAAGACCCGTTCGCGACGGTCGTTGACGAAGAGTGGCTGGCGACGGTCGTCTCGAAGGCGCACGCGCGCGTGCCATGTCTGCGCGGGGCCGAGATAGACCGCGGCGCGTGCTGGGCCGGGCTCTACGAGATGTCGCCCGACCGTCACGCGCTTCTGGGTCGCGCCGAAAGGTTCGGCAACCTCTACCTCGCCAACGGCTCTTCCGGCCACGGCGTCATGCACGCGCCCGCGCTCGGCCAACTACTCTCCGAAATCATCCTCGACGGCTCCGCACACACTCTAGACGTTCACGCCCTCCGCCCCACACGCTTCGCCGAAGGCCGACCCAACGTCGGCCCCAAACTCCTCTGAGCGAGAAATAGACCCT
>JBEVJD010000424.1:0-12919 GCA_040510435.1 Pyrinomonadaceae bacterium | reverse complement strand
ACTCTCTCGCCCCCGGCGGCGGTGGGGCCGCGCCGGATAGGTATTGACTCACGCACCGAGTTGGCTTATCGTGTGCGCCATCTCGACTGGCTTCAGGTTGGACTCACACTGAACTCGACTCTTTGCGCTTCCTTTGTCCGACCTCGCGTAGAACTCTCCAGTGCCATCTCAGGGTAGGGAGAGATGTCTATCACGCACCGCCGTTCGCCCCGCGTCCTGTTGACCCCGGCCGCACCGGGAACCTTCGACGCCGAGCCGCCCGTGCACTTCACCGAGGAAACATCCATGAAAGAATTTAAAGCCGCCGTCGTGGACGACGACCCTAATCTTCGAGAACTGCTCCTGGAGTGCCTGCGCTTCACCGATTTCGAGGCCGATGGCTATGAAGAGGCGGAGCATCTCCTGCAAACCCTCGCCTTTTCTTCCCCGCAGGAGATGCCGGATTTGATTCTCATCGATTTACGTTTGCAACCACTCAGGATGCAGGGGCTCGAACTCATCAGCCAGTTGGCCGAGAGGGACATCCCGTCGGAGGTGGTGGCCATGTCGGGGGCCGACCCCACGTCCGACCTGGTCGAGGCCATCAAAATCGGCGCCAGCGCGATGGTGACGAAGCCGTTCGACGACATCTTCCGCCTGATGGTTAAGCTGAGAAACATGGCCGAGATCGGGAAGAAGCGGCGGCTCAAGCTGAGTGGATTTGACCACGAGCGCCAGGAGCGCCCCGTCTTTTTAAGCTACTGCGCCGAAGACGTAAAGCTGGCGACGGGTCTCAGGCGCAACATCGAGGCCCACGACATAGATGTCTGGTACGCCCCCACCACTTTGAACGCGGGCGACGAGTGGAGACCCCGCGTCGAATCAGGCATTGACCACGCGCTCGCGTTCATTCCCCTCATCACGGATAACTACCTGTCTTCGCCGATCTGCTTCGGCGAGTTGGTGCGGTTCCGTCGCCGCCTGGAGCCCGACTCAGGGCTGTGCCCCCTGCTGCTGCCCGTGCTGGCCGGGCTCTCCGAAGACGGAAAGAGAAATTCGCTCCTCCGGCCCCTCCTCGACCATTACCAGCACATCGACCTTTTCGTAAGATTTATAGATAGCCTGACGACCCTGCTCGGCCGCATTGAGTTCCACATCATTAAATCGTCGAAGGCGCCGTTCGCGGGGAGGGGGCAAAATGGCACGCCCGAGTCCGGGGCGTCTAAGACTCAGGTGGTGACGGTCTGAGACCGGGGCCGCAGCCGCAGGGCTACACGGGCGGGGCGGCGACGACCGAGATGCGGTGGCGCTCGGCGAGGCGGAGCATTTCGTCGCGGTCGAACATGAGGGTCTTGCCGGCGGTCAGACACAGGCAGGTGGCGCCGGCCTCGACCATCGTCTCGATTGTGGGGAGGCCGACGACGGGCACGTCGAAGCGCATGTCCTGGTTCGGCTTGGCGACCTTGACGACGGTGAGGCGGCCGCGCGCGAGCCGGCCCGCGCGCCGGACGGTCTCGTCGGTGCCCTCCATCGCCTCGAGGGCGACGCAGGCGCGGGCGCGCACGACGATGGTCTGGCCGAGGTCGAGCCGCGCGATCTCGCGCGCGACTTCCAAACCGTACTCGATGTCGGCGCGCTCGTTCGCCGAGGGCGCGCGGCGCGTGAGCACGCCCTCGGCGGGGAGCTGGTCTTTGATGAAGTAGGTCGAGTCGATCAGCTCGATCCCCTCGCGCGCCAGTTCCGCCGCGACGCCGCCGATGAGCGCGTCGGTGTTGCGGCGCGGGAGGCTTAAGAGCATCTTCAGCATCCGCATGTCGGGCAACGCGCCGCTGAAGATTTGCACGTGCTTGACCTGTCCCGCCATGATCGCCTTCTCCACGCCCTCGCGCTTGAAGAAGCGGATCATCCGGCCTAACTGGCCGATGCCGATCCACGTCACGCGGTCGGCCGCCTTCTCGATCTCGGGGTCGGTCTCCTCCCTGATGGCTGCGACCGCGACCTCGACGCCCGCGCGCCGCGCGCCCTCCAAGACCAGGAAGGGGAACCTGCCGTTGCCCGCTATCAGACCAAATCGCATAAGCACTTTCGAGCCCGCCCCGCCTACTTGTTCAAGACCTTGCCGAGGATGTACTTCTCGGGGACGAGCCCCCACATGCGCGAGTCCGAAGAGTTGTCGCGGTTGTCGCCCAGCACGTAGTAGTAGTGCGGCTTGACGTAGACGGGCGGCTCGGAGTCGCGCCCGAGGTTAAGGTTCGGGTCAACGTAGGGCTCGGGCACCTCCTGACCATTGACGAAGACGCGCCCGTCGCGCAACTCGACCGTCTCGCCGGGCAGCCCCACGAGCCGCTTGACGTAAGCCTTGTCCGGGTCATTGGGGAAGAGGAAGAGGACGATGTCGCCGCGCTTCACGTCGAACTCCGCGCCGCGGTCGAACCTCGAGAGGCTCAGCCGGTCGCCGTCCTTGACGGTGGGCAGCATCGAGGTGCCCTCGTACACGATCTCGCTGCGGCCGAAGACCGAGCAGCCGAGCAGGAGGAGGGCGGAGGCGACGAGGGTTGCGGCGAGTAATCTCATGGGCTGAGGCTCCAGTCCGGGGTGCGCCCCGGCTCATTTGACGACGCCGCGCCGCGAGGTCTCGATGAAGCGGAGGAGTTCTTCGACCTCGGTCGAGTCGCGTATCTCGTCGCGGATGCGTTCGAGCGCCTGCGTGGTGTTGAGCCGGGAGGAGAGGAGGAGGCGGAAGGCGTGGTGCAGCGCCTCCACGGTCTCCTGCGGGTAGTCGCGGCGCTTCATGCCGACGGTGTTCAGGCCGTAGCACTTGGCGTGGTTGCCGACGGTGAGCGCGAAAGGGAGCGCGTCCTTGACGACGACCGAGTAGCCGCCGACGTAAGCCTCGCGGCCGACGCGGCAGAACTGGTGGACGCCGGAGTAGGCCCCGACGTTCGCGCCGTCCTCGACCTCGACGTGGCCGGCGAGCGTCGCGGCGTTCGCCATAATCACACGGCTCCCGACGTGGCAGTCGTGCGCGACGTGCGCCTGCGCCATGATGAGGCAGTCGTCGCCGATTGAGGTCAGCATCCCGCCGCCCTCCGTCCCGCGGTGGACGGTCACGAACTCGCGGAGCCGGCAGCGGCGGCCCACCCGAGTCTCGGCCGGTTCGCCGCGGTACTTCAAATCCTGCGGCGCGAGCCCGATGGAGACGAAGGGGAAGACCTGCGTGTCGTCGCCGACCTCCGTGCGGCCGTCCACGACGACGTGGGACTCCAGGCGCACGCGCGCCCCGAGGCGCACCTCGTCGCCGACCGTGCAGAACGGCCCGACGTGCGCGCCCTCGCCCACCTCTGCGCGCGGGCTGACGACGGATGTTGGGTGAACGTAGACAGACATAAAAAGGGGTGTTGGGTCTCGGGTGTTAGGTGTTGGGTAAGAAGAGGCAGTTTTACCCAAAACCTAAAACCCAGCACCCAACACCTGACTTCACTTCAAGCCGCCCCGGTCGGCGACGACGCTCATGATGTCGGCCTCGGCGGCGAGTTGTCCCTCGACGTGCGCCTCGCCGTGCATCTTCTGGATGCGGTTGCCGACGCGGATGGGCGTCACCGTGATGACGAGCGTGTCGCCGGGGACGACGGGGCGGCGGAAGCGTCCGTTGTCGATGCCGCTGAAGAGGACGAGCTTGTCGTCGCGCGCCTCCAACTGCTGGAGCGCGTAGACGGCCCCGACCTGCGCCATCGCCTCAAGGATGAGGACGCCGGGCATGACGGGCGCGCCGGGGAAGTGCCCCTGGAAGAAGTGCTCGTTGATCGTCACCTGCTTGATGCCGACGATGCGCACCCCCGGCGTCAGCTCGACGATGCGGTCTACGAGCAGGAACGGGTAGCGGTGCGGCAGAATCTCCTGGATGGCGCGGGTGTCGAGAACGGTTTCCATAGGGAGACGGGGAAGCGTGAACCGTAAACCGAGACAAGTGAAAGCCGAAAACCGTAAACCGCGAACCGTGACAAGAAGGCCGAGCCTCTTGTCACGGTTGACGGTTCACGGTTCGCGGCTTCGGGCTCTTACGGGCGGCCGGGCGTGGCCGGCGCGGCCGCGGCCGTGGAGGCCGGGTTGCGCGTGTTGTACTCGGCGATGAAGGCGTTGGTGATGTCGATGCCGCCGTCCACCACCATGACGACGCCCTGCATCTTGCTCACGTCGAAGACGACCGAGAGGCCGCGCGCCTTGGCGTAAGCCTGGAGGGCGTTGCCGATGTCCTGGTAGACGGGGCCGGTCAACTCCTGGACACGCTTGTCGAGCGCCTTCTGGCCGTCCTGCTGCTTGCGCTCGATCTCGACCTTGAGCGCCTCGGCCTGGTCGGCCTTGGCCGCGAGCGCCGCCGGGGCGGCGACGGCCTTGGTGTCGTTGACCTCCTTGACGAGCGCGTCGTAGCGCGTCCTGAGGCCCTGAATATCGTCGCGGCGCGGCTTGAACTCGCGCTCGACGGTCTGGAAGGCCGCGACGAGGCGCTTGATGCCGTCCTTCTGGTCACCGAAAGCCTCGGTGTCGATGATGGCGAACTTGCCCTCAGCGACGGTGACGGCGCCGGCGGGGGCCGGGTTGGCCGGGCGGGCGGCGGGCTGGGTCTGGGCGGAGGCCGTCAGCGCGGCCGTGGCCGCGAAGGCGGCGGCGAAGAAGGTTGTGCGAATCGCTTTCATGATCTTTCCTGTACTGCTCCTTAAATTCAAGTTGCGGGCGAACTCTCAGGCGCGGCCGCGGGGTTTGACCTCGGGGGCGCGCCGCCCCCGTCTGATGTGTGCCTTAAAACCTCAGAAGGTGCGCCCGATGCTGAACCGGAAGACCCTCTTCTTCTCTTCAATTAGCGTGTTCTGCGCGTTCGGGTTGAAGGCGTAGATGAAGCGGAACGGCACGTTAATCACAGGCATTTGGATGCGCATCTCCAGCCC
Source organism: Pyrinomonadaceae bacterium (assembly GCA_040510435.1). Classification (GTDB taxonomy): domain Bacteria; phylum Acidobacteriota; class Blastocatellia; order Pyrinomonadales; family Pyrinomonadaceae; genus QHXN01. The sequence goes on along the minus strand of JBEVJD010000424.1, from coordinate 7,997 downwards.
CAGGCTGGATCGGTAGTCGCCGATTTTCGAAAAAAGGCTCTGCGAAATGCGCGCCACCGTGTTGGTCTGCGCCTCGCCGCGCAGGAAGAGGGGCTGCACGCCGAAGGGCAGCGAAGTGATCGGGTCGAGCGGGCCGACGCGCTGGAGCGCGGCGAACTCCTCCTTCGTCAGCAGCCGGTCGCCCTGCGTCAGCAGCGCGGGCTGCGTCGTCAGGAACGACGTGCCGCAGGAGAAGTTGCCCGTCGTCGTCAGCACCAACTGCGGGTTGCGGTTCCCGACCAACTGATTCAGGCCGCCCGAGTTGCAGAGGAACGGCTGGTCGGACAGGAACTCCGTCGAGAAGGTCTGGTCGCCGCCCGTCTTGAGGTTGAAGGCCGAGCCGATGTCGGCGAAGGCCGCCAGCGCGACGGGGCCGAAGATGGGGATGCGGTACTCGAAGTTCCCCAGGAGCTGCGTGTCGGCGCCGAGGAAGCGGAACTGGCGGTCGATCTGGATGACGTTCGAGCCCGTGGGGCCCGTGAAGGTGCCGAGCTGGACGAGCTGCTGGCGCAGCGTGTCGGGGAGCCCGTCCACGGGGACGAGGGTGCCCGTGCCCGTGGCCGAGACCTGCACGTTGCGCGACGTGATGTACACGTCGAGCGGCGCGATGGGCGAGATGGAGCGGACGTTGTAGCCGCGGATGGTGAACTCGTCGCCGAGGAAGAAGCGCTCGTAGATGGGCACCCCGTTGATGAAGGAGAGCGAGTTCCCCTGCGCCTCGGCGATCTTCGACGTGATGCCGAAGCTGCGGACGTGGCCGGCGACGATGCGGAAGCCGAAGACCTCGGGCCGCTCCGAGCGCTTGCGGCGCACGGCGCGGAAGCTCGTGTAGGAGAGCGTCGGCTGGATGGTGCGCACGTCGCCGAGGAGCCCCGCCACCGCCAGCGAGGCCGCGACCTGCGTGCCCTGCGTCGGGTCGATGGTGCCGTTGCGCGTGTCGTAGACGAACGAGGGCGTCACCCGGCTCGTCGAGATGTCGGACTGCTTGAAGACGATGGGGATGAAGTTGCTCGCGTTGCCCTGCTCGTTGACCGGCGGCTCCTCAATGGAGGAGCGCGAGTAGGAGTAGGAGAGGCCGATGCGCGAGGCGCGCGCGACCTGAATGAAGCGGCGGCTGCGCGGCCGCCAGAACTCGGAGAGCGGCGAGGTGGCGTAGACGCTCCCGCCCGTCGTGTTCTGCGTGAAGAGGTTCTCCTCGCTCGCGGTCAGGAAGCTCGTGATGTCGCCGAAGGCGCCGTCGAGCGCCTGCTGGTTCTGCGAGAGGAACGTGCCCTCGCCGAAGAACTTCTGCGACTGGGTGTAGAGCGAGAAGCCGACCGAGATGGGGCGATCCTTGATGTAGGGCTCGGTGAAGGAGAAGAGGATCGACTTCTGCCGGTTGCCGAAGGCGAACTGGAACGAGAGCGACTCGCCGCGGCCGAGCAGGTTGTTCGTCGAGTAGTCGAGCCCGAAGAACGAGCCGCCGATGCCGGAGACGCCGCCGTTAAAAGCGATCTGGTTGCGGCCGCGCTCCGAGACGCGCAGGTTGATGTCGACCTCGCCCTTCTCCTCGTCCGGCCGCAGCTCCGCGTCCTTCTCCTTGTCGATGGGGTCGAAGAAGCCGAGCTGGTTCAGCTTCAGCACTGAGAACTCCCACAACTGCCGGTCGAAGATGTCGCCCTCGTTGACGGCCACCTCGCGGCGCAGGACGTTGTCGCGCGTGTAGGTGTTGCCGAGGAACTCCAGGCGGCGGAGCGTGAACTGCTTGCCCTCGTTGATGGTGATGGTGAAGTCGGCGATGCCCTCGTCGGGCTTCTGCGGGTTGGGCTTGAACTCGGGCGAGATGTCGGGCTCGTACTGGATGAAGCCCGAGCGGCCGTAGAGGTTCTTCAGGTCGTCGTAGACGGCCTTGCCGATGCGCTCGCCGTTGGCGATCTCGCCCGCCCGGAGCCCGATGACCTGCCGGATCAGCTCCTCCGAGTAGATGGAGTTGCCCTCGATCTTGATCTCGCCGAGGCGGTAGAGCTTGCCCTCGGTGACGGGGATGGTGACGCGCAGCGCCTCGTCGGTCGAGGAGATGATGGGGAGCGGGAGGATGGGGAAGCCCGTGCGCTTCGGCCCCAGCCCCTCGACCCGCGGCTCGCCCGTGCGCGCTTCGAGGTAGCCCTTCGAGCGCATGTAATCGACGACGTTCTTGCGCAGGTCGTAGTCGAGCTTCTCCAAATGGAGGATGTCCTGCCCGCGGAAGCGCGACAAAAGACCCGCCTCCTTGACGAGCTTCATCGCGCCGCGCAGCTCGCCGTCGGAGAAGTGCTGGTTGCCCTCGAACTGGATGTCCACGACGCGGACGCGGTCGCCCTCGTCCACGTCGAAGGTGAGCGCGATGGAGGTGGCCGAGACCTCCTCGACGTTGGCCTCGATGACGGCGTTCGGGTGGCCGTGCTGCGCGAGCAGCTCCTTGATGACGCGGCGGGCGTTGTTAACCTTGACGGGGTCGAAGGTCGTCTCCTTGGTGACGCCGACGCGCTGCTCGCGGAACTCCTTGAGCACGTCGGCCTCGCCGATGCTCTTGAGCCCCTTGAAGGTCAGCTCGCGGATGACGGGCAGCTCGACGACTTCGAAGATGACGACCTTACCGCCGCGCGGGCCGTCGGTGGTGGCGACGCGCACCTTGGTCTTGTCGAAGAAAGGGAGGTTCAGCAGCGCCTGGTAGTCACGCTGAATCTGCGCCTCGTTGTAGGTGTCGCCGGGGCGGGTCTGGATGTGGTAGAGGATGTCCTCGTCGCGCAGGCGGCGGTTGCCCTCGACCTCCACGGACTCGACGAGGACGCGCTGCTGCCCGGCCGGCGGCGCCGCCGGCTCCTGCGCGCTGGCGCTCGTAAAGGGGAGCGCCATTTCGAGGAGCATGAGGCAGGCCACGAAGGCCGCCACGAGACAAATCCAGGGCGCGCGAATTCGCATAAGGATAATTTTTCGCCTCTTGAATTGCGGTCGAATGAATTCGGGAGACTTTAATAGGGAAAAAAACTTTTTCGAGATTTTTCCGCCCGGGGCCGCACGGATGTGCACGGCTCCGGCTCAGGCGTCAGGGTTTAGAACAGGCCCCTCTTGGATTCCCCCCGCGCGCCCAACCGTTGCCAGCCGCACGACTCCCGCAAAGTGGCGCATTATAAATGACAAAACGGTCAATATCCAACCGGCAAGCTCTCAGTAGTCAGTAGGTAGATGGCAGTAGGCGGTTAAAACCCAAGGCTTTTTAGAAGCGAAGTCTTAAAGAAACGGAGGCGGCGAGTGATTAATCTCGCCGCCTCCGAAATTTTTAGGCCCTTGTTTGTCTTAACTGCCTGCGGCCATCTGCCTGCTGACTACTGTTTTCAGTGAATCAACAGCGCGTCGCCGGGCTCCTCGACGCTCGAGGGTCGGTACGAGAGTTCGTTGCCCTCGGCGTAGACCTCGACGACCGTGGCGGCGCCGAGGCTGCCCTGGATGAGCGCCTCGGAGAGCGGGTCTTCGACGTACTTCTGGAGCGCGCGGCGCAGCGGGCGCGCGCCGTAGGAGCGGTCGCCGCAGGTCTTCTCGACGATCCAGCGCCTCGCCTCCTCCGTCAGCCGCACTTCGAGGCCGCGGCGGGCGAGCGTCCGGTTCAACTGCTCGATCTGGAGGCCGACGATCTCCAAAAGCTCGTCGTCGAGCAACTGGTCGAAGATGATGATCTCGTCGAGGCGGTTGATGAACTCGGGGTTGAAGGTGTGGCGCACCGCGTTCATCACCATCTCCTCCATCTTCTCGCGCGAGGCGTCGGGGCTGGCCTGGAAGCCCATCGCGCCCTTCTTCTGGATGTAGCGCGCCCCGATGTTGGAGGTCATGATGATGATGGCGTTCTTGAAGTCCACCGTGTTGCCGAGCGCGTCCGTCAGGATGCCGTCCTCGAAGACTTGCAGCAGCACGTTGAAGATGTCGGGGTGCGCCTTCTCGATCTCGTCGAAGAGCAGGACGCTGTAGGGCGAGCGCTTGATGCGCTCGGTCAACTGCCCGCCCTCCTCGTGGCCGACGTAGCCCGGCGGCGAGCCGATGAGCTTCGAGACCGAATGCTTCTCCATGAACTCGGACATGTCGAAGCGAATCATCGAGCGCTCGGAGCCGAAGAGGAACTCTGCTAAGGAGCGTGCGACCTCGGTCTTGCCGACGCCGGTGGGCCCGAGGAAGAGGAACGAGCCGACGGGGCGGTGCGGGTTCTTCAGTCCCGCGCGCGAGCGCCGGATGGAGCGCGCGAGCGCGGAGATGGCCGGGCGCTGCGCGATGACGCGGCCCCTCAGCTCGTCCTCGATGCGGAGGAGTTTCTGCGTCTCCTCCTCCTTGAGCGAGGTGATGGGGATGCCCGTCCAGCGCGCGATAACGTCCTCGATGTCGTCCTTGGTGACCTCGACCGACATGATGAGGTCGTCCTCCTCGGCGAGCGGCGAGGAGCCGAGCGCCGGGCGGTAGAAGCTGCCCGCGCCGGTGCCGGCGCCGCGGTCGTCGTAGAAGTTCTCGCGCGGCGGGGCGTCGCGGCGGGCGCGCAGCTTGACGCGCGCGCCGGCCTCGTCAATCACGTCGATGGCCTTGTCCGGGAGGAAGCGGTCGGGGATGTAGCGGTTCGACTGGTAGACGGCGGCCTCGATGGCGTCGTCCGTGTAGCGCACCTGGTGGAACGCCTCGTAACGCTCGCGCACGCCGTCGAGGATGGAGACGGCCTCCTCTTCGCTCGGCGGCGGAACCTTGACGGCCTGGAAGCGGCGCTCCAACGAGCGGTCTTTTTCGATGGACTTGCGGAACTCGGCGGGCGTGGTGGCGCCGATGCACTGAATCTCGCCGCGCGAGAGCGCCGGCTTGAGGATGTTCGCCGCGTCGAGCGACCCTTCGGCGCTCCCGGCGCCGACGAGCGTGTGCAGCTCGTCTATGAAGACGACGTACTGCGGGTTCTCGACCAGCTCGCGCATGATCTGCTTCAGGCGCTCTTCGAACTGCCCGCGGTACTTCGTGCCCGCGACGATGAGCGACAGGTCGAGCGAGAGGATGCGTTTGTTCTCCAAGAACGACGGCACGTCGCCGCGGACGATGCGCTGCGCCAAGCCTTCGACGATGGCGGTCTTGCCGACCCCGGGCTCGCCGATGAGCACGGGGTTGTTCTTCGTGCGACGGCAGAGGATTTGGACGACGCGCTCGATCTCGGCCTCGCGCCCGACGAGCGGGTCGAGCTTGTCGTTGGCGGCGTCTTCGGTCAGGTCGCGCGAGAACTCTGCGAGGTGCGGCGTCTCCTTCTTCTGCGCCGCGCGCGGGTCGTTGCCCGACTGGCGCGAGACCTCCTCGCGCACGGCGTTCAGGCGCAGGCCACGCTCGTACAGAATCTCGGCGGCCATCGAGCGCTCCTCGCGCAGGAGCCCGAGCAGGAGGTGCTCCGTCCCGATGTGCCGGTGCTGTAGGCGGTCGCTCTCCTCGTGCGCGAAGGCCAAGACGCGCTTGGTCTCGGGGGCCAGCGGCAGCTCGACCGAGGTGGAAATCTTCTCGCGCAGGGGCGCGCGTCCCTCGATCTCCTTGCGGATGGCTTCGAGGGAGGTCTGCGCGCGCGCGAGGAACCGCGCCGTCAGCGTCTTGTCCTCGCGCATCAGGCCCAGCAGAAGATGTTCGGGCTCGATGGCGGGCGCGCCGAACTGGGAGGCTTCGTACCGCGCGAAAAAGATAACTCTCCGCGCCTTCTCCGTGTATCGCTCAAACATAAAGGCTATTTCCGACCGGCAGTAAGGGACGTTGTGCAAGGGCTCGGCGTGACTTAAAACATCGGGAGAACCGCCGCATGGCACCCGCGACGCATTATAACTGAAACGCAGGGCAGATGTCAGATTTATAAAAGGGTGTTGGGTGCGGGGTGTTAGGTGTTGGGGAAAAGCGGTTTTTTTACCAGCACCCAACACCTAAAACCCAAAACCTTTTTTTAACCCTCTTCGAGCCTCCCTTCGCGCAGGACGAGGCGGCGGTCGCAGAGGCTTGCGAGGCTTTCGTTGTGTGTGGCGAGGAGGGCGCAGGCGCGCGCCTCGCGGCAGAGCGAGAGGAGGAGGGCGCCGACTTCTTCACCGGTGCGCGGGTCGAGGTTGCCCGTGGGCTCGTCGGCGAGGACAAGCCGGGGCCGCGCGACGAGGGCGCGCGCGACGGCCACGCGCTGCTGCTCGCCGCCGGAGAGTTCGCCGGCCGCGTGGTCGAGGCGCGCGCCGAGTCCGACCTGCTCCAACAACGCGCGCGCGCGTCCCAGGGCTTCGCGCCGCCCCGTGCGCGCGACGAGCAGCGGCAGCGCGACGTTCTCCTCCGCCGAGAGGTCTGCGAGCAGGTGGTGGAACTGGAAGACGAACCCGACCTCCCGGCCGCGCCAGCGCACGAGTTCCGAGACGGGCGCGCGCGTCACGTCGAAGCCGCCGAGCCGCACGTCGCCCGCGTCCGCCGCTTCGAGCCCGCCGACGACTTGCAGCAGCGTCGTCTTCCCCGCCCCCGAAGCGCCCACGACCGCCGCCGCCTCGCCCGCCCCCAACCTCAGAGAGACGCCGCGCAGCACCTCCAGCACGCCCCCCGACGGCTCGCGGAAAGACTTGCGGACGCCTTCGACGACGAGTTCAAAGCCATTTGAACTTTCAGATTTCAAATTCGAGATTCCTACTCGTACCTCAAGACCTCGGCCGGGCGGACGCGCGCGGCCTGCCAGGCGGGGTAGAGCGTGGCGAGGAGGCTGACGGCGAAGGCCGCGAGCGCGGCCGTCAATACGTCCGAGGCGTGCGGGTGCAGCGGCACGGCGCTCAGCGAGTACACGTCGGGCGGCAGACGCACCAGTTGGAAGCGGTCTGCGACCCAGCAGGCCGAGAGGCCGAGCACGACGCCCGCGAGCGCCCCGACAGCGCCGATGATGGCGCCCTCGATCATGAAGACGAGCGTGACGGACGGCGCGCGCGCGCCGACGGTCGAGAGCACAGCGATGTCCGCGCGGCGCTCGACGACGACCAGCGCCAGCGTCGTCGTGATGTTGAGCGCGGCGACGACGGTGACCAGCATGATGATGAGCGCCACCATCCGTCTCTCTAACGCCAGCGCCTCGAAGAGCGGCCGGTTCGCCTCGCGCCAGTCCACGGCCGTCCAGCCCGCCCCCAGCTCCCCGCGCAGGCGCCGCGCGACCTCGCCGCTCGCGTAAGGGTCTTGAGCCTCGACGCTGACCACCGTCGAAGGGAGAGCCCAGCCCCCGCGCGCGACCGACGCCATGGAGACGTAGGCCCACGCCGAGTCGTACTCATAAAGTCCCGAGCGGAAGAGCCCGACGACGCGCACGCGCAGCGCGACCTCCGCTCCCGACTGTGGCGCATGCGACCCCGGCGCACGCGACATCTGCGCGGCGGCCCCGGCGGTCAGGACGAAGCCCTCGTCGCCGATGGTCGTCAGCCCCGCGCGCGCCGCAAGCTCTTCGCCGAGCACGACGGGCACGGGCTCGTCCCCCGCCCCCGCCTCAAAGAGCGCGTCGAGCGAGCCCTTCGTCAACGTCTCGCGCACGCCTCCGAGCGCACGCGGCGAGCCCCCGTCGAGCCCGCGCAGGAGCGCGTAGGTCGCGCCGGCCGAGCCGTTGAGGAGCGCGCCCTCGTAGGTCGTCGGTTGCGCGTCGGCGACGCCCTCCCCGCCGCGCGCGCGCACGGCCGCGTCGCGCGCGTCCGACACCCCCACGCCGCCCTCGCGGCTCAAGGTGACGTGCGCCGTGCCCCGCAAAATCTTGTCGCGCAGCTCGTCGCGAAAGCCGTTCGCCAGCGCCGTCGCCACGACGAGCGCCGCCACCCCGCACGCGATCCCGACCACGGCCGCGCACGCAGTCCAACGCGCCACGCGGCGCCCCCGCCGCGCGCGCAAATATCTCAATGCGAGAAAGAGTTCGAAGGGCATGACGAAATCAGTAGGCAGTAGGCAGTAGGCAGTTC
>JBEVJD010000423.1:0-3814 GCA_040510435.1 Pyrinomonadaceae bacterium | reverse complement strand
CTCGTCATGCTCAAGAGCCCCGGCGAGGACTGGACGCTCACGGCCGACCGCTCGAAGCTCTTCGTCAGCATGCCGCTGGTCAACGCGGTCGCGGTCGTAGACACGATGACGTGGAAGGTGGTCGCGGAGGTGGGCGTGGGCGTGAGGCCGACGCGGGTCGCCTTGCAGCCCGACGGGAAGTACCTGTGGGTTGTGAACGACGGCGGCACCGAGGGCGAGCCGGGCGGCGTTACGGCCGTTGACACCGGGAGTTTGAAAGTCGCGGGCAGCTTCCAGACGGGGGCGGGCGGGCATGAAGTCGCCTTCTCCGAAGAGAACAAGTTCGCCTACGTCAGCAACCGCGCCGACGGGACAGTCTCGGTCATCGACGTGGTGAAGCTCGCAAAGTTTAAGGACGTGAAGACCGGCACGCCCGCCTCTGCGCTCGCCTACTCGCCTTTGAGCAAGTCGCTCTACGTCGCCAACGAGGCCGACGGGAGCATCGCGGTCGTGGACGGCACGAGCCATGAGCTTGTGACGCGCATCAAGGCAGAGCCGGGGCTGAAGTCGGTGCGTTTCGCGCCGGGCGGCCGTTGGGGCTTCGTCCCGAACGTCGCACGCTCGGTCGTGCACATCTTCGACGCCTCGACCAACCGCATGAAGCACACTGTCGCCGTCGGCAAGGCACCCGATCAGGTCGCCTTCACCGACGCCTTCGCCTACGTCCGCTCGCTCGGCACCGAGGAGGTTACGATTGTGCGGCTCTCGACGGTCGGCAAGGAGCCGGATGTTATCAAGTTCCCCGGCGGCCAGAACGCGCCGGGCGAGGCGAGCGCCTTCGCCTCGCGCGCCGACGCCTTCGTCCCCGCGCCCGAGGGCAACTCCATGCTCCTCGCGAACCCCGCCGACAAGATGATCTACTACTACTCGGAGGGCATGGCCGCCCCGATGGGTAATTTCCAGAACTACAAGCGCGAGCCGCGCGCCGTGAAGGTCGTTGACCGCTCCTTGCGCGAAGAGTCGCTCGGCGTCTACGCGACGAACATGCGGCTGCCGAAGGACGGCACCTACGACGTGTCATTCCTGCTCAGCTCGCCGCGCGTCGTCCACTGCTTCGAGGCGACGGCGCGGCCCGACCCGAACGCGAAGCAGGAGCCGAAGGTCGGGCTCCGCGTCGAGTACCTCAACAAGGAACAGTCACCGCGCGCGGGCGAGAACTACAAGCTTCGGTTCAAGCTGACCGACACGGCCACGGGGCAGCCGAAGGACGGGTTGAAGGACGTGCGCGTCCTGTTCTTCCTCGCGCCCGGCGTCTGGCAGAAGCGCGATTTCGCCGCACACGTCGGCGAAGGCGTCTACGAACTCGAAGTCAACGTGCCGCAAGAAGGCGTCTACATGGTCTTTGTCGAGAGCCAGTCGCAGGGTGTCAACTTCAGGCAGTTGCCGTATCTGACCTTGCAGACCGCGGCGAAGTGAAATGGGAGGGGAGATGAGCTTTCGGACTTTACTTTCGTTCACCGCGCGCGCGGCATTCGTGTTGACGGTGTTGCTGGCCGTCGTCGCGCCGGGTTACGCGCAGCACGAGCATCACGCGCCAGCCGCGACGCGCGAGACGGCGGCATACTACGCGTGCCCGATGCACCCGTCGGTCAAGTCGTCGAAGCCCGGCTCATGCCCACAGTGCAAGATGGATTTGCGCCTGTCGCGTGAAGGGGTAACCGCGACGGAGTCGCACGGGGCCACGCCTGAGGGGGGCGCGGCCTCTGAAAAGTCCGGCATGAGCATCCCCGACGTGGAACTGCTCGATCAGGACGGGCGCAAGGTACGTTTCTACAACGACCTCGTCAAAGGCAAGGTGGTCGCCGTCAACTTCATCTTCACCACCTGCACGACCGTCTGCCCGCCGCTCGGGGCGACCTTCGCGCGCGTGCAGAAGGAGTTGGGCGAGCGCGTGGGGCGCGACGTTCACCTCATCTCTATCTCGGTTGACCCCGTGACGGACACGCCCGAGCGTCTGAAAGCCTGGGGCGAGAAGTTCAAGGCAGGCCCCGGCTGGACGTTCGTGACGGGGTCGAAGGCGCAGGTTGACGAGCTGCTGCGCGCGCTCGCCGCATCGTCCGCTCGGCGCGAAGACCACACGCCCACCGTCCTCGTCGGCAACGACGCTTCGGGGCATTGGACGCGCGCCTACGGGCTCGCCGCGCCGGCCCGGCTCGTCCAGCTCATCAAAGACGCGGCCGAGGGGCGCCTCGCCGCAGAGAAAGTTAAGGAGTCGAAGTGATGTCGAAGAAAATTCTGTTCGCGGCGGCGCTCTGCCTGTCGCTCGCCTCGGCGGCCGCGGCGCAGCAGCCACAACCCAAGCCGCCCGCAGACCCGCATGCCGGTCACGGCGCGCACGCACAGCCGAACCACACGCCGACCGCCGCCGAGAAATGGTTCTCAGACGTTGAGCTGATTAACCAGGACGGCGAGAAGCTGCGGTTCTACAGCGACGTGCTCAAGGGCAAGACGGTCGTCGTCAACGCCTTCTTCACGACCTGCACGTCGGTCTGCCCGCCGATGAACCGCAGCATGGAGAAGATTCAGGAGGCGTTCGGCGACCGCGTCGGGAAGGATGTCTTTCTCGTCTCGATCACCGTAGACCCTGCGACCGACACGCCCGTGCGACTGAAGGAGTACGCCTCCAAGTTCCACGCCGGGAAGGGCTGGACGTTCCTGACGGGTAAGAAGGAGAACCTCGACTGGGCGCTCTACAAACTCGGCCAGTACGTCGAGGACAAGGAGAGCCACAAGACCGTCATCATCGTCGGCAACGAGGCGACCGGCCTCTGGAAGAAGGCGCTCGGGATGGCGAAGGTCGAAGACCTGATCCAGATCGTCGAAAGCGTCGTCAACGACAAGGACGCCGCAAAGTAACGACGCCCGTCAAAGAGGTCACACTTAACTCCCCCCGTCATGTTCAGGAGTCTCAAATCCGCCGCCTGCGTTCTCGCCCTCGTGTGTCTCGCCGCGTTCGGCGGCGCGCAGGACTCGGCGGCGGCGCGGACGCTCACCGAACAGGAGCGGCGCGGGCGCGCCATCTACCTGCGCGGCGAGAGCCCCGCGGGGCGCGAGATCGCGGCGGCCGTCGGCGACCTCGACGTGCCTTCGACGACCGTGACCTGCGCCGGCTGCCACGGCGCGCGCGGCGAGGGTAAGACCGAGGGCGGCGTCACGGCGGGCAGCCTTGTCTGGCCGCACCTCCTGAAGCCTTACGGTCACACGCACCCGACGGGGCGCAAGCATGGGCCGTTCACCGAGTCCGCTTTCATCCGCGCCGTCACGGGCGGCGTCGATCCGGCGGGCAACAACCTTTTAACGGCGATGCCGCGCTACCGCATGTCGGCCGAGGACATGGCCGACCTCATCGCCTACCTCAAAAGGATTGAGACCGACCGCGACCCGGGGCTGACCGATACAGGAATAGAGGTCGGCGTCGTCCTGCCCTCGAAGGGCGCACTGGCCGAGACGGGGGCGTCCATGCGCGCCGTCCTCGCGACCTTCTTCGAAGACCTGAACGCGCGGGGCGGCGTCTACAACCGGAAAGTAACGCTGCGTGTTTTCGACATGCCTGCGGCCGTCGCGCGTGCGCCGCGGGAGCAGGTCTTCGCCTTCGTCGGTGGCATCAGCGCCGGGGCCGACTCTGAGTTGGCGACGCTCGCTCGCGCGCAGGAGGTTCCCGTCGTCGGCGCCTCGACGCTCATGCCCGAGGCGGGGACTCCGCCGAACCGTTACGTCTTCTACCTGCTGGCCGGCGTCGTCGAACAGGCGCGCTCGCTCGTCAACTTCGCGGCAT
>JBEVJD010000422.1:0-28356 GCA_040510435.1 Pyrinomonadaceae bacterium | reverse complement strand
GTCTCGACGTTGGCGCGGACGGGGAAGCAGTTGGAGAGCGTCTCGGTCGTCTGCTTCAGACGCCCCGCGCTCTCGCCCGAGAGCAGAAGCACCTGCCGGTCGCCGAGCCCTTCGGCGAGCGTGCAGGCCGCCTCCGCCTTGTAATGCCCCGCGAAGTAGACGCGCGTGCCGAATCGAGCGAACGCTTGCAGCAGCCGATTGTCTATCCCCGTGCGGTCGCGGACGGCCGCGGCCAGCACGTCGTCCGGGCTGTCGGGCACCGAGTCGAGCACGACGGCGCGGACGGCCGCGTCCCTCTGCACCGCCGCGAGCGCCGCGTAAGCCCCCGCCTCCACGCCGTAGACGCCGAGGGCGCCGGCCAGCGCACGACCCTGCGGCGACTTGAGCCCGCGCAGGTATTCGAGCGCGGCGAGCGCGTCGTCCGCCTCGGCCGAGCCGAAGGAGGTGACCGAGACGGGCGGCTCATGCCCGTGTCCGCGCAGGTCTGGCAGCAGCACCGTCATGTTGGTCGTCTCGTTAATCTTGACGCCGAGGTTGAGGAGCCACGAGCGGTCGGCGCCGTAGCCGTGGAGGAGGAGGACTGCCGGGGAGCCTTCGGCGCCGCGCACGAGCCAGCCGCGCGCGGTCGTGCCGTCGCGGTTCTGCCACGTCTCTTCGGTGGCGCGCAGTCCGCGGTCGCTGAGGCGGAGGAACTGCTCGGGCGTGACGAGGTATGCGCGCCGCGGCGGGCGCGTCGCGGAGTAGACCAGCCACACCGTCACGCCGGCCACGGCGAGCACGAGCAACAGGAGGATGGGGAGCAGCGCTGTTAAAGCTTTCCGGCCTGTTCGGCGTCGAGGAGACATGGCACCACCATTGTACAGAGGCTAGAGGCTAGAGGCTAGAGGCTGGGTATTAGGTGTTGGGTGTTGGGTGCTGGTTAAACCCTTTATAGTCAGAGTACGTGGTTTCCATCAGACGCAACCCACCCAGTACCTAACACCCAGCACCCAGCACCCTCTTTGTCTCCTCGTAGTCGGCCGGGGTATTGACGTTGTGGAAGAAGAGGCGGGAGCCGTCGAGGTCGGAGAGTTCTTCGAACCGAACCCAGCGCGTGCGCACGGTGCGGAGCAGGGCGCGCGGCCGCAGTTCTTTCGCGCGGATGAACGCGTCGGCCGCTTCGAGGCATCGCGCGGCGGCGTAGAGCGCGCAGAGCGGTTGGGGCCGTCCGTCCTCCTGCAAGGGCGCGACCGCGTCCACTTCGTCGCCGCGCAGAGAGGCGAGGCGCTCGAACAGTTCGGCCGTGACGAAGGGCAGGTCGCAGGAGACGACCGCCGCCCACGGCGCCTCGCAGGCGACGAGCGCCGCGTGCAGCCCGCCCAACGCGCCGAGCCCTTCGTGTATGTCGCGCACGACCGCCAGCCCGTGCGACTCGACCCCCGGACGCGAGCCGACGATGCTCACGCCGCTCGACACGGTTGAGAGCGCGCGGGCGGCAAGTTCGACGAACGTCCGGCCGCCGAGTCGCAGTCGAGACTTGTCCTCGCCCATCCGGCTCGAAAATCCGCCGGCCAGAATGAAGCCTTCGGTGTCTAACATTTTGTTGCCGGCAAGAGCGCCGGGAGGCGGAAAGTATCACGCGCGTCGGAGGCGCGGCAAGAACCGCGGGCGGCGCGGGAAACGTGCGGTCATTAAGCTTTTAAACTCAAGCAACCCGGGACGTTCCGGCTTCATCCTTGTTTGGACAAGATGCAGCTTGACCCTTTGAGAAAGGCACGGTTATAGTCGGCAAGCGCGGGGCTCCTTTCTCGTTCTCCTTCGTACAGGCGTCGGGCAGAGTCGAATTCCCGGACTGCCACTTCGTTACATTCCGAGCGCCGTTCCCCCTGAGGTAATTTGATGAGAAGAAACGCCGTCGTCCTGTTCGTCCTCTTCCTCGCCCTACAGCTCACGGGGCTGGCGCAGGGCACCCAGCCGGGCGCCGCGCGCAAGGCCACGGAGTTCTACCCGCTCGAAGATGTCCGCGTGGGACAGAAGGGCGTCGCGCGGACGGTCTTCGCCGGGGCCGAGCCCGAAGAGTTCAACCTCGAAATCCTCGGCGTGATGCCGGGCTTCCCGGCGCCGCGCAAGTCGGTCATCATCGCGAAGCTCTCCGGCGCGCAGGTCGAACGCACGAGCGTCTTCGCGGGCATGTCGGGCTCGCCCGTCTTCATCGACGGCAAACTCGTCGGCGCCATCGCCTACGCCTTCCCCTTCTCGAAGGAGCCCATCGCCGGCATCACGCCCATCAAGCAGATGATCGAGATGTTCGAGCAGGGCCGCCAGTCGAGCGAGGGGCGCGACCAGATGGGCTTCCTGCGCGAGCCCCGCGCCGTCTCTTACGCGCAGCTTTCGGGGACTGACTGGAAGTCGCAGTTCCCGCAGGGACAGATGGCGGGTGTCTCCTTCGTCGCGCCGGTGGCGACGGGTTCGCCGCTGGCATCGCTGCTCGGGCAGCAGTTCGCGCCGATTGCGACGCCGCTCGTCTTCAACGGCTTCTCGCCGCAGGCGGTCGCGCAGTTCACGCCGCAGCTACAGGCGCAGGGCCTGATGGCGGTCGCGGGGATGGGCGGGGCCTCGGCCATCACGCCGCTCGGCAAGGTGACGGAGCAGACGCTCGCGCCGGGCACCTCCGTCAGCGTCGAGCTGGTGCGCGGCGACTACTCCATCGCGGCCGCGGGGACGGTGACGTACCGCGACGGCGAGCGCATCTACGCCTTCGGCCACCCGTTCCTGAGCCTCGGCTCGGCCGACATGCCGATGTCGGAGTCGAAGGTCGTGACGGTCATCCCGAACACGCTCAACTCCTTCAAGCTCTCGGTGGCGGGGCAGATGGTCGGCGCCATCTCGCAGGATCGCTCGACCGGCATCTACGGCCAGCTCGGCCACGCGCCGAAGATGGTGCCCGTCACCATCAACCTCCACACGAGCCGCGACCACGTCGAGACCTTCCGTTACGAGGTCGCCAACGACGAGTTCCTGACGCCGCTGCTCCTGAACATGACGATCTACAGCACGCTCACTTCGAGCGAGCGTTCCCTCGGCGATTCGACCGTCAGCGTCCGCGGGAAGATCGAAGTGAAGGGGCAGGAGCCGATTCTGCTTGAGCGCCGCTTCTCGATGATGGGCGCCGGCATCTCGGCCGCGGGCTCGGTGGCCGCGCCCGTCCAGGCGCTTTTGTCGAGCGGCTTCGAGGGCGTCGAGTTGGGGCCGATTACGCTCGACATCGCCGCGTCCGACGTGCGCCGGGTGGCGACGCTCGACCGCATCGCGCTCGACCGCAGCGAGGTGCGCCGCGGCGAGACCGTCGAGGTGCAGGCTTACGTCCGCACCGAGTCGGGCAAGCAGTTCGTCCAGCGCATCCCCGTCCAGATTCCGGCCGACGTGCCGCCCGGTCAGCTCGTCCTCTTCGTCGGCGACGGCGGCACCCTGCAACAGGCTTCGGCCTCGCAGAGCTTCGTCCCGCAGGACTTGGGCCAGCTCGTCGGCGCCATCAACAAGATGAAGAAGAACGACCGCCTCTACGTGAAGCTCTTCCGCATCACGACGGGCGCCGTCATCGGCACGGACGAGATGCCGAACCTGCCGCCCTCCTTCATCGCCACGCTCAACAGCGACCGCGCCTCGGGCGGCTACACGCCCACCGTGCTCTCGCCGCTCAACGAGAAGGAGCTGCCCGCCGCCGACTACGTCGTCAACGGCCAACAGCTCATCGGCATCAGCGTCATTCGCTAGAGCGTCCTTGAAGTTAAGAAGAGAGGCGGGGCTTTAACGAGCCCCGCCTTTTTTTATAGCCATGACCGTAGCCGGGTCAGTACCACCCGCGGTAGCGGGTGGGCCTTGGTGACACGGTGCCGCCGAGTTACAACAACCCACCCGCTACCGCGGGTGGTACTGACCTCTATCTCCTCGTTGAATGACGAAGAGAAAACGCCGCTCCGACTCCGGAACAAGAACCGACTCGAAAGACATTCCCTCGACCTCAAGTCTCTCGCCCAGGCTCTCGCCGCCGAACAGCAGAAGGGTCGGCACGCGCGAAGACCATCTGATGAGTATGGGCAGGATTTCGGTGAAGCGCTCGATGGCGCGGCAGGTGAGGCGGTCGGCGTCGGGCGCGTCAAACTTCTCGAATCGCTCGGCGACGACGCGCGCGCGGTCTGACAGTTTGAGCCTCGACAGCGCCTCGCGCAGGAAGACCGACTTCTTCTGCGAGGCTTCGACCAGCACGGCCTTCACATCCCGGCGCAGGACGAGGCAGGGGATTGCGGGCAGCCCCGCGCCCGAGCCCACGTCGAGCAGCGTCGCGCCTTCGTTGATGAAGGGGAGCGCCGTGAGCGATTCGAGCACGTGGCGCACGGCGAACTCCGCGGGCGGGCACGGCGCGACGAGGTGCAGGCGCGGGTTCCACGCCGTGACCAACTCGAAGTAGTCGCCGAGCCGCGCGCGCGCATCTTCATCCAACTCGACGCCGAAGCGCACGGCGCGTTCCGCCAGCGCTTTGTCAAACTCGCCGCGTGGTGTAAGTTTTCGTTCGGCCATCTCCCAACCCAACCCGAAGCTTAGCGGATGTCAGAAACAAAAAACAGCCGAGTCCCCGATACGCACACGCTCGCCGAAGAGCACGAGCGCCTGGGCCGCGCCGCCGTCCTGCTCGTCACGGACTACGCGCGCGCGCTCGACGCCGCGCCCGTCTGCTCGAAGGCCACGCCCGCCGAACTGATCGAACTCTTCGACGAGCCGCTCCCGCAGGAGGGCGTCCGTCTAGGGGAGATTTTCGAGAAGATAGGGCGCGACCTCATCCCGCACGCGATGAACATCCCGAGCCCGCGCTACTTCGGCCTCTTCAACCCGACGCCTCTGCCGGTCGCGGTCTGGGCCGACGCCATCGCCTCGGCCATCAACCAGAACGGCGCGGCGTGGCGCAACTCGCCCTCTCTGAGCGTCGTGGAGGCGCGCGTGCTGCGCTGGCTCTGCCAGCTCGTCGGCTACGGCCCCGAGTCCTTCGGGACGCTGACGAGCGGCGGCTCGGAGGCGAATCTCGTCGGCCTCAAGTGCGCGCGCGACCGCGCCGTCGAGGGCGCGCGTGACCGCGGGCTGCGCGCGCAGGGCTCGACGGGGCGGCTCGTCGTCTACGCCTCGGAGCAGTGCCACTACTCCTTCATCAAGAGCGTTGACATCCTCGGCCTCGGCCGCGAGAACCTGCGTAAGATAGAGACGGACTCGCGTTTTCACATCCGCACGGATCGCCTGCGCGACCACATCGCGCGCGACATCAATGAAGGCCACACGCCCGTCTGCGTCGCGGGCGCGGCGGGTGCGACCTCGACCGGCGTCGTTGACCCTCTGGACGAGTTGGCCGACATCGCGCGGGAGAATGGACTGTGGTTCCACGTGGACGCGGCCTACGGCGGCGCGCTCGCGTTCTCGGAGAAACACCGCTGGCGTCTGCGCGGCATCGAGCGCGCCGACTCGGTCGCCTTCGACCCGCACAAATGGATGTTCGTCCCCTTCGAGTGCGGCGCGCTGCTCGTGCGCGGAGGCGGGCGCGTGCTGCGCGACGCCTTCGACATCACGCCCGAGTACCTGAGCGAGGAACGCGGCGGCGCGGATGTCGAGTACGACTTCTTTCGCTACGGCCAGTTGGGGACGCGCCGCGGGATGGCGCTCAAGGTCTGGGCCGCGCTCAAGTCGCTGGGCGTGCGCGGCTACGCCGAGGTGATTGACAGGCAGATTGAGCTGGTCAACTACCTCGCCGCGCGCTTCGACGAACTGGAAGAGTTCGAGCGGGTGGGCGAGGTGGAGACGGCGCTCTGCTGCGCGCGCTACCTGCCCGCGTGGGCGCGCGCGAGGTCGCCCGCGGAGCAGGACGATTTGCAGCGCGCCTTACAACAGCGAGTCGAGCGCTCGGGCGGCGCGTGGCTGGCGACGACCGTGCTGCACGGGCGCCGCGCGCTACGCATCAACGTCAACAGCTTCCTCACCGAACGCCGACACATAGACTATCTGGTAGAATTGCTCCGTCACGAAGGCTCGAAGCTGACGCAGGGAAGGGAAGAAGTATGAAGTCGAACGTTACGCGCCCCGCATTGCTCTGTCTCGCCGGTCTGCTGCTCGCGCTCGCGCCCGCGGCGGCGCGCGGCCAGTCGTCGCCGCGGGGCGCGGAACCGTCGGCCGCGCCCTCGACCCTGCGCCTGCCGGGAGTGCCACGACGTGGCCGCGGCGAGCAGAGGAAGCCCGCCGCGCCCGAGCGCTGGCTCGAACAACTGAAGTCGCGCGCCGACTTCGAACGGCTGGCGCGCGTCTACACCGACCAGCCGTACGCGCTGCCGCACGTCATCTTCGTCATCGACCGCAAGAACAACGACAAAATCTACTACGTCAACTCGCAGCGCTTCCGCTTCCACAAGGACTTCGTCAATGGCACCTACCTCTCGCTCGAACGCGGCGACGAGTTCTTCAGGAACAACTACCTCAAGGCCAACCGCCGCTTCATCCTCGGCACGCTCGCGTGGCAGGCGCCCGTCAAGCGCTACACGTTCGAGTTCTGGGAGGGCGACCTCATCACGGCCGAGCTGATGAAGCTCACGGCCGACACCATCAGGAAGACCTTCTTCGACGCGGTCGCCTACAAGCCGAACTCTCTGAGGCAGGAGCAGGAGTCGGCGCAGATCGCCGGGCTGGAGCGCGTCACGCAGAGCGACATCGCGCGCGAGCAGGAGTACCAGGCGCTCAACGTCGCGAAGGGCTTGGGCCGCATCCACGTCATCGACAAGCTCGACGAGCACGTCGAGATCGGCTTCAACGAGATCATCGTCCTCAACGAGGTGCCCATCTCCCTGCCGCCCGTCGCGGGCGTCATCATCTCGCAGCCCTCGACGCCGCTCTCGCACGTCAACCTGCTGGCGAAGGGCTGGGGCGTGCCAAACGCCTACATCAAAAACGCGCACGAGCTTCTGAAGCAGTACGACGGCTGGTGGGTCTCGTTCGAGACCATGCCGGACAAGTACAGCATCAAGCGCGCCGACATCAATCAGATCAAGGCGTACCAGGATCGTCTGGCCGAAATTAAGAAGGTGATGACGCCGCGCTTCAACCTCGCCGAGCGCCGCCTGCTCGACCTCGCGCGGCAGACGGCGCGGATGGGCGACGCCTTCGGCGCGAAGTCGGCCAACCTCGGCGAGCTGGCGCGCTCGCGCATCGCGGGCGTCACCGTGCCGGGCGGCTTCGGCATCCCGATCTATTACTACGACCGGTTCGTCAAAGAGAACAAACTCGAAGAGGCCGTCTTCGAGATGATGAACGATCAGAAGTTCGTCCACGACCCGGCCTACCGCCGCGAGCGCCTGACGGCGATGCGCGAGCGTTTCAAACAGGGGAAGGTCGGCGACGAGCTGCGCGAGGCGCTCTTGAAGAAGGCGCGCGCCGAGTACGCGGGCAAGGGGCTGTTCGTGCGCAGCTCCTCGAACGTGGAAGACCTGCCGAACTTCAACGGCGCAGGGCTCTACGACACGGTGCCGAACGTGAAGGAGGAGGAGAAGCTGGTCGAGGCCGTCAAGACCGTCTGGGCCTCGCTCTGGAACTTCGAGGCGTACGAGGCGCGCGAGCGCGCCAACATCGACCACTCGAAGGCGTACATGGCCGTGCTCGTGCAGGAGGGCGTCAACGCCGACAGCGCGGGCGTGATGATCACGACCGACCCGTTCGACTCCGACAACCGCGGCGCCATCTATATCAGCGCCAAGCGGGGCTTAGGCATCAAGGTGGTCGAGGGCAAGCGGATTCCCGAGCAGATTCTCTACCTGCCGCGCGCCAACTCAGTCAAAATCCTGACGCGCTCGGAGGAGGAGAGCCTGCTCACGTTCGACGAGGCGGGCGGCGTCAAGGAGATGCCCATCTCGGGCGAGCGCGCGGTGCTGACCGACGAGGTCATCCGCAAACTCGCGCGCGCGGCCTCGCGCATTAAGGTCGTCTTCGGCGGGCGTGAGCAGGACATCGAGTGGGTCTACATGCGCGGGCAGATTTACATCGTGCAGTCGCGCCCGTTCGTGCAGGGGAGCTAGTTTCGTATGGACAGCATCTCACTCAACAAGCGCTCGGCCCTGCCAGTCCTCATGCTGCTCGTCGCCGCAGCGATGTTCACGGCGGCCTGTCGCGGCGGAGCGCAGGACAACGCCAACGCCGGCTCGACGCAGACGAACGCGGCACAGCCCGGTGCGGCCACTCCGGGCGGCGCGGCGCCGGGCAACGTGGCACAGCTCAATACTGACATCGAGCGCCTTGAGCGACAGGCCGAGCGCAACCCCGCCGACGAGGAGACGCGCGACGAACTGGCGCGTTTCTACGTGCGTCGCGGCGACGCGCAGCGCAGCGCGGGTCAGTTGCGTGAAGCGCTCGCGGACTACCAGAGCGCCCTGCGGCACGACCCGGACAACGACAGCGCGCAGGCCGCCGCCGCCGCCGTCAACCAGGAGCTTGGCGGCGACAGCAAGGAGGACGAGAACGGCGCCCCCGTCCCGCCCCCCATCACCCCCAACGTCGCCGACGAGGAAGGGAAGCCGACTCCAACGCCTAAGAAGAGTGATAAGTGATGAGTGAGAAGTGATAAGAGAAAGTAAAGCCTCTTGTCACTTCTCATCACTTACCACTCATCACTCATTACTTTTTCGAAATGCTCATCATTCCGGCAATCGATCTGAGGGACGGGAAGTGCGTGCGCCTGACGCAGGGGCGGCGCGAGGAGGTGAAGGTCTACGACGGCGAGGCCGCGGAGATCGCGAAGGGGTTCGAGGACGCGGGCGCGCGGATGCTGCACGTCGTGGATTTGGACGGGGCCTTCGCGGACAAGAACGCGGTCAACCGGAAGGTCGTGCGGCGCATCATCCGCGCCGTCGGCATCCCCGTCCAGTTCGGCGGCGGCCTGCGTAGCGTCTCGGACGTGCAGCAGTTGATCGAGTACGGCGCGGCGCAGGTCGTCGTCGGCACGCTCGCCGCCGAGTCGCCAGAGACGCTTGAGATGTTCGTGCAGCTCTTCGGCCTGCGCGTCTGCGTTGGCATTGACGCGCGCGACGGGATGGTGCTCACGCACGGCTGGGAGCGCGGGGGGCGCCTGACGGCCGCCGCGCTCGCGCGCCGCGTGGCCGACGCGGGCGTTGACCGCATCGTCTACACCGACGTGTCGCGCGACGGGATGCTGGCGGGGCCGAACCTCGAACAGACGTGTGCCATCGCGCGCGAGTCGGGCCTGCGTGTGACGGCGTCGGGCGGCGTCTCGTCGCTCGAAGACCTGATTAAGTTGAAGACCATCGTGAAGTGCGGCGTCGATAGCGTCATCGTCGGCAAGGCGCTCTACGAGGGGCGTTTCACATTGAAGGAGGCATTGAAGGCCGCATGACAGAAGAGTCGCGGAACATCTTCGCGGACGGCATTCTCAAGGATCGCGTCGCTTTCGTCACCGGCGGGGGCACGGGGATCACGGGCGGCGTCGCGCGAGCGCTGGCCGAAGCCGGCGCGCGCGTCGCGCTCGTCAGCCGCAAGGTCGAGAACCTCGAACCGGCGGCGGCGAAGATTAACGAGGCGGGCGGCGAGGCGCTGGCCGTCGCGGCGGACGTGCGCGACTACGCCGCGGTCGAGCGCGCGGTGGCGGCGACGCTCGAACGCTTCGGCCGCATCGACATCGCGGTCAACGGCGCGGCCGGGAACTTTCTCTGCAAGGCCGAGGAGCTTTCGCCCAACGGCTTCGGGACGGTCGTGGACATCGACCTCAAGGGCACCTTCAACGTCTGCCGCGCGGCGTTCGAGGAGTTGAAGAAGAATCGCGGGCAGATACTCAACATCAGCGCGACGCTCCACTATTTGGGGACGCCGATGCAGCTCCACGTCTCGGCGGCGAAGGCGGGCGTGGACGCCTTAACGCGCAACCTCGCCGTTGAGTGGGGCGCGCACGGCATACGCGTCAACGCCATTGCCCCCGGCCCCATCGAGGACACAGAGGGCATGAGCCGCCTCGTCCCCGAGCCGATTAAAGAGAAGCTGCGCCGCAAGATTCCCCTCGGCCGCTTCGGCCGCATCCGCGACATCGAGCAGTGCGCGGTCTTCCTCTGTTCCGACGCCGCCGCCTTCATCAACGGCGCCGTCATCGTCGTGGACGGCGGCCACTGGCTCGCCGCGAACCGCATGGTCGGGTGAGGTCTTGGAGGGGGAGGTGAAGGCGTGGCCGAGTTGATGACGTGCGCGGGCTGCGGCGGGGGGATGGAGGAGGGCTTCGTCCTCGACCGCGGCAGCTACAACTTCCCGGGCGAGCAGCAGTGGATAGAGGGCGAGCCGGAGAGCAGCTTCTGGACGGGGCTGAAGATGGACGGGAAGCGGCTCTTCAAGGTGATGACCTACCGCTGCGAGCGTTGCGGACGGCTCGACTCCTACGCGCGCGAGAGCGCGGAGTGAGTCGGACTTTATAGAGCTATGATCGGGTTGACACCCGCGACATTCGAGGAGTTCGAGCGAGAGGCCGCGCGCGGCAACGTGGTGCCGGTGGTGCGGAGCGTGCTCGCGGACTTGCAGACGCCGGTGGGCGCGTTCCTGCGCGTGGCGGGCGGGGCGAGCCACGCCTTCCTGCTTGAGTCGGTCGAGGGCGGCGAGCGCATCGCGCGCTACTCGTTCATCGGCGCCGACCCCGAGCTGGTCGTGCGCGGCCGCGGCGACACGACCTACGTCGAGCGCGGCGGCGAGACGGACGAGCTGCGGGGCGTGCGCGCGACCGATTTCCTGCGCGACTACTTCCGCGCGCGCAGGCTCGCGCGGCGCGCGGGGCTCGCGCCGATGGCGGGCGGCGCCGTCGGCTACGTGGCCTACAACGCGGCGCGTTGGTTCGAGCCGGTGCTGACGAAAGACCTGCGGCCGGCCGAGGGCGCGGACGACGCGGTCTTCATGCTCTTCCGCACGGTGCTCGCCTTCGACCGCGTGCGCCAGCAGGTCGAGATTACGTCGTGCGTGATGACCGAGGAGGCGGCCGAGAGCCCCGCGCGCCTGCGCGAACTCTACGAGGCGGCCGTCGCCGAGACCGAGCGCGTCGAGCGGCTTTTGTCAGAAGGCGCGGCGGCCCCGGCCCGTGTGGATGAGAGCGTCGCTGTCGAGAACGTCGGCGGGCGGTTTGAGTCGAACTGGTCGCGCGAGGAGTTCGAGTCGGCGGTCGTCAAGATTAAGGAGCACATCGCGGCCGGCAACTGTTATCAGGCCGTTCTGTCTCAACGCTTCTCGAAGCCGTGCGACGTTGACCCGGTTCAAATCTACCGCGCGCTGCGCGCGACGAACCCTTCGCCGTACATGTACTTTCTGCGGATGGGGGGCGAGACGGTCGTCGGCGCGTCGCCCGAGATGCTTGTGCGTTGCCGGGGCCAGCGTTTGGATTACAGACCCATCGCGGGCACGCGCAAGCGGGGCGCAACCGAGACCGAGGACTGGCTGTTGGGCGAGGAACTGCGCGCCGACGAGAAGGAGGTGGCCGAGCATACGATGCTCGTTGACCTCGGCCGCAACGACCTCGGGCGCGTCTCAGACTACGGCTCGGTCGAGGTGGGCGAGCTGATGGCGCTCGAACGTTACTCGCACGTGATGCACCTCGTGACGGGGCTGCGCTCGCGCCTGCGCGACGACCGCGACCGCTTCGACGCCTTGGCCGCGTGCTTCCCCGCGGGCACCGTCACCGGCGCGCCGAAGGTGCGTGCGATGCAGATCATCGGCGGCCTCGAACCGACGCCGCGCGGCGTCTACGCGGGCGCGGTGCTCTATGTGGACTACGCCGACAACCTCGACTCGTGCATCTCGATTCGGACGGTCGTCGTGCGCGAGGGCCGCGCGCACGTTCAGGCCGGCGCCGGCATCGTCGCCGACTCCGTCCCCGAGCGCGAGTTCGAGGAGACGGTCAACAAGGCGCGCGCGGTGCTGAACGCCGTCGAGATGGCCGAAAGGGGATTGTGAGAAAGCAGTAGGCAGTAAGAACGTTATTGTAAGGAGTTCGATAATTATGCGGAGCAGAGTTCGACACAGAGACACGGAGACACAGAGACACAGCTTGTTGAGTTATACGCTTCAAGCTGTGTCTCTGTGTCTCCGTGTCTCCGTGTTCGACGCCTCCCGGTTAGACTCAACCGCCGACGACAATAGTCCACAGTCTTCTCCGAACTACATACTGCCTGCTGCCTACTGCCTGCTGATTCCCACCATCTGCCTACTGCTCTTATCCTGCGGCGGCGGCGCGCAGAGGGATCGCGACATCGGGCCGGACACGGCGCGGCGCGAGCTGTTCCTGCGCGGGTACGCTTACAAGGAGGACGACTTCCTGAACGCGGCGAAGGAGGGGCGGGAGGCCGGCGTCAAGCTCTTCCTCATCGCGGGGATGAGCCCGGAGGTGCGGAATCAGGAGGGCGAGACGCCGCTGCTGCTGGCCGCGCGCTACGACCAGGCTAAGTCGGCGCGCACGCTCCTCACGCGCGGGGCGGACGCGAACGGGCGCGACCGGCGCGGCTTCACGCCGCTCATGCGCGCCGTGCTCAACGGCTCGGAGGAGACGGTCAAGACCGTCCTCGAATTCAAGCCCGACCTCGACGCGCAGACCACAGACCCCGAGACGCCCGGCTCGACGGCGCTCATGTACGCGGTGGCCAAGAACCGCCCCGAGGTCGTCGAACTCCTCCTCGACGCGGGCGCCGACGTGAACAAGGTGGACGAGTCGGTCGGGACGGCGTTGACGTGGGCCGTCTACTACGACCTTGAGGCGCTCGTGGCGCGTCTGCTGGAGCGCGGCGCCGACCCGAACGTCGCCAATGAGGGCGGCGGCACGCCGCTCATGACCGCGGCGAACAAGGGTCGTGAGCGCGTCGTGCGGCTCCTGCTCGAACGCGGCGCAGACCCCGCCGCGAAGGACAAGACGGGCAAGACCGCCGCCGGCTACTCGCGCCAGACCGATGTGCAGAAGGCGCTGCGCGAGGCCGAGGCGTCGAAGAAGAAGGCTTGAGCGGTTGGGGCTGAGGTGTCGCGATGGGCGAGAAGGTTCTGCTGATAGACAACTACGACTCGTTCACCTACAACCTCGTGCAGTACCTCGGCGAACTGGGGGCGGAGGTCGAGGTGCGGCGCAACGACGAGGTGTCGGTGAGTGAAGTCGAGAGCGAGATTCGCCCGGAGCGCGTCGTCGTCTCGCCGGGGCCGGGGACGCCGGACGAGGCGGGCGTGACGCTTGAGCTGATCGCGGCGCTCGCCGGCCACGTGCCCGTGCTCGGCGTGTGCCTCGGGCACCAGGCCATCGGGCAGATTTTCGGCGGGCGCGTCGTGCGCGGCCCCGAGCCCGTCCACGGCAAGCCGGCCGAGATTTGTCACGACGGGCGGACGATTTTTGAAGGGCTCGAATACCGCTTCCCGGCCGCGCGCTACCACTCGCTCGTCGTCGAGCGCGAGAGTTTGCCCGACTGCCTCGAAGTCTCTGCGACGACGCCCGACGGCGTCATCATGGGTCTGCGCCACCGCCGCCTCAAGGTCGAGGGCGTGCAGTTCCACCCCGAGTCAATCCTCACGTCCGAAGGCAAGCGCCTGCTCGCCAACTTCCTGAAGCTGTAACCCGACGGCCGCAATGTCAGACGAACCCCGCAGAGAAAGAACCCTGCCCTCTTGGCTGCTGCCGACGCCCGCGCGGAGGGACGAGCGCGCGGGGCCGCCCCTGCGCGAGTTCACGCTGCGGCTGATGCGCGGCGAAGACCTGCGGCGCGAGGAGGCCGCGTCGTTGTTGGACGCGCTGCTCGACGGCACCGCGACCGACGCGCAGATCGGCGCGGCCCTCGTCGCGCTGGCGGTGAAGGGCGAGACGGTTGAGGAACTGGCGGGGCTCGCCTCCTCGATGCGCGGGCGCGCGGTGCGCATACGCGCGCGGCACGAGCGCTTCGTGGACACGGCGGGGACGGGTTCGAGCGCGGCCAAGACCTTCAACGTCTCGACCGCGGCGGCCTTCGTCATCGCGGGCGCGGGGCTCGCGGTCGCCAAGCACGGGAGCCGCGCCGCCACCAGCCGCTCGGGCAGCGCCGACGTGCTCACGGCGCTCGGCGTCAACGTCGCCGCCGCACCCGAAGTCTCCGAGACTTGTTTGAATGAGTTGGGCGTCTGCTTCATGTTCGCGCCGCTCTACCACGGCGCGACCGCGCGCGTGGCGGGCGTGCGGCGCGAACTGGGCGTGCACACGACCTTCAACCTGCTGGGGCCTCTGACGAACCCGGCGGGCGCGCCGCGGCAAGTCATCGGCGTCTGGCACGAGGCTCTGGTCGAGCCGCTCGCGCGCACTTTGCTCGCGCTCGGCTCGGAGCGCGCGTGGGTCGTGCACGGGCTCGACGGCTTGGACGAGGTGACGCTCGACGGCCGCACGAAGGTCGCGGAAGTCTCGGGCGGCGCGGTGCGCGTCTTCGAGGTCGCGCCGGAAGACTTCGGGCTTGAGCGTTCAACTCTGGAAGACTTGCGCGGCGGCGACGCGGAGGCGAACGCCGCGATCATCCGTTCGATTCTGTCGGGCGAAAGACGCGACGCGGGGCGTTCGCTCGTGTGCGTCAACGCGGCCGCGGCGCTCTACGTCGGCGGCGCGTCGGATGATTTGAAGGAGGCCGCGCGATTGGCTGAGCAGAGCATTGATGGCGGCGCCGCGCTCGAAAAACTCGAAGGGCTCGTCCGCGCGTCGAAGGGTTGAGGGTTTAATGTCGAGCGATTTCTTATCGAAGATAATTGAGCGGAAGGGCGCGCGGCTCTCGGAGGCGAAGGCGGCGCGGCCTTTTGAAGAGGTGCGGCGCGAAGCCTTCGTCGTCCGCGCGGAGGCCCGCCGGCACGCCTTGCGTCAAGCCCTGGAAGATGCGGGGCGCGTGAACGTCATCGCGGAGTTCAAACGTGCTTCGCCGTCGAAGGGCGAGATTCGCGCGGGCGCTTCCGTCGAAGAGACCGTGCGCGCGTACGAGCGTGGCGGGGCGGCGGCCGTGTCTGTGCTGACCGAAGAGGACTACTTCCGCGGCTCGCTCCGCGACCTTCGGGAGGCGAAGGCGTGCACGCGGCTGCCGGTGCTGCGAAAGGATTTTATCTTCGACGAGTATCAGGTCTTCGAGTCAGCCGCTGCCGGCGCCGACGCGCTGCTGCTCATCGTCGCCGCGCTCGAAGACGACGCGCTCGCGCGGCTGCTCCGTCTGACCGAGGAGGACTTGGGGCTCGACGCGCTGGTCGAAGTCCACACGGCCGCGGAGCTTGAGCGCGCGGCGGCGGCCGGGGCGCGCATCGTCGGCGTCAACAACCGCGACCTGCGTACGTTCGAGGTCACGCTCGAAACCTCAATCAGGTTGGCGGGGCTCGCGCCCGCGGGGACGCTGCTCGTCAGCGAGAGCGGCCTGCGCGGCGCGGGGGACGTTGACCGGCTGCGCGCACACGGCTTCCGCGCCTTCCTCGTCGGCGAGACGCTGATGCGCGCCGAAGACCCGGAGGTCGCGCTGCGGTATCTCGCGGGCGCGGGCGGCTGGGGCGACGCGGCTCCGGCGGTCTGAGATTGAGCATGACACGCGTTAAGGTCTGCGGCATCACGAGCCTTGAGGATGCGCTCGCGGCGCTGGACGCGGGCGCCCACATGCTCGGCTTCAACTTCTACGCGCGGAGCCCGCGCTACATCACGCCCGCCGAGGCACGAAAGGTCGTCGAACAACTTCCGGAAGGCGTCTCCTGCGTCGGCGTCTTCGTCAACGAGCCCGCGCCGGCCGAGGTCGAGCGCATCGCGCGCGCGGCCGGCCTCGGCGCGGTTCAACTCCACGGCGACGAGACGCCCGAGTTCTGCCGGAGCTTAGGAGGGCTGACGACGATCAAGGCTCTGCGCGTCGGCGCGGACTACACGCCCGAGTCGGCCGCCCGATACCAGACCGATGCCGTCCTGCTCGACGCCTACGTCGCCGGTGCACGCGGCGGGACGGGACACACCTTCGACTGGACGCTCGCCACCCTCACGCGCGAACGCGTCCCGCGACTCTTCCTCGCGGGCGGGCTCAACCCCGACAACGTCGCCTCGGCGGTCGCCGCCGTCCGCCCCTACGCCGTGGACGTGTGCAGCGGCGTCGAGACCTCCCCCGGCCGCAAGAGCCCCGAATTGATGCGCCGATTTGTAAAAGCAGTAGACAGTAGACAGTAGACAGTAGTAAGACAATCGTCGCCCGAACCGTGCGATTGTCATCTTCAGCATTCTCAAGCGGAGCCTACTGACTACTGTCTACTGACTACTGTCTACTTTCCCCTTGACTCCTCTCCCACCTCTTCGGTTATGCTGGCGTCGAACGAGCAAGGGGTTCGGTAGCCGTGCCGAACGTAACGCCCTGACTTCGCCTCCCACCGTTTGGGCTGACAAGCAACATCATCTTTCGCCCGAGTTCCCGTTCATGACTGCCACCGCACGTTTCATCGACGGCCGCCGACAGCCGACGCGCGACCAGGGTCGCGTCCTGCTCGTGACGGACGACCCGCGCATGAGCGCCTACGGCGCGGGGCTCGAAGAGCGCGGCTTCTGCGTCGCGGGCGTGGCGGGCGGCGTCAAGGCGCTCGTCGCGCTCCAGCGCACGCGCCCGCACGTCGTCGTCGCCGACGCCGCTGTCAGAGGCGTCAGCGCCATCGAACTTTCGCGCATGCTCTCCGACGCGCAGGAGCCCGTCCCCGTCATCCTCGCCGGCTTCGACCCCGCGACGCCCGAGCGGCGCGGCGAGGCGATGGCCGCGGGCGCGTCCGACTACTTCTGCCTCCCCGAAGAGTTCCAACTGCTTGCCGCGCGCGCCGCGCAACTCGTCGCCTACAGGCTGACCATCGACCGCCTGCGCGCCGAGGCCGACCGCGACTACCTGACGGGGCTCGCCAACCGCCGCCGCTTCCGCAAGGCGCTTGAACAGGAGGCCGCGCGCTGGCGTCGTTACGACATCCCCTGCGCGCTCATGCTGCTCGACATCGACCACATGAAGCGCGTCAACGACACGCACGGACACCCGGCGGGCGACCGCGTCATACGCTTCATCGCGGACGTGCTCGCCGAGCTTTCGCGCGACAACGACACGGCGGCGCGGCTCGGCGGCGAAGAGTTCGCGCTGCTGCTCGCGGGCGTCGGGAGTGACAAGGCTTTCGCCGCCGCCGAGCGTGTGCGGGCCGCGGTGGCGGCGCGTCCGCTCGAAGAGGTCGGCGGCGGCGTGACGGTCAGCATCGGCGTCGCCTCGTGCCCAGATAACGCGCGCACCGAGCGCGAACTCTTTGGCACCAGCGACGCCGCGCTCTACCGCGCCAAGCAGGAGGGGCGCAACCGCGTCGTGCTCGCCAGCGCGGCCGGCCCCGCGTCCAATGCGCGCGGCTGACGCGCGACGGCCTCCGTTTCCAAAACGGTTCCGCCTGGGCTAGACTGACAACACGAATCTTCCAACGCGGCGCCGGGTGCCAACAGGGCCCCCGCCGCCGCTCAAAAGTTCGACGGCACAGGGCGGGGCACACGGCTTCGATGGGCGGGCAGAATCCAAATCCGGACGCGGGCGGGCACTGGGGGCGCTACGGCGGCCGCTACGTGCCCGAGACTCTGATGGCCCCGCTCGAAGAGCTGACCGAAGCCTTCGACGCGGCGCGCGATGACGAGAGTTTTCAGGGCGAGTTCGAGGCGCTGCTCCGCGACTACTCGGGCCGCCCGACGCCGCTCTTCCACGCCGCGCGTCTGACCGAGCACGCGGGCGGCGCGCGTGTCTACCTCAAGCGTGAAGACCTTTCGCACACCGGTTCGCACAAGATAAACAACGCGCTCGGGCAGGTCTTACTGGCGCGGCGGATGGGCAAACGCCGCATCATCGCCGAGACGGGCGCGGGGCAGCACGGCGTCGCGACCGCGACCGTCTGCGCGCTCTTCGGGCTCGACTGCGTCGTCTACATGGGCTCGGAGGACGTGCGGAGACAAAGACTCAACGTCTTCCGCATGCGCCTGCTCGGCGCGGAGGTGCGCGAGGTTGACGCCGGTCAGCGCACGCTCAAGGACGCCATCAACGAGGCGCTGCGCGACTGGGTGACGAACGTCGCCGACACTTACTATCTTCTCGGCAGCGCGCTCGGGCCGCACCCCTACCCGCTCATGGTGCGCGAGTTCCAGAGCGTCATCGGGCGCGAGGCGCGCGCGCAGTTTCTTGAAAGGGAAGGGCGCCTGCCCGACGCGCTCGTCGCCTGCGTCGGCGGCGGGTCGAACTCGATTGGACTGTTCCATCCGTTTCTGAATGATGAAGGCGTCCGCATGGTCGGCGTCGAGGCCGGTGGCACGGGTGCCGAACTCGGCCTCCACGCCGCGCGTTTCAATCAGGCGGGCGGCGGCCGCCCCGGCGTCTTGCAGGGGACGTTGAGCTATGTCTTGCAGGACGAGCGCGGGCAGATCGCCTCGACCCACTCAATCTCCGCCGGTCTCGACTATCCATCCATCGGCCCCGAGCACGCCTTCCTCCACGACGAGGGGCGCGTCGAGTACGTCTCCGCCTCCGACGAAGAGGCGCTCGAAGCCTTCGGCCTTCTCTCAAAACTCGAAGGCGTCATCCCCGCGCTCGAATCCGCACACGCCGTCGCGCACGCGCTCAAACTCGCGCGGGAGATGAAGGAGAGCGAGGCGCTCGTCGTCAACCTCTCCGGCCGCGGCGACAAGGACGTGCAGACCGTTGCGGAACTCGCGGGCGGGGGCGCAGCCTGAAGACGGCCGAGGAGTGAGCGTGAGTCGAATCAGCGAGGCTTTCAGGAACCTCAGAGCCGCAGGCCGCCGCGGCTTCATCCCATACATCACCGTCGGCGACCCCGACCTCGACACGTCGCGCGCTCTCGTCGTCGAGCTGGCGCGCGCAGGCGCGACCCTCATCGAACTGGGCGTGCCCTTCAGCGACCCCGTCGCCGACGGCCCCACCATCCAGCGCGCCGCCGAGCGCGCACTGCGCCAGGGCGTCGGACTCGATGACGTGCTCAGCACGCTCGCCGAGGCGCGGCGCGAGACGGACGTGCCCGTCATCCTCTTCAGCTACTTCAACCCGCTCCTACAGTTCGGCCTCGAACGTCTCGCCGACGAGTGCGCCCGCGCGGGCGTGGACGGCATACTCGCCACCGACCTCGTTCCCGAAGAGTCGGCCGACTTCAACGCCGTACTCGCCCGGCGCGGACTCGACCAGATATTCCTCGTCGCCCCGACCACTTCCGACGCGCGCCTCCGCATGATCGCCGAGCGCGCCAGCGGCTTCGTCTACGCCGTCTCGCGCGCGGGCGTCACCGGCGCGCGCGAGCAGTTGAGCGACGAGGCCGAGCGCCTCGTCACGCGCGTGCGCCGCGTGTCGGAGCTGCCCGTCGCCGTCGGCTTCGGCATCTCGACGGCGGCGCAGGTCGCGGACGTGTGGGCTTACGCCGACGCCGCGGTCGTCGGCTCCGCGCTCGTCTCCGAGATAGAAAAACAGGCCGGCAGCCCCGACCTCGTCGCCCGGGTCGGCGCGTTCGCGCGCGCGCTGCGGCCCTGAACAGAACCGCGAGCGGTAGCGAGCGGGTCAGTCTCACGTAAATGAACCTTTTCGCGTGAGACTGACCCGCTCGCTACCGCTCGCGGTTCTGTAGTCGCTCGACTTGAAACCGCCGCTGTCGTATATTGTCCCGGCTTCAGGACGTACCTCCGGCTTCATCCCCGCCAGGGTGAAAAAAATATTGTTGCAAGTGTGAAACGCTGTTCCATTCTCGCGCTGTTTGTGGTAGACTCTCCGGGTCTTAAGCTTTAGGACACAAATTTAACAGCGTGAGAAATGGGGACGAGAAAGAATGGTAGCAACTATGGCTGACAGGCAGGGCGCGGATCGCGGCAAGGCGGTCGAGGCGGCGCTCGCGAACATCGAAAAGAAATTCGGCAAGGGCTCGATCATGCGCCTCGGCGATAAAGAGGTCATCGACATCCCGGCCATCTCGACGACCTCGCTCTCGCTCGACGCCTGCATCGGCGTCGGCGGCATCCCGCGCGGTCGCGTCATCGAAATTTACGGGCCCGAGTCTTCGGGCAAGACGACCCTCGCGCTCCACATCGTGGCTGAGGCGCAGAAGACGGGCGACGTGGCCGCCTACATCGACGCCGAGCACGCGATGGACTCGGAGTACGCCGGGAAACTCGGCGTCAACATCGAAGAGCTTTTAATCTCCCAGCCCGACTCGGGCGAGCAGGCTTTGGAGATCACCGAGGCGCTCGTGCGCTCGAACGGCGTGGGCGTCATCGTCATCGACTCGGTGGCGGCGCTCGTGCCGCGTGCGGAGTTGGACGGCGAGATGGGCGACAGCCTGCCGGGTCTTCAGGCCCGCCTGATGTCGCAGGCGCTCCGTAAGCTGACGGCCATCGTCGGCCAGTCGAACACCTGCCTCATCTTCATCAACCAGATTCGCGAGAAGATCGGCGTCATGTTCGGGAGCCCCGAGACGACGACCGGTGGGCGCGCGCTGAAGTTCTACTCGTCGGTGCGCCTCGACATCCGCCGCATCGGCGCCATCAAGGACGGCGACCGCGTGGTGGGCAACCGCACGAAGGTCAAGATCGTCAAGAACAAGTGCGCGCCGCCCTTCCGCGAGTGCGAGTTCGACATCATGTACGGCGAGGGCATCTCGCGCGAGGGAGACGTGCTCGACCTCGCGGTCACGAACCGCGTCGTCGAGAAGTCGGGCGCGTGGTTCTCCTACGGCGGCGAGCGGCTCGGCCAGGGTCGCGAGAACTCGAAGACGACGCTGAGGGAGAATCCCGAGATGCGTATGCGCATCGAGCACGACGTGAAGAAGGCGCTCGGCATGCTCGTCCACGCCGAAGAGTCCGAGTAGTCACCACAACAGAACCGCGAGCAGTAGCGAGCGGGTGCGGGTTACGTCAGAGAGAACTTACGACGTAACCCGCACCCGCTCGCTACCGCTCGCGGTTCCGACTTTACACCCCGCCGCCGTGTGTAGATAATCGCGCGGCAAGAGACTCCGATTTAAAAACTCTCTTCGCCTTATTTCAGATGGAGCAGACTGTCCTCATCAAGGGCGGCACAGTCGTCATGATGGACGCCGCGGAGACGGTTCTGGACGGCGACGTGCTCGTGCGCGGGCGTCGCATCGAGGCCGTCGGCCGCGACCTGTCCGCGGCCGCGGCCGACGTGACCATAGATGCGCGCGGCTGCGCCGTGCTGCCGGGCTTCGTGCAGACGCACGTCCACCTCTGCCAGACGCTCTTCCGCGGCGCGGCGGACGACCTCGCGCTGCTCGACTGGCTCAAGCGGCGCGTGTGGCCTCTGGAGGCCGCGCACGACGCTGCGTCCTTGCGCGCCTCCGCGCGCCTCGGCGTCGCAGAGATGATTCGCGGCGGCACGACCTGCGCGCTGACGATGGAGACCGTGAACCACACGGAGGAGGTCTTTCGCGTCGTCGAAGAGTCGGGCTTCCGCGCCACCGTCGGCAAGTGCATGATGGACAAGGGCGACGAGGTGCCCGCGGGGCTTCGTGAGCAGAGCGAAGACTCGATACGCGAATCGCTCGCGCTCCTTGAGAAGTGGCACGGCCGCGCGGACGGGCGGGTGCGCTACTGCTTCGCGCCGCGCTTCGCGGTGAGCTGCACGCGGGACTTGCTTGAGCGCGTGGCCGAACTCGCGCGCGAGCGGGGCGTGATGATTCACACGCACGCCTCGGAGAACCGTTCGGAGATAGAGGTGGTCGAGAGCGAGACGGGGATGAGGAACGTCCTGTACCTCGACTCGCTCGGCATCTCGGGGCCGCACGTGCTGCTCGCACACTGCGTACACCTGGACGAGTCGGAAGTCGGGCTGCTCGCGTCGAAGGGGACGCACGTCGCGCACTGCCCCTCGTCGAACATGAAGTTGGGCTCGGGCGTCGCGCCCGTCTCGGAGATGTTGGAGCGCGGCGTCTCGGTCTCGCTCGGCGCGGACGGCGCGCCGTGCAACAACCGCCTCGACATGTTCACGGAGATGCGCTCGGCGGCGCTCTTGCAGAAGGTGAGCCGCGGCGCCGACGCGCTGCCGGCCGCGCGCGTGCTGCGCATGGCGACCGCGGGTGGCGCGCGCGCACTCGGGCTCGAAGGCGAGGTTGGGAGCCTCGAAGTCGGCAAGCGCGCCGACATCACAGTCCTCGAACTCGGGCGGCTGCACACGACGCCGCGCCCCGAAGTCGTCTCGACGGTCGTCTACGCCGCCGAGGCGCGCGATGTGCGCGACGTGCTGATAGACGGGCGTGTCGTGCTCCGCGACGGCCAGTTACAGACGCTCGACGAGCGCGAGGTGGTCGAGGAAGCGTCGCGTCAGTACGAACTCCTCAAGTTCCGCTCCGGCATTTGAAACGTCGCCTGCCACCCGGCCTCCCGCTCTTGCGACATGCCGGTTCCTTGCCGTGCGAACTGGGCGTAACTTCAATTTTGACGGGAATTAATTGTTTGCGGGCAAAAATAAGGTGGCAGCTCGAAGGTAGCGGCTGTGGGGGGCACAATCGGCGTTCGAGCTGCCACTGGCGGGCACTGTCGATGTTCGGGCTTCGGCTGGTTGTCCCTCGCGGAACGCACCGGCTGTTTGGCAACCGGCACCACCCTCAGACGCGTCGGATTATACCTCTTGTCGAAAAATTGTCAACGTTTTTTTGTGACGCATTTGACAAAAAATGAACCCGCCGTGCGACGTTTGACAGGCCAGTTTCAAACCCCCTATACTCTGCGTTCTGTTCGCGCGGAACGGTTTACGGCCAGGTAGCTCAGTTGGTAGAGCACGCGACTGAAAATCGCGGTGTCGGCGGTTCAACTCCGTCCCTGGCCATCACTAGAATCAACGACTTGCGGGCGTCCAACGGGCGCCCGTTTTTAGTCGGTGCAACTCTAGTGTAACAGCCCTTCAAAATCGTCCCTCCGACCCTTGCGGTTCTCAGCCGCCAATCCGATTGTTGAATAACAGTTTTTCGAGCTTGTGAGACGTGGCCTCCCGCATCGACGGGAGCACGTGCTGGTATCTGTCCTGGGTGAAGGCCACCGACGAGTGACCCATCATCATCGAGACCTCTTTCGGGTCGAGGCCGCCCGCGAGCGCCAGCGTGGCAAACGTGTGACGCAGGCAGTAAAGGTAGAGCGTCTTGTCGAGCCCCGCCGCCTCCAGGACGGGCACCATGTGCCGGCGGTGAAGGTTGCGGCGCTGCATGGGCGTCCCCGTGCTCGACGCGAAGGCGAGGTCGAGCTGTTGATAGTCCGCCCCCACCTTGAGTCTCCGGAGCATTTGCGCGCGCCGGTGACTCTGTAAGAGCTTCAGCACCGATTCGGAGACGCGCAGCGTCCGCCGGCTCTTCTTCGTCTTCGGCGGTAGGAAGTAAAAGCCCCCGCCGGCGTCCTTCCTGCGCCACTGGACGACGCGCTGGATGCGTACTTCGCCCTTTTCGAAGTCCACGTCCGACCAGCGAAGAGCGAGGTACTCTTCGGGACGCGCCCCCGTCGCCAGCGCGAAGACGAGCGCCGCGCCCATCGGGTCGGGCTTCGCGGCCTTGATGAACGCTTCGGTCTGCCCCGCGTCGAGTACGCGAATCTTACCAGTCTCCGCCGTCTCCAACTCGTCCGATTCAGACTTCGGCCGCCTTGTGTAGTCGGCCGGGTTAAGGGTGATGAGTTGCCAGCCCACGGCCTGCTTGAGCGCCGACCGCAGGACGGCGTGGGTGTACTGGATCATGCGGGTCGAAAGCCCCCGCGCCTTCATCGAGTTGTAGAGCGCCTGCACGTCCGGCGGCGTGACCTCCGCGAGAGCCATCTTCCCGAGCGGGGGCCTGACGTATCGGTCGAGCAGGCCGGAGTAGCCGTCATAGGTCGTCTCCCTGACGGACGGCTTGACGGCCTCCGCGAGCCACCTGTCGAGGTACGCGCCGAGCGTTAAGACTTCAACCGGCTTAGGGCTGAGCAGCTCTTCGCGCGTGCCGTTGTCGCGCGCCGCCTCAACCCTGTCGGCGTAGGCTTTGGCGTCTTTCTTTTCGCCGCGGACGAGCTTGTCGTGGAACCTGATCTTGCCCAGCTCGCGGCCAAGAAAGACGCGCACGAACCACTTGTTCTTACCGCGGTTCTTGATGCTTGCCAATCGTGTTTTCTCCTTTTCGTGTGATAGGTGGAGCTATAGCCGCGGAGCGTAACGGGCGCGGCGACGTGTGGCAAGCATTTTCGGGCGCTGCGGGCGATTCAGACAGGGAGCGCTTGACGGCCGCCAGGTCGAAGCGCACGCGGCGCGGGCTCACGCGCACGCTCGGGATTAGTTTACGTCGGGCGAGGTCGTAGACCTTCTGGGCCGCCCGCCGCCGCGCTCTTTCCGTCGAAACGTCCTCGCCGAGGAGGCGAGCGACTTCCGTCACGTCCACCAACTCGGAGACAGGGGGAGGGGAATCGTCGCCCGCGGGCCTGAGCAGTACGTCACGCAGGGGCTCCAACTCCTCGGCGACCGTCTCGCGGACGAGCTGGCGAAAGCGCTCCTTGAACTCGTCGAAGAATTTCTCTACGGCATCCTTCACCATGAGTCACAGCCTCCCGCACCCTTCGGCTCGTACGGCTTCCGCTTCCTCATCTTCTTCAGTCAACGGCGGGCGGAGGTTCACCGCGCGGGATACGACGTGCGGGGCGCCGACCGCGCGGCGCTCTATCGCCTCCCAAATGCTCACATCCTCGGCGCGCGGCTCGACGGAGAGGGTTGGGACAAAATGTCCTAACCCCTTGTTAACTTCTTCGCTTTGAGCGGGTTGCGGGAGGCTTGCCAAAACTTCGGCGATGTCCGAACTGAGTTTCAGGAGCATCTGTCGCAGCTTCTCGCCCTGCGTGCCATCTAGGAGCGCCACCCGCGAGTCGTCGGACAAATCGTGTAGCGCCTGCCGTCCCTTCTCCACGTTCCGGGACGCACAGACGAAAGCCTGCTCAACCTTGACCGACGGCGCGCGCCGTGGCTTCCTCTGGCGCGCGCGGGGCGGCGCGTCGGGGATGTCGCAGTAGTACTCATCTGCGGAACGCTCGACCGCTCCGCGGCGGTCGCCCTCATATAAGTCGGAGGCGCGCGCCGCTGCTACTGCGGCGGCGAGATACGGGCCGACCGCGGGGTTGAGGCTGTAAGCGGTCTTCTCATACCGCTTGCGGCCGGTGTATTCACCCTGCTCGATGTAGAGGAGCGAGAACTTTTTTTCCTTAGACACCCTGATGTGCGCTTTGCGCCAGCGGCGGATCGTGCGGTCGGAACAACCGAGGTGTTTTGCCAGTTCTTTGTCGAAGACTTCGAGCCGACCACCTCCGCCGCCGAGCAGCCCCACGATAGAGAGAGTCAGTTGCCGCGCCTCATAGCTGAAGCCGGCGAAGGTGAGCGCGAAGTCGAGGGCAAGGATGCCGTCGGCCATGTCATCGAGCACGACGGCCGCCTGGACACCCCCGGCCGATCCGAGGCGGCGGCGGAAGGCGTCGGGCGTAAAGTCGAGTACGTGTGGCTTCATCGTCATGCCGCCACCTCCCGCGCCGAAATCTGGGAGAGCAGGTAATCGTCGTAACCCTTCGCGGCACTGGGCCACACACGCACGCGTACGGTGAAGCGCTCCGTTTCGAGCTGCGTGATGAGGCGGCCGAGCGCGTCGGCGACGTGGGGCTTGTCGAACACGTCCTTGTCGAAGGCGACGGTAACGCGGCGGAGTAGCGGGAGATTCAGGCGTAGTCTTTCAGCAAGGCCGCGGGTGCTGTTGACGCCGGCGACGCCGACGGCCGGCAGGCCCGAGAGCGCGGTGATGACATCGGCCTTCAGAGTGCCCTCCGTGACGACTACTTCTTCGGAGTACGTGAGCGCGGGGCAGTTGGCGAAGTGGGCGGGCGCGCCGGAGGATGCGCCGCGCGGATATTTCTGACGGCCGCGGTCGTCCTCAACCTCGGGGTTGGTGCTTAACCAGACGTACTTGAAGCCGTCGCGGGGGGCGTCGGCGCGAAGCGTGAGCGCCTGGATGTGGCCGCACTCGTCGCGCGCGGGGATGAGGAAGCCGGGGGCACAATAGACCATCTCCCACCGGCCGCTGGCGAAGTGGAAACCGGGGATGCCGCCGTCGAAGGCATCGAGGTAAGTGGAGAGAGCCTCGGCAGCTCTCTCCCTCTCAGCGCGGGTTGACGGGGCGCTCGCGTATCGGTTGCGCGCGATCTCGGCAGCACTCAGTCCGCGCGCCCGAAGTCGTTCCCTATGTTCGGGGCGCAGCGAGAGTACGTCGCGGACAAGCCTCATCAAAGCGTTGCTGACGACGTAGTCGGGGGCTTGTCGTGGCTCGCGGTTCATCGTACGCGCCTTCTTTGTTGCAAAGGATTTGAAGCAGGAGCCGTCGCCCAGGATGACGAAGGCCGAGGCTTTCGGAAAGGTGCGCGACCCTGACGCGCGTGTGCTGCGCACCAACGTCAGCCGGCCTGCCTGAAGGCGTTCGGGAAAATGTATGCTCGCGGGAGTTGTGCCGCGGCAGGGCTTGGGGTAAAGTTTCATCGTTAATGGTTCCTATCTGGCCGCTCGGTGCTCGTAACACTGGCGGCCTTCACTTTTGCAAATACTGCGAGCCTGAAAGAAGTGAAGCCCGCCACGCTGGTCGCTCTCCAGCGTGACGGGCTTCGGTGTCCCACACGCAGGCGGCGGGTGAGACGAAGATTGCTTCGACTGAGCTGCGCCGGAGCGATACGGCGGCTCGGTTTATCAAAAGGGCATAAAACAACTTTGCCCGGGGCTTTCCAAAAACCCCGGGCAAAGTTATACAGCGGAAAAGGTCTGTTGGGTTGGAATCCTAAAGGCTACAGCTTTCCACCGCCTGACTTGCTGATTACTTTCCCTAGCTTCTTACTGATTAATACCCTGTGCCCCCTAAATTTATTTGACTCACTAATTAATACCTTCAAATCAATTCCCAGCCTCCCAAATCGCTTACGTAGCGCCTCCCCCGAGTTAGAAGCAAGACGGGGGTGGTTTTTAAGAGCGTACGAATTGATGTGCTCATAATAGTCACGTTGGAGCTTGAATTCCGGCGCCGTTCGCAACGCTTGGCGGGCCAGATTGGTTAATGATTTTTTATTGCCAGACACCTCGCCATGAGGCCCAACCAGGGAAAGGAAATTCCGCATTCGCCTGCCTACATTACTAAGGTACTCATTGAATATTTGTTGGCCGGTGTGCCCCGGCGCCCCGCGCCGCTCTAAGTAGAAGCGAGCCAAAGCTAGAAGGTGCGATGCCGCCTCCTGCCTTAAGGCACGCTCTAGGTTGGGCGCAAAAGAATTGACAATGTCGTCAGCCCAGCCGCTGATGGCACCCTCATCTTTAAAAATACTTCGCGGCTGCGTGAGAATAGAACAACGCTTTACGTCTTCCAGCGTCAGTCCCAAAGGGTTCATTGACGCACCGGAATCGACGATAATGAGAGAAACCTCATCCGCCGTGATAACGACCGCCAAATAAAAATCGATCAAGTCGCTATGCCGATAAGTTCTTCCAATCGCGATGTCATCTGCGTCACTGTACAGCCAAAGCGGGACTTCTTCCTCTGACATCTCAGACCTTCCTGTCGGTTTCTCCTGAAGGGGTTCGGCCCGCCGCGCGGTCAGGATTCCGAGCCGTCCCCACGCCGAGTAGGCGCGAAGAAGCGGGCCGAAGCATAAGCCCATCCCAAAACGTTTTGACTAACCTCGCCACGCCCCGAGGTTGCCCGCCCGCCGCAAGCTTTCACGGGGCTTCCGCGGGGCTCGAAGCAGGGGGCACTTCCCCTGTTCTTCCCCTGCATAACAGGGACAGCCGCGCTTTGTGCTACAGCCCCACGACCTGCCGACGCGAGGCCGCACTGGCGCCCCGCTGCCCGGCTAAGGGCGGCGGTAGCGGGGGCGGGCCGGCGGTTCGCGCCGGGGAGGCGTGACGAAGTAGCGGTACGGGCTTTCGGGCGAGTAGGGGTCGTGGCGGTAGCGCCGGCGGGCGGTGGCCGCGGGGGATGCGGGCTCGCACCTGGCCGCGCTTGCCGCGAAGTGTCTTCGGGGTCGTGCCGTTGCGTGAGTTGCCGGAGTTGTCGCCCGCCGAGTCGTGCTTCTCGTAGCCGAGGTGGTGGGTGAGTTCGCCGTCGAGCGCGCGCTCGACGAGTGCCTTCGTGAGCTGTTGCAGCAGGCCGTCCTGGCCGAGTAGGTCTTCAGGCTTCTGGTAGTCTTTGAGCAGTTCGTCGAGCAACTCAGGTCTAATCGGTGGCATAATCTTGTTGTCCTTTCGAGACTGAACGGTTGATTATCGCCACTTACACAGACTTTAGGGAACCTCC
>JBEVJD010000421.1:0-13210 GCA_040510435.1 Pyrinomonadaceae bacterium | reverse complement strand
GCAGGCGCGCGTTGAGGTGCTGGAAGTCTACGAGGTCGAGCGGCTGATCCTGATTGAAACAGGAGAAGACGAACGACTCCGCGCCCGTCTCGGGGTCGACGTGCTTGCAGAGGCACTGCGCGCACACTTCCTTCATCATGCACTGCATCGGACTGTTGATGGAGCCGATGCCGACGTGCCCCGGCTTCAGGTGCGGCGCGAGCACGCCGTGGCGCGCGGCCTTGACCGCGGCCATCATGCGGTCGGAGCCGATGGCGATGATGCGGTCAACCTCTTTCAGGTCGAAGGGCGGCGCGCCGAACTTCCCTTCGGCGTAGGCGAGCATGGCCTGGACGATGTTGCCGCGGAAGTGCCTGTCCTGCGCGCGGCGCGGCTCGACCTCGACGCCGGTGTCCGTCGACCAGATGACGAGGTCGGTCGCCTCCTCTATCTCCTCGCGCTTGAAGAGGTCTTTGCCGTCCTTGTAGCCCGCGAAGTAGACGACGCGGTTGCCCGCCGCCTTCAGGGCCTTCGCGATGGAGAAGAGCACGGCGTTGCCAAGTCCGCCGCCCGCGAGCAGCACCGTCTCGCCCTCGGGAATCTCGGTCGGCGTCCCCGTCGGCCCCATCACGACGACCTCCTGCCCCGACCGCAGCAGCGCGCACTGGCGCGACGACGCGCCCATCTCAAGCACGATGAGGCTTAAGAGCCCGGCCTCCTTGTCCACCCACGCGCCGGTCAGGGCGAGCCCTTCCATCGTGAGCCGCGTGCCCTCGACGACGGGCGCGTCCGTCTCGTAGTTCTGCAAGCGGTAGAACTGGCCGGGGTAGAACTTGCGTGCCTGCATCGGCGCGCGCACGACGACCTCGACGATGGTGTCGGTCAGACGATCCACGCGCTCGACGCGCGCGACAAGGTTCTCGTCGAGCGTCCCGACCAGGCGCGCGAACGACTCCTCGCGCGCCGCCTGTCCTTCTTCTTTCAACGTCGCCAGCTCTTCCGCGAAGAGCGCGACGACCTCCGGGAAACCGTCCTTCGCCGACGCCATCGCCTTGACGACGTTGCCCGCGTAGACGGGGTGGTTGTCGCCGTAGTAGCTGATGAAGCGCCCGCCGTCCTCGTACGAGGTGAAGAAGCCGCGCTCGCCCCTCGCCGCCGGGACGAGGTGGTGATTGCCGTCGCCGTTCTTCTCAACCCTGTGCGGCGCGAAGAACTCTTTCCAATCGTCGAGCGCGAACGTCCCGGGCTGCTCGCGCTCGTAGATGGTGTTCGGGCTCGTGCCTGCGGCGACGCAGACCGTGCGCGCCGGGACGCGCAGAGTGTCTTCACAGTTGACGTGCCACTTGCCGGTCGCCGGGTCGCGCGTCACGCGCTCGAAGACGACCGCAGAGACGGCGCCGTGCTCGTCGGGGACGGCCTCGGCCGGCGACATGTTCTCGATGAAGTTGATGCCCTCTTCGAGAGCCTTCGCCACCTCTTCGTGGTTAAGTCTGTAAGCCGGCGAGTCCATCAGGCGCTTGCGGTAGACGATGGAGACGCCGCCCCACGCGCGCACGAGCGAAATGAAGTCCGGCTCCTCGCCCGCGGCGGCCGCGCGCTCACGCTCCGCGCGCACCGCGCGCCCGTGCCCGACGTACTCTTCGAGCACGGCGCGCTCCTCCGCGTCGAAGCGCTTCCAGACTTCGTCTTCGCCGAACTCTTCGCCGAGCGCCTCGAAGCGCTCCAAAGTCTTCTCGACCTGCACGGGGTAGTAGGCGAACAGCTCCGTCGCCGTGTCGATGGCCGTCAGCCCGCCGCCGATGACGACCGCGGGCAGGCGCGCCTGCAAGTTCGCCGTCGAGTCGTGCTTAGCCGCGCCGGTCAACTGCAAGGCCATCAGAAAGTCCGCAGCCTTGCGCACGCCGCGGATGAGGTTGTTCTTCATCGAGACGAGGGTGGGCTTGCCCGCGCCCGTCGCCACCGCGATGTGGTCGAAGCCCAACTGCCACGCGTCCTCAATCGAGAGCGTGCCGCCGAACCGCACGCCGCCGTAGAAGCGGAAGCGTTCGCGCCGCGCGAGCGTCAGGTGCATGAGCGTCAGAAAGTTCTTGTCCCAGCGCACCGTGATGCCGTACTCCGACACGCCGCCGAAGCCCGCGAGCACGCGCTCGTCCAACTCCGCCGTAATCTCTCCGTACTCGCGCACCGCGCGCGGCACACGGCTCCCGCCGCCGCCAGTCAAAGTCTCTTCCAGCGGCTCGATCTTCAGCCCGTCGATGCCGACAACGCCGAAGCCTTCGTTCAAAAGAA
Source organism: Pyrinomonadaceae bacterium (assembly GCA_040510435.1). Lineage (GTDB taxonomy): Bacteria > Acidobacteriota > Blastocatellia > Pyrinomonadales > Pyrinomonadaceae > QHXN01. The sequence continues at coordinate 10,942 of JBEVJD010000421.1, read as the reverse complement.
AGTGCGCGAGCGTGTACCCGGCCGGCCCCAACCCGACGACGAGCACGTTCTTGCCGTTATAGGGGAGCGCGTAAGGACGCTTCGCGTTCAAAGGGTTCCAGCGCGTGAGCAGCCCGTAGATTTCGACGCCGTAAGGCAGGGCGAGCACGTTCGTCAGCACGCCCGTCTCGGCCTGCGGGATGTTGACCGGCTCCTGCTTCTGGAAGATGCACGACTTCATGCAGTCGTTGCAGATGCGGTGCCCCGTGCCCGGGCACATCGGGTTGTCGATGCATACGATGGCGAGCGCGCCGATGGAGTCGCCATCGCGCTGGAGCACGTGCATCTCCGAAATCTTCTCGTCGAGCGGGCAGCCTTGCAGGATGATGCCGAGCGGATTCTTCTTCAGCGACCCGTCGCGCTCCTTCAGACCCTTCGAGCACGAGTCCTTGTCGCGCTCGTGGCAGTAGAGGCAGTAGTGAACCTCGTCGAGCACCTCGCGCTGCGTGTATCGCTTGTCGGTGAGCTTGAAGCCGTCGCGGCGTCGCAAATTCTTATCGAGCCCGCGCATCAACTCGGGCAAGTCCGCCTCCGGGCGTTCGAGCTGAACCAGGTGCTCGTAGTTGAGCGGGTGTGGGAAGCGGAAACTTACCCAGCCCCGCACCCTCTCCCTCGCCTCCGGCCGCAACGCGTGCGCCGCCGCCCATGCCTCCAGAAGCCTCAGCGACGCGCGCACGAAAGCCCGGGTTCCGTCAGCAACACTCTCATCCTCTTCCGCCCACGCCGCGAGCGCCGCCCCGATCTCAGTTCCCCGCAAAAGCTCGGCGGCGGCCCCCGCCTCACGCGCGCGCTCCTCCGACCACGACTCCTCCTGCCGCACGCCCTCCTTCGGGTAGTTCTTCTCCCACTCCAACAGCCGCGCCGCCATCCGCGCCACGCCCAGCTCGCGGTCGTCTTTGAGCGTGTCCGCGAACGCCGCGTGCCGTAAGCGTTCGAGCGCCGCGTCCGCCGCCTCCACGTCCACGGCGGCCGCGCGCTCGGCCGGGACACTCTTCATCGCGCGCCGCTGCACGAACTGCTTGAACTGGAACACGGGGTCTTGCGCTCTTATACTCTCCGCTAAACGCTCCCGCTCACCTTCCACGCCGAACAGGCGCGCGACGAACCGAGACAGGTGCGGCGCGGCCTCGATCAAAAGCTCCGACTCCGCCTTCGTCCCCTTCAGATTCTCGCCGCGCGCGGCGACGTACTCCGCGAGCCGCGCGTGCAGCGCAGCGTCCGCGCCTTCGACCTCCGCGTAGAACGCCTCGGCCAGCGCGCGCAGGCGACGGGGACGATGGAGGTCGCCGTAAGTAAAGCCCTCGATCCCTAGCGGGAAGTCTGTCGGTAACTGCTTGTCGCTGGTGGGTTCGTGCGCGGCGTCGTTGGATTCGACGAAGAGGTTACGTACCATTTAGAAGTGTCCGACCCTATGAAAACTTTTATGACGGGGAGCGATTTTCGAAGGCGCCGCGTCCACGCGGAGAGGCGTGCCGGCCGGAGTATAACACCGCCCCCGCCGCCCGCCGAAAGACCCGCGCCGCGCCCTTCATTCTGCCCCCACGACGCCGATACGGCCGTGCCCGGCGTCACGCCTGACGCCCTCCACGTCTGCTGTTAATACTCACCACGCGCTTGCCATCTAACTGTCTGCCCTCTATAATCGCCTCGTTTTTGGCGCGTTGGTGTAGTCGGCTAACACGCCGCCCTCTCAAGGCGGAGACCACGGGTTCGAGTCCCGTACGCGCTATCAAGACCTTTATTTCCACATTTAGAGAGAGCGAAGCCGCCGGGATTTCTGGCGGCTCTTTCATTTTCCACCGCTTGTTTCTTAGACAAGAGACTCGTAAGTCGCGGATATGAGTCGGTGTTATAATCCCGCGCCTGTGTTGAGTGAAAAGGTGGAGGAGAGCTAAGGCACGTGCTGCTCGACGAGGAGAACAAGAGGCTGGCGGCGGGCGTGCGGAGGACGTTCCAGGCGCTGGCCGCGCCGCTGGGCGAGAGCATCCGCATGGTCTGGCGCGGCGAGGGCGCGCCAGACGCGCAGTCCGTGCTCGACAACCACCTGAAGCTGACCGCGCAGCGCTTCATCGACCTGCGCGAGACTTCCGAGGAGACAAAGCAGCGCTACTACGAAGAGGTCTGCCGCCTCTTCGACCTGACCCCCGCGCCCGACACGTTCCCCCTGCGCAACTCGGCCGACCTGCCGCCGCACCTGCTCAAGCGGCTCGACCGCACGCCGGTCAGCGTCTCCTACCTTGAGACTTACGACTCGCGCCACGGCACCAACTTCGCCGACCGCGCGCGCGGCGCGCTCTTCCACTTCGCCAACCTCGTCATCAAGAGCGACGGCCGCGTCACGCCCGCCGAGGCGTCCGCCCTCTCAGAGTTCAAGCAGACGCTCTATCCCGGCGGCCCTCAAGGCTCTTTGGACGGCGCGCGCCGCGACGCGGACGCGAAGAATCGAGCCGAGACGGCCGCGGCCGAACCCGAACCGCCCGAGGAGGAGCTGCCGCCGCCGCGCCCGCTCGAAGAGCTTTTGGCGGAACTGGACGCGCTCGTCGGGCTCGACCGCGTGAAGGCGGACGTGCGCCAGCTCATCAACTTCCTCAAGGTGCAGAAGCTGCGCGAGGAGCAGGGTCTCAAAAGCCTTCCGGCCTCGCGCCACCTCGTCTTTTACGGCAACCCGGGCACGGGCAAGACGACCGTGGCGCGGCTCGTCGCGCAAATCTACCGCACGCTCGGCGTGCTGCGGCGCGGCCACCTCGTCGAGGCCGACCGCGCCGGCCTCGTCGCCGGCTACGTCGGCCAGACGGCGATGAAGGTGCGCGACGTGACGACGAAGGCTTTGGGGGGCGTCCTCTTCATCGACGAGGCGTACACGCTCGCCACGGGCGGCGAGAACGACTTCGGCCGCGAGGCCGTCGAGACGCTCCTCAAGATGATGGAGGATCACCGCGACGACCTCGTCGTCATCGTCGCCGGCTACACGGGCAAGATGCAGGACTTCCTCGACTCGAACCCGGGTCTGCGCTCGCGCTTCAACAAGCACATACATTTCGACGACTACGGCGTCGAACAGCTCGTCAAGATATTCAAGACCTTCTGCCAGAAGGCCGACTTCAAACCGACGGAAGCGGCGGAGAAGGAACTCACGTCCGTTTTCGGCGTGCTCACGGCCTCGCGCGACGAGACGTTCGGCAACGCGCGCGCCGCGCGCAACCTCTTCGAGGCCACGCTCAGCAAGCAGGCCAACCGCCTCGTCACGCTCCCGAAAGTCGACCGCGAAATCCTCTCCACCGTCGAGGCCGCGGACATCCCCGGCCACGACGAGCTGCGCACGACCGGCATCATCAACGAGGATTGAAAGATTGTGCCGTCAGCATATTTGTTCCTTCGCCCAATTAATTTAATGATGAGGCGAATTGACCAAAAAATAATCAATACCCGCCCATTTGACCAAAGGCGCGCGTCTGAGCGATGCTACCGTGTTACAAAGTCAAACTTCATTTCTGTGAGAATTAAGCCATGAGTACAGCAGCCACCGAAAGCTACGCCGTCGGCCCCCTGACCTCTCATTCCGAGGACGAGCAGATGTTCCGCGCCTCCGTGCGCGAGTTCGCCGAGGGCGAGATACGCCCCCGCGTCGAGGAGATGGACGAGCACGCCAAGATGGCGCCAGAAGTCCTCAAACACCTCTTCGAGCTGGGGCTGATGGGCGTCGAGACGCCCGAGGAGTACGGCGGCACGGGCGCGTCGTTCTTCATGGCCATCATCGGCGTCGAGGAGTTGTCGCGCGTAGACCCCTCGGTCGGCGTCCTGATGGACGTGCAGAACACGCTCGTCAACAACGCGCTCATCCGCTGGGGTACATCTGAGCAGAAGAAGAAGTACCTGCCGCGCCTCGCCTCCGACACCATCGGCGCGTACGCCCTGAGCGAGGCGGGCTCGGGCTCCGACGCCTTCGCGATGGCGACGCGCGCCGTGGACAAGGGCGACCACTACGAGTTGACCGGGCAGAAGCTCTGGATCACGAACGGCATCGAGGCGGGCGTCTTCATCGTCTTCGCCAACGCGAACCCCGAGGCGGGCTACCGCGGCATCACGGCCTTCGTCGTCGAGAAGGGCTTCGAGGGTTTCGCGGTCGGCAAGAAGGAGAACAAGCTCGGCATCCGCGCCTCCTCGACGACGGAGATCATTCTGGACGGCTGCAAGGTGCCGAAGGAGAACGTGCTCGGCGAGTTGGGCAAGGGCTACAAGGTCTCCATCGAGACGCTGAACGAGGGGCGCATCGGCATCGGCGCGCAGATGATCGGCATCGCGCGCGGCGCTTTGGAGCACGCGCTTCGCTACACGGCCGAGCGCGAGCAGTTCGGCAAGGCCATCAACCAGTTCCAGGGCGTCCAGTTCCAACTGGCCGAGATGGCGACCGAGCTTGAGGCCGCGCGCCTGATGGTCTACAACGCCGCGCGGATGAAGGACGCTGGCCTGCCCTTCGTCAAGGAGGCGGCGATGGCCAAGCTCTACTCCTCGCGCGTGGCCGAGAAGGTGTCGTCGAAGGCGATTGAGCTGTTCGGCGGCTACGGCTTCGTCAAGGACTACCCCGTCGAGAAGCTCTGGCGCGACTCCAAGATCGGCGCCATCTACGAGGGCACGTCGAACATGCAGTTGCAGACGATTGCGAAGTTGATTATCGGAGGGAAGTAGACGTAAACCGTGAATTGTAAACCGTGACGAGGTTAGAAACCGGCTTCTCATTCTTGTCACGGTTCACGGTTCACGGTTCACGGGTTTTACGCTATGGCCACATCCAGAATCGACATCTTCCGCTTGATGCTCGAAGGCGACCCCGACAACACGGCGGTCATGTTCGGGCTGGCGAAGGAGTACGAGAAGGCCGAGCGCTTCGACGAGATGATCGAGGTGCTCGCCGACTACCTCCAGCGCGCCGACGACGAGGGCAACGCCTACGGCATGCTGGCCTCGGCCTACCTGAAGATCGGCAACCGCGCCGCCGCCCGCCGCGCCTACGAGCGCGGCGCCGAGGTCGCGCAGGCCCACGGCCACCCCTCGATGGCGCAGGACTACCGCTTCGCCGTCGAGACCGAGTTCGACGAGGATTAGAGCACCATATTTTTATAGAGGGCATTCAAGATGGCGACCGAGATTAAGGCGCGCGAGTACCGGGGCTTGGGCCGCGAAGAGATGGTGGGCATCTACCGGACGATGTACCTGTCGAGGCGGATCGACGACAAGGAGATTCAGCTCAAGAACCAGAACAAAATCTTCTTCCAGATTTCGGGCGCGGGGCACGAGGGCGTGCTCACGGCCGCGGGGCTGGCGTTCAAGTCGGCCTACGACTGGTTCTTCCCCTACTACCGCGACCGCGCGCTCTGCCTGCAACTCGGCGTCACGCCGCTGGAGATGCTGCTCGCGGCGGTCGGCGCCGAGGCCGACCCCAGCTCGCACGGCCGCCAGATGCCCTCGCACTGGGGGCACAAGCAGTACAACATCGTCTCGTCGTCGTCGCCCACGGGCACGCAGTTCCTACAGTCCGTCGGGTGCGCCGAGGCGAGCTACCGCGCGACCCTCGTCGAGGGCATTAAAGAGAAGGTCGAGGGCTTCAAAGGCGACGAGGTCGTCTACTGCTCGGCCGGCGACGGCACGACGAGCGAGGGCGAGTTCTGGGAGGCGCTGAACACGGCGAGCAATTTAAAGCTGCCCGTCGTCTTCCTCATCGAAGACAACGGCTACGCCATCAGCGTCCCCGTCGAGGTGCAGACCGCGGGCGGCGACGTGTCGCGGCTGGTCGAAGGCTTCCCCGACCTGCTCATCGAACGTTGCGACGGCACAGACCCGGTCGCGTCTCTGGAGACACTGAAGCGGGCCGTCGAGTATTGCCGCCAGAGAAAGGGGCCGGCGCTCGTCCACGCCAAGGTCATACGCCCCTACTCGCACTCGCTCTCGGACGACGAGAAGCTCTACCGGCCGGACGAGGAGCGCACGACGGACGCCGAGCGCGACCCCGTCAAGCGCTTCGGCGCGCTGCTCGTCGAGGAGGGCTTCGTCACGCAGGACGAGCTGCAAAAGCTCAAGGACGAGGTTGACCGCGAGGTCAGCGAGGCCGCCGACGCCGCGCTCGCCAGCCCGCAGCCCGCGCCCGACACGGCCACGCAACACGTCTACTCGCCCGACGTTGACCCGACCTCCAAAGAGTTCGACAACGAGGAGGGCGCGGAGCTTTCGGGGAACGCGGGCACGATGGTTGACCTCATCAACCGCTGCCTGCACGAGGAGATGGCGCGCGACGAATCAATCGTCGTCTTCGGCGAGGACGTGGCCGACGTGTCGCGCGAGCAGCACCTCGACCGCGTGAAGGGCAAGGGCGGCGTCTTCAAGGTCACGGCCAACCTCCAGCGCAAGTTCGGCACGGCGCGCGTCTTCAACTCGCCGCTCGCCGAGGCCAACATCGTCGGCCGCGCCATCGGGATGGCGGTGCGCGGCCTGAAGCCCGTCGTCGAGATACAGTTCTTCGACTACATCTGGCCCGCCTACCACCAGATCAGGAACGAGCTGGCGCTGATGCGCTGGCGCTCGGGCGGCGAATGGAAGTGCCCGGTCGTCATCCGCTGCCCCGTCGGCGGCTACCTCAAGGGCGGCGCCGTCTACCACTCGCAGTCGGGCGACACCCTCTTCACGCACATCCCGGGCCTGCGCGTCGTCTACCCTTCGAACGCGCTCGACGCCAACGGCCTGCTGCGCACGGCCATCCGCTGCGACGACCCCGTACTCTTCCTCGAACACAAGCACCTCTACCGGCAGGCTTATAACAAGTCGCAGTACCCGCCCGACGGGTTACTCATCCCGTTCGGCAAGGCGAAGATGGTGCGTGAGGGCAGCGACGTGACCGTCGTCACCTACGGCGCGCTCGTCCAGCGCTCGCTCGTCGCCGCCAAGCAGGCCGAGCAGCAGCAGGGCTTGAGCGTCGAGGTCATAGACCTGCGCACGCTCGCGCCCTACGACTGGGAGGCCATCGCCGCCAGCGTCCGTAAGACCAACCGCCTCATCGTCGCGCACGAGGACACGCGCACACACGGCTTCGGCGCCGAAGTGGCCGCGCGCGTCTCCGAAGAGCTGTTCGAGCACCTCGACGCGCCCGTCCGCCGCGTCGCCGCCCTCGACACCTTCGTCGCCTACGCCCCCCAAGTCGAAGACCACATCCTCCCCCAGGTCGATGACGTTTACCGCGCCATCACGGAGCTTTGCGCGTACTGAGCGGAGTAGTGAGGAGTAGTAGGCAGTAGGCAGTTCAGACGAGAAGACTTAAACGGACAATCGTCAACAAAACGGAGGCGGCGAGTCGTCAAACTCGCTGCCTCCGTTTCTTTCGGCCTGATGCGTGATGGCGGGGTGAAGTCGAGTGCGACCGCCTACTTCTCCCTCCCAGCGTACGGTCGTACACAAATTTGTATCATATCTTACCGCCCGGAGGGGTCGCGAAAAGCGCCTGCGGGTGGTTAAAGTGTTGATTCTCATAGACTTCCCTCTGGCGGCATGGGTGTTGCCCCTTTTCTTTGGTTCTAGCCAATCGGGCGGACGTTCATCGGGCGAATGAATGTTTAACCAACGGACAGAGGAGGGATAGTTGAATGAGTAGACGTTTGCTTAACTTCGCAGCCACAGGTGTGCTGGCGCTCGGCCTCGCGCCCGCCGCTTTCGCACAGGAGCCGCAGCCGCAGCCACAACCGCAGCCGCAGACCCAACCCCAGCCGCAACCACAGCCGCAGCCACAGCCGCAGACCCAGACGACGACCGTGACGACGACACAGACGGCGCAGGCCGTCCAGAACCCGGACGGGACGTGGACGGTCGTCCAGTACCCTGCGGGTAAGGAAGTCATGGTTGACTTCACGACCGCGCCGAACTTCTCGACCGGCAAGGGGCGCGCCAAGGTCATGCGCATGAACGACCACACGATGGTCACGCTCGACCTCTCAGGTCTGCCCGCCGACGCCGCGGGGATGACCCTCTACGCGGTCGATCCGTTCGGCAAGGTCACCATGCTCGGCCCCGTCGCCTTCACGAACGGCGTCTCGACGCAGTCGTTCCAGACGCCGCTTGACCGCTTCATGCTCGTGCTCTCGCCCGAAGCCAACCTGACGACCTACACGCCGACCGTGGCCTACGCCTTCCGCAGCGCGGTGCCGCAGGGCTTAGCCGTCGTGCCGATGTCGGGCGCAGAGGGCGAGCGCGTCGCCGCGACCACGACCGCGGGCGCGACGACCGCCTTCACGGCGCCGATGCTGGGCATCCCGGGCTTCGACCGCGGCGACACGACCGAGGTCAAGGTCAAACTCGGCGGCGCGCTGACGGGCTCGCGCGTCAACTTCAACATCACGCCGCGCCGCGACGGGCCGACGCAGGTCGTCGCACGCTTCCACGAGATGAAGGAGGCGCCGGCCGGCCAGGTCTACGTCCTCTGGGCCGTCTCGCCCGAGGGCAAGTACACGAAGCTGGGGCAGGTCGTGAACACCGGCCAGCGCAACGAGGCCGAGATTAAGTCGGAGACCGCGCTCACAGACTTCGGCCTCCTCATTACGCTCCAGCCCGAGGGCGAGTCGCCGGCCGGCGACGTGGTCGTCACGGGCATCAAGTAGCCGAGACCGTTCACTCGGACGCACGAACAAGAGGGCCGCTCCCGCCGAAGGGGGCGGCTCTCTCTCGTTCAACATCCTGCGAAATCCTTAACAAAACCGCGCTTGACACAATTTTGACATAAAGTTATTGACATCTGCGCGAATCCCGGCATAATGGCCGAACGCCGCTCGGTTTCGGCGCGGCCGAGAGCGTTTTGGGTTTCGCCCGTTTGAGCCTCCCCGACGGAGCCGTGAAAGCCGAGGCTCCAAACCCCTTTTTTGAGAAGAAAGCCCCCGAGATGTTGAACCGCAAGCTTCCCCCGTGGCTGGCGCTCGTCGCCCTTTTCTTCTGCTTCGCCGCGACGGCGCGCGCGCAAGGTGTCGAGTCGCTCCCCGAACTCATCCGCCGCGTCAAGCCCTCGGTCGTCTCCGTCATTACCTACAACGCGAAGGGCGAGGTGGCGCTCACGGGCAGCGGCTTCTTCATCCGCCCCGGACAGGTCTTGACGAACCTGCACGTCGTCGAGGGCGCGCACCGCGTGGAGGTGCGCACGTTCGAGGGCAAGGGCAAGACCTATCAGGTCAATGGGCTCACGAGCCTTGACGAGGACGGCGACCTCGCGGTGCTCGGCGTCGAGATGCCTTCGGAGCGTGCGAGCGTCGTCGAGACCTCGACGGCCGCGCCCGAGGAGGGCGAGCGCGTCTTCGTCATCGGCAACCCGCTGCGGCTCGAAGGGTCTGTAGCCGACGGCATCGTCTCGGCCGTGCGCGAGGTGCCGGGCCTCGGCCGCATCGTGCAGATCACGGCGCCCATCTCGCACGGCAACTCGGGCAGCCCCGTCTTCAACATGAAGGGTCAGGTGGTCGGCGTCGTCACCATCCGCGTGATGAACGGGCAGAACATCAACCTCGCGCTCGGCGCGCCGCGCCTCTCGTCCCTGCGCGCGGCCGAACGCCTCATCAGCTTCGAGGAGCTGGCGCGCCGGGTCGGCGACGCGCAGAAGCCCGACGCCATCTCCGACTGGTGGTACCGCAACGGGCTCAACTCGCTCTGGCTCGGCAACTACGACAGCGCGCTCGGCTACTTCGAGACGGCGGTCAACAAGAACCCGCAGCGCGCCGACGCGTGGATTCAGGTCGGCTTCTGCAAGGTCAAGCAGGGCAAGAACCAGGATGCCATCCGCGCCTTCGAGCAGGCACTCAAGCTCCGGCCGAACTCGTACGAGGCTTTGAACAAGCTCGGCGACGCCTACTACTACGCCGGCAACTACTACAAGGCGCTCGACGCGTACAAGCGCGCCGTCTCCCTGCGCCCCGACCTGGCCGAGGGGCATTACAATCTGGCTTCCGTCCACCTCGAACTCGGCGACCGCGCCGAGGCGCTGGCGCAGGCCACTCTCCTCAAGCCGCTCGACGCCGCGCTCCACCAGAAGCTGCTGCGCGAGATCGGCCGCTGAACGGGCCCCGACCGGCTCTAACGAACTTCACCCAAAGGAACTCTCAAAAGATGACACCATACGACTCCGTCGAGCGCCAGCAGCTCGAACAGCGCATGAAGTCGGGCGCGAACTGGTTCTACTGGATCGCCGCGCTCTCGCTCGTCACCTCATTCATCTCGCTCGCGGGCGGCACCTGGGCCTTCCTCGTCAGCCTCGGCGTCACGCAGTTGATCGACGCCATCGCGAACGTGGGCGCCGAGAGGATGGGGTGGGGCGTCAAAGCCTTCGCCCTCGTCTTCGACCTCATCGCCGCGGGACTCTTCGTGCTCCTCGGCGTGTTCGCGGGCAAGCGCCAGACGTGGGCCTTCGTCGTGGGGATGGTGCTCTACCTGCTCGACGCGCTGGTCTGCCTGCTCATAGGCTTCTGGCTCGGGCTCGCCTTCCACGCCTTCGCGCTCTACAGCATCTTCGGCGGCTACAAGGCGTGCGCGGCCCTCACCGAACTCGACAAGCAGGTGCCGCCGCCCGCCCCCGAGCCGATGGGGTGAAAGAAGTAGACAGTAGTCAGTAGTCAGTAGTCATACCGTCTTGCATAACAGTCTGAGATTCAGTAGAACTCGGCAATGCCACGACGCATCACCCTGGAGCCGCACCTGACGACTGATGAACTCTACCGTCGCTACCGGGCTTGCCGCCGCCCTCAGGAGAAGGTGCGTTGGCGCGCCCTCTACCTCATCTCCGGAGGCGAGCTTGCCAACCATGCCGCGCGCCGCGTCGGGCGCTCCTCGGGCTGGGTCAGCGACCTCGCCCGCCGTTATAACGAGCGCGGCGCGGAGGCTGTGCCGGACG
>JBEVJD010000420.1:0-12410 GCA_040510435.1 Pyrinomonadaceae bacterium | reverse complement strand
GCGACTCGTGAGTGAGGGCGTGCTCACCGAAGAAGAGGTCGAGCAGATGACGCGCGAGGCCGTCGAGCGCTACGAGCGCAGCCACGCGCGCGCCAGGGAGATCGTCGCGCAGAAGGAGCCTTTGAAGGAGCTGCCCCCGGCGGAGCCCGAAGAGGACGGCTCCGACCTCGTCGAGACGGGCGTCGCGGCCGAGGTCATACGCGACATCGCGCACCGCATCGCCGTCGTCCCCGAGGGCTTCAACATCAACCCGAAGATGGTGAGCCAGCTCGCGCGCCGCGCCAAGATGGGCGAAGGGCAGGCGCCGCTCGACTGGGGCTTCGGCGAGCTGATGGCCTTCGGCTCGCTCGGGTTGGAGGGCACGCGCGTGCGCCTGTCGGGGCAGGACTCGGGGCGCGGCACGTTCTCGCACCGCCACGCCATCATGTACGACACGCGGACGGGCAAGCCGTGGAAGCCGCTCTCCGAGATGACCTTGCGTAACGAGACGCGCGCGCTCGTCGAGGTCTTCGACAGCTCGCTGTCGGAGCAGGGCGTGGTCGGCTTCGAGTACGGCTACACGGTCGAGGCGCGCGACGCGCTCGTCGCGTGGGAGGCGCAGTTCGGCGACTTCTCGAACGGCGCGCAGGTCATCATCGACACCTTCATCGCGCCGAGCGTGGACAAGTGGCAGCAGCCCTCGCGCCTCGTCCTGTTGCTCCCGCACGGCTACGAGGGGCAGGGGCCGGAGCACTCGAACGCGCGGCTCGAACGTTACCTCCAACTCTGCGCCGAGAACAACATGCAGGTCTGCTACCCGACGACGCCCGCGCAGTACTTCCACCTGCTCCGTCGTCAGGTCAGGCAGCAGGCCGCGCGCCCGCTCGTCGTGATGACGCCGAAGAGTCTTCTGCGCCTGCCCGCGGCCGTCTCCTCGATTGAGGAGCTGACGCAGGGCGGCTTCCGCCCCGTCATCGACGACGCGGAGGTGACAGACCGCGGCGCGGTGCGGCGCATCGTCGTCTGCGGCGGCAAGGTCTTCTACGACCTCGCGGCGGCGCGCAAGAAGACGGAGGACGACCGCGTCGCCATCGTTCGGCTGGAGCAGTTCTACCCGTTCCCCGAACGCGCGCTGCGGGAAATTTTCGCCACCTACGAGCAGGCGACGCAGCTCGTCTGGTGTCAGGAGGAGCCGAAGAACTACGGCGGCTGGCAGTTCGTCGAGCCGCGACTCGCCGGGCTGCTCCCCGGTTGCGAGCGCCCCTTCTACGCCGGCCGCGCGGCCTCCGCCAGCCCCGCCACCGGCTCCTACACCATCCACGAGCTCGAACAGCGCAAGCTCATCGACGACGCGCTCACCGAGCACGCGCCCTACGTCTCCGGCGCCAGCACCGCCCGCTTCGCGGGGCAGGCGGATTCGTGAGGGAGCAGTAGGCCGTAGGCAGACGGCGGCAGGCAGGGACACGCCTGCGAAAGGGATGCGCACCGGTGCGCATCCCTTTCGCACGCCTGCGCAAAGCATGCGCATCGACGCGCAAGACGTGCGCACGCCTGCGCAAGGTATGTGCACGCCTGCGCAAAGCATGCGCATGTCTGCGCAAAGGATGCGCGCGCCTGCGCATGTCTTGCGCACGCCTGCGCAAAGGATGCGCACCGACGCGCAATAGATGCGCACGCCTGCGCAAGACGTGCGCACCCGTGCGCATACCTTGCGCAGGCGTGCGCATCCCTTTCGCAGGCGTGTCCCTGCCTACCGCCTGCTTCCTCCCCACCCTTCCGCCTTCATCATTCCAGTAAACTCGGGCCACGCGTCGTAGAGGTAGAGCGAGAACGGAATCCACCAGATGAAGTCGTTGGTGAGGCAGAGGATGACGGTCGAGGGCGGCCACGCGCCGCTCCAGATGAGTTGGGCGAGGCCGATGGGGCCGAGTACTTTACCTAAGAGGCCGACGGCGGCGAGCAGCCAGCCGCGCTCAGGCGCACGCGCCACCTCGAAATAGATAATCCCGTAGAGCCCGACCACCATGCCGAGGCAGGCAAAGATTTGCGGGTGGTTCAGCAGGGGCAGACCCGAGAAGCGGAAGAGCCACTGCGGGTCGAGCGCCGAGTAGAGCCCCCACGCGATGTTGTAAGCGCCCGCCGCGCAGAAGGCCGCGCGGTGAAACCCGCGGCGCGCGATCAAGCCTCCACCCCTTCCGTACGCCAAGGCCAGCCGCCGCCCGGGAGCCCCAGCGCCGCGTAAGCGTCGCGCAAACCGGAGAGCGCGACGCCCACGGACATCAACGTCAACACCCAGACCAGCTCCGCCGGCACGGCCTGCGTGTGCGGCGCGAGCGCCGTCGCCTGCTGCCGCCACGCGTCGAGCGCCGGGAGCAGGTTCCCGAGCATCGCGCCGTAGATGATGGCCATCACCGTGTGCGTCGTGCGTTCGCCCGCGAAGACGCCGCCCAAGACCTGGCGCACGCGATCCTCGACGACGAAGTCGCGGAGCGTGATGAAGATTTCGGCCGCGAGCAGAGAGGCGAGCACGTAAGCCCACGCGCCGCGCCACTCGAAGCGCGCCAGCGCCGCGAACAGCACGGCGTAGATGAGCGCGCGCGCCGCGTGCAGCCGCAGCTCCGGGCGCGCCCCTGCGAGCGCCGGCAGACGCGCGCGCCACTCGTGATAATAAATGGTGTCGAAGGCGCCAATCGCCCCCTGAATCGCCAGCAGCCACAGCGCCGTCGTCAACCCTCGGCCTCCTTCGTCCTGACCAGACCTTCGTAACTGATGAGCGGCCCGAAGAGCGGCGCCGTCACGCACACCGAGACGCGCACGCCCCCACCCTCGTCCGCGCGCTCCCACGCCTCGACCCGCGGCGCCAGCAGACGCGGCAGCATCACCCTCAAACTCCTCACGCGTAAAAACGCGCCCTCCTGTGTGTACGCGAGCGCGCCCCCCTCAACCTTCAAACGGAACAGCAGCTCGAACGGCCCCGTGCGCTCGGCCAACAGCCGCGCGGCGTGCTCGCTCTGTTCGGTGACGAAGTCCTGACCCGCGAACGTGCGCCGCCACCGCTCGCCGCCGACGTGCGGCTCGACCGAGAGCAGAAGCGGCACGGCCTCGCCGCCGCGTGGCAGCCCGAGCAGACGCGCGACGACGCGCGCCGCGCGCCCCTCCCCGCGCCGCACGGCGAACGTCCCCTCGCCGCCCGCGCACAGGTGGAGCCGGCGCACGGGCTCGTCCAGAACGTCCCAGCCGTCCCCGACCAGACGCTCGTAGAGCCCCGCGCACGCCACTCCCTTTGTCTCCGCCGCTCCGTCCACGAACGGATGATAACCCGAACGCGCCCCCTCTGGCTTTCATCAAGAACGGCGTCCGCACGGCGGAATAGGCGTAAACCGTAAAGCGTAAACCGTGACAAGAGAAAGACGGGTTTCTCTTGTCACGGTTTACGCTTTACGGTTTACGCCTCAGGGCTTCTTCTCGGGCGGCTTCGGCGGAGGCGGCGCGTCCTCCTTCGGCACTTCCTCGTCGATGAAGTCGTCGTCGAGAATCTTCAGCTCGGTGCCGAACTTCTGGTAGTTGCGGAAGCGGATTTCGTTGCGCGACTGCCACGTCTCGCCGCGGCGCGCGGTCGTCAGGACGCTGACGGAGCGGGAGGGCAGGAGGTACTCGCCCTGGCCGGGGATGGTCACCCAGTCGTAGTCGAGGTCTACGGCTGCGGCGCGGATGGGGAACGTGTCGGGCACGTCGTAGGACTCGAACTCGATGCGGAGGATGCGCGCGCGCTCGCGGTCGACCCAGAGCTTGCCGCGGTGCGCCGAGACGATGGCCGCGCTCTCGGTCTCCAGACGCCACTGCGAGTTGGCGCGCTTGATGTCGTAGGTGTAGATGACGGTGCGGCGCCCGCGCAGGGTGTCGGTGTCGAGCGGCTTGAACTCCGCCTGGCTCGTCTCCTCGAAGAGCGTCTTGAGCACGGAGACGAACTCGCCGGTCGAGTTGGCCCCGCCCGCCTCCTTGTAGTCGTTCTTCTCGCCCGAGGCCGGCGTCGTGACGCCGTTGATCTGAAGCAGGCGGTACTTCTCGCCCTCGCTCGGGCGGTAGCTGACGCCGACGATGAGCCGGTCGAAGACGCGCCAGTTGCGCGTCGTGCCCGCGGCCTGCGAGCGCGTGATGAACTGCTTGACGACGAAGTCGGGCATCTGCGTCGTCGCTTCGAGCGTGGCGAGGCGCGCGCGTTCGAGCAGCGCCGCGGTCTCCGCCTCGGGCGGCAGCGGCTTCGCCTCCGACGGGTTGAGGAAGCGGCGCTCGGCCTCTTCGAGCACGCGCCGCAGCTCCACGTCGTTGCCGCTCTTGGTGGCGACGAAGGCGCGCAGTCCCGAGGTCAGCGTGAAGCCGATGCCGCGCCGTCGTATCTCCGCGATGAGCTGGTCGCGCGTGCCCGGCTGCTGCGGGAGCTGCCGGACGAGCGCGAGGAACTCCGCGTTGGTCAGCGGCGCCTGCTGCTGCCGCGCGACGCCTGCGCCCGCCAGCGCCGCCGCGCACAGCGCCAGCGCCGCCAGCCGCGGGAGGATTCTTCGTAAAGGGAAAAAAAACATCTATGAATGTCTCGGAATACAGTAGGCAGTAGGCGGTAAGCCCCGGAGGGGCGGGATGTTTATAGACGACGGCAATAATAATTTCGCCAAGCTCCGGAGGAGCGGCATGTCACATGTCGCCCCCGACGGGGCTCGCGGTCGATTAATTCTCACGGGCTATAAACATCAAGCCCCTCCGGGGCTGCCCGAATGCCCTAACGGCCTTCAACTGCCTACTGCCATCTGTCTACTGCTCTTCTGCCTACTTACTGTTCACCGTTTTATTGATGCTCCGGCCCGCAAAAGCGTTCGATTGTGCGGCGGAGGATTCGGGCGCATTCGCGCAACTCCGCGGCGGGGACGAACTCGCCCGTGCGGTGCGCGACGCGTATGTCGCCGGGGCCGAAGACGACGGCGTCGGCGCCCAGCTCCGCCAACTGCGGCGCCTCCGTGCCGAAGGCGACGGTGCCCGCCTCACGTTCCGTTAACTCTTCGAGCGCGCGGACGAGCGGCGCGTCGGCGCGCGTCTCGGCCCCGCCGTCGAGGCGCGTGACGACAACCTCACAGTCGAAGTCTCCGTCACGTTCGCGCAGGCGTTCGACCTCGCGGCGCACCAGCTCTGCGACCAGCTCGGGCTCCTGACCCGGCACGGGTCGCCATTCGAGCGTGAAGCGGCACTCGCCCGCGATGACGTTCTTCGCCGTGCCGCCGCGGATGAGCCCGACGTTGACGGTCGTGTGCGGCGGGTCGAACGCTTCGTGGGATAGTCTCTTCAACTCTTCGGCGACCGCCTCGATCCGCGTGACGAGGCGCGCGGCGCGCATGATGGCCGACGCGCCCAGAGCGGGGTAGGCGCTGTGCCCCTCGCGGCCACGCACCGTCACCTCCGCGAGGCAGTAGCCTTTGCCCGCGCGCATGGGTCGCAGCGAGGTCGGCTCGCCGACCACGGCCGCGCGCGCGCGGAAGGGCTTCGCGTCGGCGAGCCGTTTCGCGCCGAGGCACCCGACCTCCTCGTCCGCCGTCAGCACGAGCGCGAGGGGCCGCGCGAGACTCTCGATGTCAATCTCTTCCAGCGCCGCCAGCGCCGCCGCGATGAAGCCCTTCGTGTCGCACGAGCCGCGCCCGTAGAGCCGTCCCTCGCGCTCCGTCAGCGTCAGAGCCTCCGCCCACGCCGGGTCGAACGGCACGGTGTCGGTGTGCCCGACTAAGGCGAGTTCGACTTCGCCGCCGTCCTCAAAGTCTTTCGGGTGGACGGCGACGAGTTGCAGCTTCTTGACGCCCTGCTCGTCGGTGTAGGGGAAGAGGCGCGCGCACAGCCCCAAGCCTTCGGCGCGCGCGGCGAGGTGCTTGACGATCTCGACGTTCGGGCGCGTCGAGGTGGAGTCAATCGCCACGAGTTCCGCCAGTATCTCTTCGACGCTCATCGGTTCAACGAAAACGCACGGCCGCCGTCCGCCGCGGCTGTCACGCCGGGCGTCCGGCGGCCTCTACAAAATCTTTAGGGTTGAGTGGGGCGCGCGCTCACCAGGGCACGGTGAACTCGCACGAGACGATCTGCCAGCGGCCGCCGCGCTTGTCCAGGTGGCGCGTGTAGCCGTAGCGCGGCGAGGTGAACTCGCGCCCGCGGAAGCTCCCCGTCAGCCGCGCCGTGCCGGTCACGATGGCGTGGCCGTCGCTGACGACCACCTGCACGTCGTCGGTCTTGAGCGAGGTGATGGCGAAGAGCGGGTTCGAGATGAGCGCCAGCCGGTGCTCCTTCTTGATCCTCCCGCCGAACATCGAGAAGTCGTCGGCCAGAACGCGGTCGAGCGCCGCCACGTCGCGCTCGACGTGCGCGCGGACGTACTCGCGCTCGACGGCGAGGACGGCGCGCTCGTCCGACGAGCCCGCCCAGACCCCACCCACGATGTTGGCCGACGCCAGTCCGAGGACGAAGGTGATTAAAGCCGCGGGGATGCGTGTGGCGAAATATCTCATGCCCTTTACTCCTTGGTTGTGCCCCGAGCGTAGCACGCGCCGAGCCGCCGCGACAAGAACTTCCGGAGTGCGTCAGAGCGTGTTTGTGGAGCCGCGGAGGGGCTTCATGTTTATAGCCCTAAAGTCCTAACCGGGGCCCGGAGCCCCGTCAGGGGCGACATAAAACATGCCGCTCCTCCGGAGCTTGAACGGTTAATAAGCGACGTAAGCTATAAACATCCCGTCCCTCCGGGGCGAAGACTTCTCAAACAGTCCCTTATCACTCATCACTTATCATTGCCCCAAAGTTTTCGTTGGAGCGAGGTGAAGCGGGAGACGATGTCGTCCTGCGCGGGGTGGCGGCCGGACTCGGTGAGGAGGCGGCCGGCGACGGCCGTCTCGCGGACGGCGGCGCGCGAGAGCGAGAAGACTATCGCGGGCAGGAGGTCTCCGGCGCCGGCTCCGGCGACCGTCGGGTCGTCGAGGTCAACGGTGAAGAAGTCCGCGGCGCTTCCGGGCTCGAACGCGGCGGAGGGCGCGCCGATGCTCTCGGCCCCCGCCACGGTCGCGCACTCGAAGAGGCGCGCGGCGAGCGCAGACATCCCGCGCCCTTCATCCGGCGCACTCTCTTGCTCGCCTTCGGCGCGACTTTCGTCATCGACGCCGTGCGCGAGGACGTTGCGCCGGAGCGTCGTCAGGCGCAGGTGGTACTCAAGCTCGCGCGCGTCTTCGAGCAGGTCTATCTGCGTGTGGCTGTCGGTGCCGAGCGCCACGCGCACGCCCGCGCGCAGCAGCGCGTCGGCGGGCACGACGCCGTCGCCGAGGTTGCGCTCGGTCGTCGGGCACGCGCACACGCACGCACGCGCCCGAGCCAGCAGCGCTATCTCTTCCGGCGTGACGTGGACGGCGTGGACGCCTGTGAAGCGCGGCGAGAGCACGCCCTCGTCCGCGAGCAGCGCGACGGGCGTGCGCCCCGTTTCCGCCATGCACGCCTCGATCTCGGCGGGCTGCTCCGCGACGTGCATGTGCAGCGGGAGGTGTTGCACATGCGCGTACGTGCCGAGCGCTCGCAGGTACTCGACGGGGACGGCGCGCACGCTGTGAGGCGCGACGCCGAGCCACGCGTGCGGGTCGGCGTCGAGCGCCCGCGCGAGCGACTCGGCGTGACGGATGAAGACCGCGGGGTCGGGCTCGATGAAGCGTCGCTGGCGCGGGTCGGGCTCTTTCTGAAAACCCGCGCGGGCGTAGGCGACGCGCAGCAGGGCGATGCGCAGACCCACGTCGCGCGCGGCGCGCACGACCTCAAGGGCTAAGAGGTTCGGGTCGTCGTACTCGCCGCCCTCGGGCGTGCGGTGGAGGTAGTGGAACTCGCCGACCGAAGTGATGCCCGACAGCAACATCTCCATGAAGGCCATCCGCGACGCGTCGTAGATGTCCTCGGGCGTGAGACGTTGGGCGGCCGCGTACATCATCTCGCGCCACGTCCAGAAGGAGTCCGCCGCGGACGCGCCGCGGTACTCGGTGCGCCCGCGGATGACGCGCTGGAACGCGTGCGAGTGCGCGTTGACCATGCCGGGCAGCAGCGCGCGGCCCGCGAGCCGGATGCGCCTATCGAGCGGCGACAACTCTTCGGGGCGCACGACGGCCGCGACGCGCCCCGCGGCGTCGCACACGAGCGCACGGCCGCGCTCGAAACGTCCGCCGACGTAGAGCAGGTCGGGGATGAAGGTGGTCGTGTCCGGAATGTTCGTGCCGGCCGTCGTCACTGGTTCCCCGGGCGCGGGAGGGCGGGCCGCTTCTTACTCTCGGTGTTCTTCGACTCCGCGAGCCACGCGTCCACGTTGCGTTCGAGCACGTCGAGCGGGACGGCGCCGGAGCCGAGGACGAGGTCGTGGAACTCGCGCACGTCGAAGTGTTCGCCGAGTTCGGACTTCGAGCGGGCGCGCAGCTCCTTGAACTTGAGTTCGCCGATCTTGTAGGCGAGCGCCTGGCCGGGGTCTGTGATGTAGCGGTCGATCTCGTTCGTCACGTCCAGCTCGGTCTTGGCGGCGTTGTCGAGGAAGTAGTCAATCGCCCTCTGCCTGTCCCACTTCATGTGGTGCATGCCGGTGTCCACGACCAGTCGGACGGCGCGCCACATCTCGTAGGTGAGCTGGCCGAACTTCGAGTAGGGGTCGTCGTAGAGCCCCATGTCCTCGCCGAGTGATTCGGCGTAGAGCCCCCAGCCCTCGACGAAGGCCGTGTAGCCGCCATAGCGGCGGAACTTCGGAATCTCGCCCAGCTCCATTGCGCGCGCGATCTGGAAGTGGTGACCGGGCACGGCCTCGTGCAGACTGAGCGCCATCATCTCCCACTTCGGCCGCGTCTCGGGCTTGTAGAGGTTGACGTAGTAGTAGCCGGGGCGGCTCCCGTCGGCGGCGGGCTGGTTGTAGTAGGCGGTCGTCGTGTCGGGCGCGAGCGTGTCGGGGATGGGGATGACGCCGTAGGGCATGCGCGGGATGGTCTTGAAGACCTTGACGAGGTTCGGGTCGATGCGCTTGGAGACGGCGCGGTAGGCTTCGAGCAGCTCCTCGGGCTTCTTGTAATAGAACTGGTCTTCGGTGCGCAGCTTCTTGAAGAACTCTTTGTGCGTGCCGCGGAATCCGACCTGCGTCATCACCTTCTGCATCTCGGCGCGGATGCGCGCAACCTCGCTCAGTCCCTTCTCGTGAATCTGCTCGGGCGTCATCGAGGTCGTCGTGTAGCGGCGCGCGAGGAAGGCGTATCCTTCGGCGCCGCCCGGCCATTGCCATGCGCCGACGTGGTCGAAGGAGGCGGGCAGGTACTCTTTGACGAAGTATTCGCGGAGGCGGCGCAGCGCAGGCATGACCGACTGCTCGACCGCCTGACGCCCGGCGCTCGCGAGGCGTTGGCGTTCGGCCTCGGGGATGTCTGGGGGGAAGTTGCGGAAGGGTTTGTAGAAGCCGCTCTCCTCGGTGCGCGCGCCCAACTGCCGGTCGAGTTGGCCGGGCACGCGCTGCAAGGTGACTTTGGGCCAGAGCATTTTCACGCGCACGCCCTCGCGCATCAGCTCCATCGTCTGCTCGACGTAGGCGGGGTAGGCGCGCAGGCGCGCGAGCCAGTCGTCGTAGTCCTTGACGGCCTGGAAGCGCAGGCGGTCGCTCAACTCGTCGGCGTTCTGGATGCCGCCGCCCTGGTTGACCGGCATGAGGTAGAGGCGGAACTTGAACTCCTCGATGTCGTCTTCGAGGTCTTTGCGGAAGAGGTCGTAGTTGAGCCGGTCTGCGGGGGCGAGCCGCGCGGGGTCGAGCCTCTGGAGGCGCGCGAGCGTCTGCCGGCGATGCTGCTGCCGGCGCTCGATGGCCGCGAGGCTCCGGTCGGGCCAGCGGTCGTTGTAGCGCCGGTCGCCGAGCGAGGAGGCGAAGGTCGGCGCCTCGCGCAGCGCCCACTCCCACTCCTCCTCGAAGAGCCGGTTGAGGGCGGCGGCCGGCGAGCCCGCAGACGCGCGGCGCTGCGCGGCCGCGGGCGCGGCCTGTAGGACGAGTGCGGCGGCGGCGAGCGCGCCGGCGAGGCACTTCGCACGAAAGCGCATGGCGTTTCTAGTCCTCCGTGGATTGGTAACGCGGGGTTAAGACGGGAGCCGGAGGGGAGGATACAACAGGCGAGTAGACAGTAGCCAGTAGTCAATAGACAGTAGGGCTCCGCCCTGCGGAGGTTGTTGATGACGACCGCAGGGTTCGCAATAAAGAAGGCTTTTCTACTGACTACTGGCTGCTGGCTACTGTCTACTGCTTTCCAGGCATCTAACTCTCATTATGAGTGTTTCAGTCAAGGAGTTGAGGACTTATACGGGTTTCGCGCGGCGGTTCGCGGGGAAGTTCGTGCGGGAGCGTTGGGAGGAGCGGCGCGTGCCCGTGCTGCCCGCGCCGCACAGGCCGGAGCCTTCCCGGTGGAGCGACGAGCGTCTGACGGTGGCGTGGCTCGGGCACGCGACCGTGCTCATTAACTTTTACGGGACGTGGCTGCTGACCGACCCGGCGCTGCGGCACCGCGTCGGCGTGCGCGTCGGCGCGCTGACGCTCGGGCCGAGGCGTCTGGTGCGGCCGGCGCTGGACGTGAAGGAACTGCCGCCGCTCGACGCCGTGCTCGTCTCGCACGCGCACATGGATCACACGGACTTGGGGACGCTCAGGCGCCTGCCGCGCGCGACGCACGCCGTCGTGCAGGAGGGGAACGGCGACCTCGTGCGCCGCTTCGCGCGCGTGGACGAGTTGAAGTGGGGCGAGGCCACGGAGATAGGCGGCGCGCGGGTTGAGGCGGTTGAGGTTAACCACTGGGGCGCGCGCAAGTTGACCGACAGGCACCGCGGCTACGGCGGCTTCCTCGTCGAGAAGCGCGGGCGCTCGCTCGTCTTCGGCGGCGACACGGCCTACACCGACGCCTTCGCGCGGCTGCGGCGGCGCGCGACGCCCGTCACCCTCGCCATCCTCCCCATCGGCGCCTACGACCCTTACGTCTACGTCCACGCCAACCCCGAGCAGTCCTGGCGCATGGCGCGCGAGATGGGCGCCGAATACATCCTGCCCATACACCACTCGACCTTCCGCCTCAGCCGCGAGCCGGCCGACGAGCCCCGCCAACGCATCCTCGCCGCCGCGGGCGCTGAGCAGTGGCGCGTCGCTTTGACGGAGATAGGGCAGA
Organism: Pyrinomonadaceae bacterium; assembly: GCA_040510435.1. GTDB lineage: Bacteria > Acidobacteriota > Blastocatellia > Pyrinomonadales > Pyrinomonadaceae > QHXN01. Next base: position 1,215 of record JBEVJD010000420.1, on the reverse strand, counting down.
CGTGGGTGTTGCCGGAATGAGGAAGTAGACAGTAGTCAGTAGACAGTAGTCAGTAGTCAGTAGCAAGACAAAGCGGCGCGTCCGGCCTGAAGGCTGAGACGCGCCGCCTGTTCTTTCTACTGACTACTGACTACTGACTACTGTCTACTTAACCCTACCAATCGAACCGGCCGCGGTACTCGGTGGCTTCGATGAAGGCGCGCACCATCTCGGCCTTGTGGAAGTCGCCGCCGTTGTCTTCGAGCTTCTTGAGCCAGAAGTTGAAGCCCGAGAGGTCGGAGTCCGCTCCCTCGTCCGGGTTGCGGTGGAGGTAGCCGAAGTACTGCATGAGCACGAAGGCCGGGTTCTGTTCCTTGCGCCGGAAATCCGCGTTGTCGGCCACCTTACGCAGCACGGTCGCGCGCGTCTCGGCGCCCGAGTTCAAGCCCTGCACGAGCGCCGCGCGCTCGTCGGTGGCGACCACGCCCGCGTTGTTGAAGAGCGCCTCCACGTACTGCGCGTTCGAGAGCGAGCCGAAGCGCTGCCGGAACTCGGCGCGCGCGACCCATGCCTCGGCCACCGCGGTCGTGTTCGCCGCGAGCTTCTCCTGCCAGTTCGGCTGCCCGACGATGACGCCCAGCGCCGCCGCCTGCATGTCCACGAGGAACGTGTTGCGCCGCGGCATCGTGCCGAAGCTGGCCTTGTTGAAGAGGTAGAGCATGTAGCCCGTCCGCTGGAACTCGATGGAGAGGAAGAAGGCGCCCGAGGTGTTGACGCGCGAGCGCTGGAGGCAGCCCGCGTCGCCGTTGCACTGCGCGATCTCGTTCGACCAGTAGCCGAGGCCGGAGTCGTCGGCCTCGCGGCCGAGGAAGTCGCGGTACTGCTGCTCGACGAAGAAGGTCGTGGCGTCGATGTCGTTGGCGGCTTGCGTGACGAGCCCCGCCGTGTTGAAGACGCCCGAGAGGAGCGTCTGCCCCTGCGCGTTCGAGACGACCACCTTCGTCGCCGTCGTCACGTTGGGCACGAACTGGCCGCGCTCGGCCTCAAGCTCGAACTCGGCTTCGAGCGTCGGCCCGATCATCAGCTCGCCGACCTTCGTGCCGTCCACGAAGGCGTTGAGGATGGTGCCCGCGGGAACGTTCACCTTCTCGACCTCGATCTCCAGGTTGCGGTTGTCGGGGCGCGTGCGGAACCTGGCGACGCCGACGGGCGTCAGCCCGTTGATGGGCGCGCCCG
>JBEVJD010000419.1:0-17533 GCA_040510435.1 Pyrinomonadaceae bacterium | reverse complement strand
TCCTTGTCCTGTTCCTTTTCGCTCATGGCCATTCTCCTGTCTGTGTGGACGGTTTCGGTAAAGTGTCGAGGGACTGAAAGGTGTCGAACGGCCGGGCGTGACGTTGCGCCGCACTTAAACTTGCCGCATGTCCAAACCGAAGCGCGCCGCGCTTAGAGACGCGGCGTCACGCGAGACCGGAGCTTAGCCCTGCCGTCGAATGGCAGAGGTCACTGGGGCGAAGGGCGTACAGCGGAGCCGGCGGATTACAGCAATGTGTCGTGAGACCGGCTGAGGCGATGCTGGCGCCAGTTACTACCTGGGATGTTGTGCGTGTACCCTGAATCGAGCGTATGCAGGTTAAGCCGAGCCCGCCGAACTGTCAACAGAATAGTGTCGGAATTGTACCGAAGAGGCGCGGGGCGTGATTCTAGTTGAACCAACTGACGACGGTGAAGCGTTCGCCGCGCGTGACGGGCGAGACCTCGTGGACGGTGTCGGAGCGGAACGCGACGAGCAGACCCGCGGCGCCCGTGACGGGGAAGACGACAGGGCCCGCGTGCCCTTCGCCCTTCGCGCGGTAGATGAGGAGTTCACCGCCGCCGAAAGTCTCCGCCGACGCTTCGTCCGAGCCGCCGTTGAGGAAGACGACCACGGACACCTTACGCACACGCAGGTGGTCGAAGTCTATCTGGTCGGTGTCGCCGTCCTGATGCTTGACGAAGAAGTCCCCTTCCCGGTAGCGCAGGAACTGCGGCGGCTCGCACCCCCGGAGGCTCAAATCGAAGTGACGCCCGACGGCCTCTCGCAAGTCGCCGAGCCGTCGCGCCACGTCCGCGGCGGTCGCGGCCGACACTTCGAGGCTGCTCGTCTTCCGCACGTCCTCGTGCACCACGCCGTCCGCGCCCTGGATGTAGACCGGGGCCGGGTGGCCCGCCGCCGCGCGCGCCTCGGCCCTCACGGCCGCGCACGCCTGCGGGTCGAGGAAGTCGCGCACCAGGAAGAGTCCCGAAGCGGCCGGCGCATCAAATATCTGCATACTCTAAGCCCCCGACGTTTCCGGCAACCTTACGTGCGGTGGCGTCAAATGGCAAGACCGGGCTTGCTCCCGGCGACGTGCCCGGGCTCAACGCCATCGGCCTCCGGGATGATAGAATCGGCGGCGCTCTAATGAGCGACGGCGGGCGCACGGTCGGACGTTAACGCTCTACAGCCGGCGCGGCGAGCCCTTTTCGATTCATGAATGGAGGAGACATTTTGAGAGGTAATTTTCTGACTCAGTGTACGACCGGACTCCTGTCCGTTTGCCTTACGTTGGCGTGCGCGGGCGCGGCGCACGGCGTGCTTCAGGAAGAAGGAGTTTTTGATAACCTGGAGCAGGCGTTGCGGACGCCCGAGAAGGTGAGGCGCCTCGCCGTCCAGAGCGCAGACCCCGAGATGAAACATCTCCCGCCCGGGCTCGGGTCGCTGGTCAACCTGAAGGCTCTGGAACTCGCCTGTCTTGAAAAACTCGAAGACCTCCCGGAAGAGATCGGGAAGCTGCGGAGACTGGAAGAGCTGATCATCGACAACGGCAACGGGTGCTCCATGAACGTCTCGCTCCCGGGCTCAATCGGGCAGTTGCAGAGCCTGCGGGTGTTGAGACTGTATGGGGCGCTCGACGGCCGCGACGTGGGTGCGGAAGAACCCGCGACCCCGGCGCAGGCCAAGCCGCTGCCCAACGCGCTCGCGAAACTTCAGGGACTTGAGGAGCTTGATCTGGGGCGGAACGGCATCCGCGCCGTGCCGTCGCAGGTCGCCTCGCTGCGCGGGTTAAAGAAGCTGTCGCTGGACTACAACGACATCCGCGAAATCCCCTCCTTCGTCGGCGATCTGCCGAACCTTCAAGAGCTGTCCGTCAACGCGAACGGCGGCATCCGGCTGCCTCAAACGCTGGCGAAGATAAAAGGGCTGAAGGTGTTCATGGGCAACAACAGGCTCACGCTGGCCGCGCAGAGGAGCCTGCGCACGCGCTTCCCCAACGCCGTCTTCTCTTTCGAGAACGAGTACGACGACGACGCGGCGAATCAGGAAGCGCCCAAGCCGAAATCGAAGCCCCGGCGGAGATAGCGGACGGACGTTCTTAAAGCCTCGGCCGAGAAACTAACTACAGCGACACAGAGGCACAGCTTGAAGTGAGTTAGCTTCAAAGCTGTGCCTCTGTGTTTAATATCTCCCGGTTACATTCGAATGGTAACTCAGGCAGGTTCAGCCGGCGTAGAGTTGGAGGTCTGTGCCGACGGCGTCGGCAATCTCCAAGGCGCGCGCGAGGTCTGGGTGGCGGATGATGAGGTAGCCGTCCGAGAGGAGCGTCTGCCGCCAGTTGCGGCGCTGCGTGCCGAGGGGGAGCAGGTCAATCATGACGATGTGCTCGCCGTACTTAGCGAGCAGGTGTTCCAGCCCTTCCATCCTGTAAATCTGTCCCTGCCCTTGCGCGCGCTTGTAGATGATGACGGCGTTGTAGCGCCGCTCGACCGCCTGCGTGAACTGCCCGCACACGACCGCCTCGGCCCAGCCCGCGAAGAGGTCTGTGTCGCTCGCGTAGTTCATCACGTCCACGGAGCGCGCGCCCGGCGGGCGGCAGGCGATCTCGCCGAAGACGACCTCGCCGTCCGGCTTCCTGAACCACTCCATGTGCGTGAAGCCCGTGTCGAAGTTGAGCGCGCGCAAGACCTCCCTCCCCATCTCGCGCCCATCGGCGTACTCGTCGACGTCCACGTCGCGCAGCATGACGATCTGCGGACTCACCCATTCGAGAGTGCGCGCGATGAGCGGGTGCGGGCGGTACTTGGTGACGCTGTAGTAGGCCACGCGGCCGCCGACGCAGACCGTGTCGAAGGTGAACTCCTCGCCTTCGATGAACTCCTCGACGTTGACCTCGGGCAGGTGTGCGAGGCGCGGTAAAGTCTCTTCGAGCTGCGCCGCGTCGTCCACGCGGTAGGTGTCGGCCGAGCCCGCGCCCGAGATGGGCTTCAGGATGAGCGGGTAGCCGATGCTGCGCGCGGCGTCCCTGCACTCGTCGGCCGAGGTCGCGCGCGCGTGTCGCGGCGTGCGCACGCCCGCGGCGTTGAGCACCTGCTTCATCCGATCCTTGTCGCGGAACGGCACAGTCTCCTCGACGGTCATCCCCTCCACCCCGAGCGCCTCGCGTATGCGCGCGGCCAGAAGCATGCCCGGCTCCCAGAGGCACTCGACCTTGTCCACGCGCACGGGCGAAGCCCAGTGCCTCACCGCCTCGACGACCGCGTCCTCGTCCTGGAGACTCGGGACTTGCAGGTAGGCCGCGAGGTGCCGGCTCGCCTCCGGCGGCAACGCGCTCTCGGGCTGGTCGCTCACGCCGAGGACGCGCGCCCCCGCGCACGCCAGCGCGCGCGTGAAGTACGGAATCTCCTGCGGATACCCCGGCGAAATCATCAGGACGTACATGCCGCCTCCGTTTGTATAACGGTCAGTATCGCCCGCGGTAGCGGGCGGGCCTTTGTTAACCGAGGGAGCGTGTCTCGAAGACCCACCCGCTACCGCGGATGGTACTGACCCGGTCGCCCTCGACGTTTCACCCCAGCTCGACGCGGATGATGCTGATGAGACGGAGCAGGGCTTCTTTAACGACTTCGGTCTCGGGGTGGCGGAGGAGGACGTAGCCCTCGCCCTCGTAGCTGCCCGTCGGCGTCTGTCCCACTTCGGGGAGCTTTACGTCGGTCACGAGGTCGCCCAGTTCGCGCCCCGCCTGTTCGAGCCCGTGGATGGCCACGACGCGCCCGCTGCCCTGCCCGCGCAGAAAGGCGGCGCCCGCGGCGTAGCGGCGCTCGGGCGGGTCGAACTCGCCGTAGACCATGACGCGCCCCCACGCGTGCAGGAAGTCTATGTCGTGCGCGCGCGAGACGAGCGTGGTAATCTGCGCCCCCGGCGGGCGCGCGCCGACCTCCGAGATGGCGACGCTCCCGTCCCTGCGCCTGAACCACTCCATGTGGCTGAGCCCCGTGTCCATGCCGAGCGCGTCGAGAGCGCGCGCGCCGGCCTCGCGTATGTCCGCGTACTGCGGGCCGTCAATCTCCCTTGGGAGCAGCAGGCACCACTGTATCCAGGGGTTGCGTATCACCTCCAAAGGCGTCGGGTAGTAGTGCGTCAGCGAGTGCCACACCGCGCGCCCGCCGATGGAGATGGTTTCGAGCGAGTGCTCCTCGCCGGTGATGAACTCTTCGATCAAGACCGGCTGTTCCGGAGAGGGCGCGGAGATTCTTAAAGCCTCGCCGAACGCCTCGGCGTCGTCAACGCGGAAAGTGGACTGCGCCCCGGCCCCCGCGGGCGGCTTGAGGACGAGCGGGAAGCCGACCTCTTCGATGAAGCTCCAACCCTCGGCGTCGTTGTGTGCGAGTCTGTGTCGCGCGCAGGGGACGCCGGCCTCGCGCAGCACGTTCTTCATGCGCGACTTGTCGCGGAAGTTGTGGGCCGCCTCGGCGCTCATCCCCTCGACGCCCAGCATCTCGCGCGCCTCGGCCAGCGGAACCATCAACTGCTCGTAGGCGCCGTACATCCTGTGGATGGGGCCGAAGTGGCCGGAGAGCACACCCGCCGCGTGCGACAGTTGACCGGGGTCGAAGATGTCTTCGACCTTCCAGTGGCCAACGATGCGGTCGCGCAGGTGCCCGGCCAGATACTCCTGCGGCTCCTGGCTGATGACGGCGACGCGCACGCCCGGCTGGCTCAACGTCGCCTCGATGAAGCGTGTGGCGTTGTCGGTGAACCACGGCGCGGCGAATATCACGAAGTGCATACGGCCCCCTTTCCGGTCAGAGGCGTTGGAAAAGCACTACACTCTCCCCCTCCGCGTGCCGACACACCCACGGCCGCGGTCTTGCCAGTAATGCTTGAACGGCGTTTCGCCCATTATAGAACAGACAGATTCCGCTCACATTACATTTCTTACACAAAGCCCGAGCCGACATTAAACACAGAGACACGGCACAGCTTGTCGTCTTATGACTTCAAAGCTGTGACTCTGTGCCTCTGTGTCTCTGTGTTTAATACGGGGGCGAGGCGATTTCGCGGCGGGGCGCGCGACCCAGAAGAACGTCCGCGATGGCTTCGGAGACGGGCAGGCCGGGATGGCGTTCGAGCCAGAAGAACTCGCCGACGGGGTTGACTTCGAGAAAGACGTGCCGCCCATCGGGCGTGACGATGAAGTCGGCCGCGCCGTAGTTGAGGGCGAAGTAGTCCATCAGCCGCAGGAGTTTTTCTTCGACCTCGCGCGGCAGCTCGTAAGGCCGCCAGTCTTCGACCATGCGGAGGCCGTCGCGCCGCCAGTCGTTCGCGGCCCGCGCCGACGACTGCGAGTCAATCGAGGCCGTCATCACGCGGTCGCCGACGACCGTGGCGCGCAGCTCAAGCGCCTTCGGAATCGCCTCCTGAAAAGTGGCCGGGCAGAGGCTCAAGCCCGTCAGGTCTGCGAGGTCTTCGGGCCTCACCGGGTTCGTGAAGACGACCAACTCCTGCCCGCCTTCGTAGACGGCGAAGGACGAGAGCATCTTGGTCACCATCCCTTCCCCGCAGCTCTCGGCGAAGGCGACGACGGCCGCGGGGTCGTTGGTCGTCAGCGTGCGCGGGATGTCTAGGCCGAACTCACGCGCCGCCTGCAACTGGAGCTGCTTGTTCTCGGCGTGGCGGATGTGTTGCACGGCGTCCATGCGGAACGCCTTGAGGCTGGCGAGCATCCCCTGTGCGGCGGCGCGCGTCTCGGTCAGAGAGGCGTGGCGCAGTTGCTTGTCGAGCGTCTGTGGGAGCCGCGCCCCGAAGTTGAGGCGGCGGTGCCAGACGGCCGTGACCTCGCGCAGGTCGAACTCGCCCTCGCCGTTCGTGAGCGTCAGGCGCTCTTCGTCGCCCGCGCCGTAGTAGGACGTGAGGCGCACTTCGGTCGGGTAGCGGTCGGTGTCGAAGCGAATCGCCCGCCCGCCCCTGCGCTCGACGGCCCGCGTGACCATCGAGACACTATCGTTGTCGTCGCTGCGCGTGATGATGAGAATTGTTGTCATAAGTGTTGGCGAGTGATAAGTGATGAGTGATAAGTGATAAGAAGATACAAGGCCCGTACTTCCTTCTTATCACTCATCACTCATCACTTATCACTTAACAGGGCTCTAGCGATGGCGTCGGCGATGGGGAGGTTCAGGTCGCGTTCGAGCATGCCCCATTCGCCGGCAGGGTTGACTTCGAGAAAGACGTGCTCGCCCGAAGGGGTGCAAATCAGATCGACCGCGCCGAAGAGGAGCCCCAGCTCCGACATCAGCGTGTGCAGGCCGCGCGAGACTTCGTCGGGAAGCTCGGCCGTCTGCCAGCGACACTCTTCCGGCGCGGCTCGACGCCAGTCGGTCTGTCCGCGCGACGTGCCGCTCGCGTCGAGCGCGCCCGTGAACGACTCACCTGCCACCCATGCGACGCGCAGCTCACGTTCCTTCGGAATCAACTCCTGAAAGACCATCGGGCTGTGGCGCAGCGCCTCGGCGTGTGCGAGGTCTTCGGCGCTGACGCGGCTCGTGTAGACGAAGTCGGTGTCGGCGTTCATGCTGACCGTGAGCGGCCGGAGGAGCTTCGCCACCATCTGACCCTCGGTCTCTTCGTAGAACTCGCGGGCCGCTTCGGGGTCGTTGGTGACGAGCGTGCGCGGGATGCGGAGGCCGGCCCCGGCGGCGACGCGGAGCTGCCGCTGCTTGTTCTCGGCCGCGCGCTCCCGCTGTAGGTCGTTGACCCAGCGCGCGCCGTGCAACGAGTCGAGGAATCCTTCGAACGCGGCGACGGACTCCTTCAAGCACATCTCACGAAAGCGCTGGTCGAGGTCGGCTTCGAGCCGCGGCGCCCCGAGCCTGCGCGCCCAGACGGCACGCACCTCTTCGGCGCAGACCTGCGCGCCCGCGTCGCAGACGATGTGCGCGGCGCGGTCGTTACCCAGTCGGGCCGCGAGTTTGAGCGAGGCGGGAAAGCGCTCCGAGTTCAGGCGAAAGGGGCGCGCGCCCCTGCGCGTGATTGCCTCCGCGACTAAATCGACGGTGTAGAAGTCGGCGCTGTGCGTGAGCAGCAGAACGGCGTCGCGGGAAGCTCTCGAAGTCATGTGTCGGGGTGTGATGTTCTGTCGCGCCGGCCCGCGGCGGACTGCCTCTGGCCGCGGGCCGGCGGGACACCTTCGGGGTAGGTTTAAGAGTTGCGGGACAAGTCCCAATCTTCATCTCGGTCGGAGGGGTACTTCAATGATCGGTTCTTGTCCGGGGACGCCTGGGGGGTGCTGTCGTTGAACCAGTCTATCTCGTCCCGGTCGGAAGGGTACTTCAAGGTCATCCGCTTCTCCGGGGCCGCTTGTAAGGCGTCGCCGTTGTGCCAATCTATCTCGTCCCGGTCGGAGGGGTACTTCAGGGTCATCCGCCTCTCCGGGGCTGTCTGGAGGCTGCTGTCCTCTTCGCCGTGCTGGCCTTCGAGGAAGCGCGCGAAGAACGGGAGAGTTCCCGCCTGCGGTATAGAGTCCTGGGGGGCATTAGCGTCTGTGGTGTCTGGCATCGATCTATCTCCTTCAAGGGGTTGATGAGACGTCTGGGGAATCGGAATTACTACGAAGAGATGTATGCCTCTGCCGAAGTTATAAAAAATCTCACGTAATTTTTGATCTGCTCCCGATTCTGACGACCACTCGCGTCCTTTGATGCCAACTGTTGCTGATACGCATTGAGGCACCGGCCCGGATTCGTCTTTTTATTTATCGCACTCACTCGCCTGAAGACAAGCCACGCTCAATCGCCTTCAGACGCCAACGCGCGCGCGCCCGCTGCGAGGACGCTGACGATGCGCTCAACGTCGTAGACGCTGCCGCCCCAGGGCCCGCCGCTCGCCTGCTGCAACGCCGCCCAGAGCCGCGTGTCGGCGGGCAGCGCCGGGTCTGCGTGCAGGTCTGCGCGCGGCGTTCGACGCGCCAGCTCGTCGTCCACGGGCTCGTACACGCCCGGCCCGCACTCACTCACGAGGTCGATGCTTCCTTCGAGCCCGACGGTATCTATGCGGACGCGAATGAGGTCGCCGTCGAGCACCTTCCCCAGAGGGCCGCCCGCCAGCGCCTCCGGCCCGACGTGCCCGATGCAGGGGCCGCTTGAGACGCCCGAGAAGCGCGCATCGGTTATCAACGCGACCGAGTTGGCGTAGGGCATGAACTTGAGCGCCGAGGTGATTTGATAGACCTCCTCCATCCCAGCGCCCAGCGCGCCGCGGCAGATGAGCACGACGACTTCGCCCGCCTTGATGCGGTCTTCGCCGCGGCTCTTGATGGCGGCGATGGTGGCGCGCTCGGTGGTGAAGACGCGCGCCGGCCCCGTCAGGCGGTAGATGCCGTCCGGCCCGATTGACGAGCGCTCGATGGCCGTGCTCTTGACGATGGCGCCCTCCGGCGCGAGGTTCCCCCTGACGTAACAGATCGTGCTCGTCAGTCCGCGCGCGCGTGCTCGTGTGGGCGGCATGATGACATCGTCAGGGTCAACACCCTCCGCCTCCGTCAGAAGCGCGCGAAACTTCTGTCTCCTCTCCGACGAAGCCCAGTCGTCCAACACTTCGTCCAGAGTCTTACTGACGGCCGTGCGAACGCCGCCGTCAATCAGCCCGAGCCCGCGCAGGTGTAGCATCACCTCGGGCACGCCGCCCGCGAGGAAGACGCGCACGGTCGGGTGTGGCCCGTTCGGCAGCGCGTCCACGAGCCGCGGCACGCGGCGGTTAACGTCAACCCAGTCTGCGACCGTCGGCCGTCTCAAACCCGCGGCGTGCGCCACCGCGGGCAGGTGCAGCAGCAGATTCGTCGAGCCGCCGAAGGCCGCGTAGACAGCCAACGCGTTACGGACGGAGGCGTCGGTCAGGATGTCGCGGGCGCTCAAGCCGAGTTCCTTCTGCCGCAGGACTGCGCGCGCAGTCCTGCGCGCCGCGTCGAGCCACACGGCCTGCCCCGAAGGCGCGAGCGCGCTGTGCGGGACTGAGAGCCCGAGCGCTTCGGAGACGACCTGCGAAGTGGCCGCCGTCCCGAGGAACTGGCAGCCGCCCCCCGGCGACGCGCAGGCGCGACAGCCGATGTCGGCCGCCTCTTCGAGCGTGATCTGCCGGGCTGCGAAGCGCGCTCCGATGGCCTGCGCGCGCCCCGCGTCCTCGCCGTCGCTCGCCGGCAGGGTCACGCCGCCGGGCACGAGTACGACCGGCAGGTCGGGCGAGCCCGCGAGCGCCATCAACATCGCCGGCAATCCCTTGTCGCACGTCGCCACGCCGACCACGCCCTGCCGCGTGGGCAGCGAACGAATCAGACGCCGCAACACCATCGCCGCGTCGTTGCGATAAGGGAGGCTGTCGAGCATCCCCGTCGTCCCCTGCGTCCGCCCGTCGCAGGGGTCTGTGCAGTAGCCCGCGAAAGGGATGCAACCCTGCTCGCGCAGTTCTTCGGCGGCGGCCTGCATCAGCAGCCCGACCTCGTAATGACCCGTGTGATAACCGAGCGCCAGCGGCCTTCCGTCGGGCATGCGGATGCCGCCCTGCGTGCTGAGGATAAGGACTTCCGGCCGGCGCAGCTCCGCGGGGTTCCACCCCATCCCCACGTCCTGCGTCCAGCCGAAGAGGTCGCCGCTCGGCCGTTCGAGCAGGTCTTGCTCCGTGACGGGCAGACGCCCCGCCGGCCCGGGACGAGAAGACACGACCCGGTAAACGTCGGGCGTGTCCGACTCGAACACACTAACGCGCGTCGGCGGCGGTTCGTCTCCCGTTACTTCATGCATCTCATCCCAAACCTTTCCAGGCCGAGTTCAACAATATGCGAGTCGAGGATATCATTGACCGAGGTCAGGACTGGCCAGCCCTTTGACGGATTCGCAGTTGAGCGTGCCTGATGAAAATTAACCACAGAGACACAGAGGCACAGCTTGAACACAGCTAAAGATTAAAGCTGTGTCTCTGTGTCTCTGTGGTTAATTTTCATTCACTACGCACTCAAGCGCCGGAATATTCGGCCTAAATGTAGGAGGAAGAGACATGCGACGGACGCGGGACGACCGGCGCAGATTCATCAAGGACTCCATGACCACCGCGGCCGGAGTCGTTCTATCCGCCCTGCCCCTTGAGAGGTCGGACGCGAACGGACAGGAGCGGAAGACGGAGCCCTCGAAGGAGCCGCGCATCCGTTTCTCCGCCATCGGCCTCAACCACTCCCACATCCACGGCCAGATCGCCGCGGTGACGAGGGGCGGCGGCCGGCTCGTCTCCTTCTACGCCAGGGAGCCCGACCTCGCCGCCGCCTTCGCCAAGCGATACCCGCAGGCGAGACTCGCGCGCGGTGAGAAAGAGATTCTTGAAGACGACTCAATCCAACTCGTCCTCAGCGCCGCGATACCCGAGGAGCGCGCGCCGCTCGGCGTCGAGGTGATGCGGCACGGCAAAGACTACATGGCGGACAAGCCGGGCATCACCACGCTCGAACAACTCGCACAGGTGCGCCGCGTGCAGAGAGAGACGCGGCGCATCTACTCAATCATGTACAGCGAGCGCTTCGAGAACGCGGCGACCGTCAGGGCCGGCGAGTTGGTCAGGGCCGGTGCCATCGGCAAAGTCATCCAGACCATCGGGCTCGGGCCGCACAGGATGAACGCGGCGACGCGCCCGCCGTGGTTCTTCGACCGCAGGCGCTTCGGCGGCATCATCTGCGACATCGGCTCGCACCAGGCCGACCAGTTCCTCTTCTTCACGGGCTCGACCAGAGCCGATGTGGTCGCCTCGCAGGTCGGGAATCTGCATCACCCGCAGTACCCAGACTTCGAGGACTTCGGCGACCTGATGCTGCGCGGCGACGGCGGAACCGGATACGTCCGCGTCGATTGGTTCACGCCCGACGGGCTGAGCACCTGGGGCGACGGCCGCCTGACGGTACTCGGCACGGACGGCTACGTCGAACTCCGCAAGAACGTGGACATCGCCGGCAGGCCCGGCGGCAACCACCTCTTTCTCGTGGACAAGAAAGAGACACGCCACATCGCCTGCGCCGACGTAAAGCTGCCCTACGGCGAGCAGTTGGTCAACGACATCCTCAACCGCACAGAGACTGCGATGTCGCAAGAGCACTGCTTCCTCGCCACGGAACTGGCACTCAAGGCGCAGCAGCAGGCGCAGAGACTCGGCCCGCGTGGGGCTTAGGAGTTGACGCCCGAGGCGAGCATGCCGCCGTCGATGACGATGGTCTGGCCGGTGATGTAGGAGGCCGCGTCGGAGGCGAGGAAGACCGCGGCGCCGGCAACCTCCTCGGGGCGGCCGAAGCGGCGCATCGGCGTCCGCATCAGAAGCTCGCGCCCGCGCTCTGTGTCGTCGAGGAACTTCGCGTTGAGCGACGTGCGGAAGACGCCCGGCGCAATGGCGTTGACGTTGACGTGCTCGCGCGCCCACTCGCACCCGAGGCTGCGCGTCAGGGCCACCACGCCCGCCTTCGACGCGCCGTAGGCGGCGACCTCGTGAAAGGCCACGAAGGATGAGAGCGAGGCGACGTTGATGACGCGCCCGCGGCCGCTCTCCCGCAGAGGCTCGTAGAACGCCTGACAGGCGCGCAGCATCCCCGTCAAATTCGTGTCCATGATTGCGCCCCACTCCTCTTCGGACACTTCCGCCGTGGGCGTGCGGGCGGTGCGGCCGGCGGCGTTGACGAGAATGTCCACCGAGCCGAACCTCTCCAACACCGCGTCGCGCAGCGCGCCCACCGAGTCGCGTTCGCCCACGTCCACGGTCTGCGCGAAGGCACGGCCGCCGCCGTGCGTTATCTCTTCGCAGACCTCGCGCACAAGCTCGCCGCGCCGGCCCGCGGGCACGGTCTTGGCCCCCGCGCGCGCCAGCCCCGTAGCGATGGCACGCCCGAGGCCGGACGTTCCGCCGACGACGACGGCGACGCGCCCGGTCAGGTCGGTCATGTTCTCAGCCATGTTTTTTATCCCGCGTGGCGGACTTTCGAGACTGCCGGTTGTCAGCTCGCCTTCCACTCGGACGAATCAGAAACTGATGCCGGCCGGCGCGCGCGAGTCGTTCGGGTCGGCCCAGCGGTTGTTGGGGATGGTCGGCGCCCAGCCCGGCCGGAGCGGGTCTTGGTCATAAGGGTAACCGCCCAGACGTTTGTAAGCTTCGGCGTACTCGGCCAGCTTCTCGCGGTCGAGCCGCACGCCGAGCCCCGGCCCCTCCGGCACGGCGATGGAGCCGCCCTCGTACTTGAACGGGCCGCCCTCGATGATGTCGTCGGTCAGGTGATGGTAGTGCGCGTCGGCCGCGAACGAGAGGTTGGGGATGACGGCGCCGAGGTGCAGCATCGTCGCCAGTTGAATCCCCAGCTCGCCCGACGAATGGACGGCGACGCCGAGTTGGAACGTCTCGCACACGCCCGCGGCCTTCACGCACTGGCGGATGCCGCCCCAGAAGGTCGTGTCGAGCAGGACGACATCGACGGCCGTATCTAACACGTTGGCCGCGAGCTGTTCGAAGTTGACGACGATGGTGTTCGTCGCCAAAGGCATCCGCACCTTCTCGCGCACGCGGCGCATGCCGGCCATGCCGTAGACGGGGTCTTCGAGGTAGTCGTTGCGCAGGTCTTCGATGGCCTGCCCGAAGCGGATGGCCTGCTCGGCAGACCAGACGCCGTTCGGGTCGAATCGAAAACTGTCGCCGCGCGCAGGGCCTTCGCCCAAATCTTCGGCGACGGCGCGGTAGCACTCAAGCTCGTAGTCGGGGTGGAAGACGCCACCCTTCAGCTTGTGCGAGGTGAAGCCGTGGCGCTCCTTCAGGCCGCGCGCGAGCGCGACGAGTTGTTCGGCCGTCCTCACCTCGCCCGCGCCCGTCTGCGGGTTCGGGTAGCGGAAGAAGAGGTAGGAGGCGAAGGGCACGCGCTCCTGCAAGCGCCCGCCGAGGATGTCCGAGACGGGCACGCCCCACTTCTGTCCGAGCAGGTCGAGGCAGGCGAACTCCAGCGCGGCCAGAACCTGCGTGCGGTTGTTGTAGAGCGAGGCAGTCGGGTTGGCGATGAGGAAGCGCATCTCCTCCATCCGCGCCGGGTCGTGGCCGACGAGGTAGGCTCTCATCGCGCGGAAGACCGCCTCGGCCGACTCGCCGCCGCCGCCCATCTCGCCGAGACCGACGAGCCCCTCGTCCGTCTCCACCTCGATCACAGTCCGCACGAAGCGGCCCCAGTGACACCCGTTCGCGTGCCTCAACGGTGCTTCGAGAGGGACGGTGACGGTAGTGGCTTTAATGTCTGTGATTTTCATCCGAAGTATTTAATCAACGAGACATCGAATCAACGTCCAGGATGCTCATGGCCTTGTACTCTTCGAGCGTCTTTCGCGGCGGCTCGACGCCCGCGGGCAGCGGCCGCTTCGAGAAGGTCTGGAAGTAGAGCAGGCAGGCGTCGCGCCAGGCGACCGCGTCGCGCTCCTGTATCTCAAGCTTCCGCTTCACGGCGGCATGCCGCTCTCCATCAATCACGCCGGAGAGCGCGTCCCAATCCTTTTGAGTCGAACGCACCCAGTCAACGCCGCGCTGATACTTGAGCGCTAACTCGTCCCACAGCGTCCGGCCCGAGCGCATCTTTCTGTCCCAGGGGACGTGGTGGAACCAGAGCAGATATTTCTCGGGGGTGCGGGCCGGGTCGGCGAAGACGGCGCGCACGACGGGGCTGTACTGCGCGACGGCGTTGCTGCCCGCCTGCGTGCGGTCGAAGCCGAGGCCGAGGGCGTCCGCGCGGTGGTAGTAGACGGGGTTCCAGTCGGCGCGGTCGAACTTATTCTCCCACGGCGCGGGGCCGTAGTGGTGTCCGCCCCACATGATGTGGTGCAGCCCGAGCGGCGTCATGTAATCCACCAGCGCTTCGTGCGATTCGAGCATGACGCGCGTGATGGAGGCCACGGCCCTGGGCTCGCGCGTGAGCGTCATCTTGATCCACTCGTCGGCGATCTGCCGCGAGGGCGCGTCGGGGTTCCACGCGAGCCGGCCGAAGGCGTACCAGTTGCTCTGCGCGAAGTGGTGCCCCGTCCAGTTGCGGTCGGTGCCCGTGTTGGCGACGCCCGCCATGCCGGTGATGCGTTGGCCGAACAGACTGCCGTCCAAAACCTTCGTCACGGTCGAGCCCGGGCCTTTGGCGTGCGTGTCGGAGTCGAGCACCTCGCGCCACATCGGCGCGAGGAAGACGAGGTGGTTCGAGAAGCCCAGATACTCCTGCGTGACCTGCGCTTCGAGCATCATCTGCGTCCGCGGCGTCGCGCCGAAGAGCGGGTGGAAGGGCTCGCGCGGCTGGAAGTCAATCGCGCCGTTCTTGACTTGCAGCAGCACGTTCGGCGCGAAGCGCCCGTCGAAGGGCTGCAACTGTTCGTAGGCCGCCGCGGCGCGGTCGTAGCCGGGCTTGGCGTCGTAGACAAACGCGCGCCAGATGACGACGCCTTTGTGCGGCGCGAGCGCCGCCGCCAGCATGTTCGCGCCGTCGAGGTGGTCGCGCCCGTACGTGCGCGGCCCCGGCTGCCCCTCGCTGTTGGCCTTGACGAGGAAGCCGCCGAAGTCCGGGATGAGCGTGTAAATCTCGTCGGCCTTCCGCTTCCACCACGCCGCGACTTCCGGGTCGAGCGGGTCGGCGGTCTTCAAACCGTCCAGCTCGATGGGCGAGGAGAAGCGCGCCGAGAGGTAGACGCGCACGCCGTAAGGCCGGAACGTGTCCGCAATGGCCGCGGCCTTCTTCAGATACTCGGCGCTCAGACTTTTAGAGTTGGCGTTGACGTTGTTGAGCACCGAGCCGTTGATGCCGACCGACGCGTTGGCGCGCGCGTAGTCGCGCAGCCGCCGGTCAACCTTCTCTGGCAGTGCGTCCCAGTCCCACAGCGAGCGGCCTGCGTAGCCGCGCTCGACGCTGCGGTCGAGGTTGTCCCAGTGGTTGAGCACGCGGATTTGAAGACGAGGCTTTTGACTGATGTCCAGATTATTAATCGGCTGGAGGGTCTGCAACAGACGGAGAAAATGGAACGCGCCGTAGAGCGCGCCCGCCTCGCCGCTCGACGCGATGACCGTCACCCTGTGCCCGCCGATGCGTGTCGAGCGGATGAGGAAGCCTTCGGGGCCCAGGGCGTCGAGTCGCCGCTGCCAGCCGAGCCTCTTGATGATGGTCGATCTCTGCGTCGTGCCCACGACGACGGCGCCGTCGCCTTCGACAGCAGTGTTATAGTTTACGGGAGCCTGAAGCATTTCCCCGCTGCCGACGATGAGTTCGTCGCGGGCGGCGTCGAGGGTCGGCGTGCGGCTGGCGACCTCGACGACGACGGTGTTGATGCGCTGGCGATAACCTTTGAGGACGTGCGCGGGGAGCGGGTCGTAACGCAGCCACAGGCGATAGCCGTCCTCGGCCCTCGCTGGCGCGACGGCAAGCAGCAGGATGACGGCGGCCAGGCAGACGAGCCCTGCCGCCCTGATTCGTCGAAGCCCCGGGTACGTCTTTCTCATTTCATTACGGCGAAGCCTTAACGGTAACGGTAGAGCTTGACGCGCTGGATGTCGAACCTGCCCGAGAGCAGACGTATGTGCCGGCCCTGGTGCGTCTGGTCGCCGTTGAGCCAGCGACCCGGCGTCCACTGGCCGTTCACATACCTGCCCTCCTGCGCCGACAGGATGCCGACCAGGGGTGCGCCCGTCGCGTCGGCGTCGAAGGTGACGACGAGGCCCGTGCCCGCGATGATGAACTCGTCGGGCCCCGTGGCGACGACCAGCCCCCCGGCGGGTTCGAGCGCCTGAGCCGTCTGCGCCGAAGGCGGGCGCTCGTACGTTACGTTCAGGATGTAACCGCCGAGACGCACCTGCTGCGGCACGCGCTGCGGCTCCGAGCCTTCTATCAGCAGACCGGCCATCGTGCCCTTGCCCTGCTGCTCGACGATGAGCGGAGTCAGTTGCGTCACAAGGTCATAACTGGCTGTGAGCAGGGCGGCCGTCGGCCCCTCGGCCGACTCGATGCTGAACGGGCTGAAGCCGATGGCGTCATGCTGGCCGAAGGCGTAGAGCGCCTGCACGGAGTTCTGCGGCCCGAGCCCGACCTCGGGGATGAACAGAGGGTTCCCCGAGCGTTGATACTTGCGCGCCCACTCGATGAAGTTCGGGAAGTAGATGTCGGGTGACAGGAAATCTATCTGCGGCGCGCCCGCGCGCCAAACGTCGAGGAGGTGCGGCAGAGGGCCCGCGCTCGGGTACTGCCCCGGCTGGTAGCCCGGCCGGATGAGCGCCGCGTTGACGAACATCGGGAGCTTGTACTCGGCCTTGCCCGCTTCGGTCACGCGGTCGGTGAAGCGCGCGAAGTGCCACGCCATGAAAATCTCGTCCGTCCCGGGCCCGCGCCCGAAGACCTCCTCCCAAGTCCCGCGCGTCTTCCAACCGGCGGCGCCCCACGCCGCGCGCAACTCGGGCGTCAGCGTCTCCTTGTGCCGCTCAAGGTATGACATCAGCTCGGCCGGCACCGGCCCGTCGAAGAGTCTTTCGGCGGCGGGGCTGCGGTCGCGCGAGTCGGGAATCATCCCGATTTCGTTCTCGACCTGCACCATGATGACTGTGTGCTCGCGCCCGTCCACCTCGCGCAGGTGACGCATCAGGGCGGCGAAGGCGCGCGCGTCCGCCTCCATGTTCTCGCGGCCGAAGGGCGAGAGGATTTCCATGCCGCGCCCCGCCCTGTCCTGCGAGCGCGGGAAGCGCTGCTGGTTGGTCTTCACCCACGCGGGCGCGTAGCACGACATGCTGTTCTTCCACGACGCGAACCACAGGGGCACGAGCCGCATCCCGTGCTGCCGCGCTTCCTTTATCAGCCCGTCAATTAGTTGGAAGTCGAAACGCCCCTCGGCCGGCTCGATCAACTCCCAGTAGACGGGGATGACGACCGTGTTCAGCTTCAACGCGGCGAGCTTCGGCCAGACGGGGCGCATGTATTCGAGGCTCGAAGAGCTTGAGTTGCCCAACTCGCCGCCGCGGACGAGGAAGGGCCGGCCGTCAACGATTAACTGCGTCGCCGTGCCCTGCCGGCGCAGGTGCGGTGGCGCGGCCTGCTGCCTCGCGTGAACCGTCGCCGCGAAGTTCACATATAGAAGACACGCGACGGCGCAGGCGAGCCCCCCGCGCTTCACCCGGCGGGTGAAACGGCGATCTGATAACTCTTGTGTCATCGGGATTATTTTACCCGGATGTGTGCCGCCGAGGCGAAAAAGCGGTGTGGCCCGTCGAAGACAGAACGGGCCACACCGCCGCAGTCGCCCTAGAATTGCAGGCGGGCCGCGAAGCGCATGGTGCGCTGCGCGGTGCCGGTCGTCGCGGTGATGAAGCCGAACGTGCTCGGGTCGGAGATGTTCACGTTCGGGTTGGCGTAGTTGGGATGGTTCAGGGCGTTCAGCGCCTCGACGCGGAGCTGGAGCCGGAGGTACTCGCCCAGCGGGAAGCTGCGGAACAGGCCGAGGTCGAGGTTGTTGAAGCCCGGCCCGCG
>JBEVJD010000418.1:0-10822 GCA_040510435.1 Pyrinomonadaceae bacterium | reverse complement strand
GGCGTGAATTGGGAAAGACGATCCGCTCAAAGTCGGGGTCGTTGCGAAGTAAAGCCAGGTCGGCATCGCCCTGCGCGCGTGCGCGCAGCACGGGTTTGAGCTCAACCGCGCGTTCGAGCGCCTGGAGCGCCGACTCGACCGCGCCGAGGCGCGCGCGGGCGGCCGCGAGCGCGTAGTGCGTGTCGGCGGCGTCGGCGTCGCGCTTGAGCGCGCGCTCGAAAAGCTCCTGCGCCGCGACGAAGTCGCCGCGGTTGAGTTCGATGACGCCGCGGTCGTAGAGCGAGTCGGGGTCGCGCGGCAGCGCCGCCTCCGTGCGCAGGCGCGTCTCGGCGATGTTGAGGTAAGTGCGTGCGCGCGCGGCGACTTCGGAGACGCCCGCGTGCTGCTCAATGAGGGCGCGGAAGTGCTCGCGCGCCGCCGTGAAGTTGCCGCGTGTGAAATCTTTGTGGGCGCGCTCGAAAGCCTTGAGCGCCGCCGCCTCGTCGCGCGAGGGCTGGCGGGGCAGCGCGGGCGCGGGTCTGGGCGCGGGGCGCGGCGCAGCCGTTTTGGACGGAGCCGGCTTCACGGGCGCGCCCTTGCTCGGCTGAGCCTTGGCCGGGGGCGCCGCTTTCTTCGCCGGCGCGGCCTTCGAAGGGGCGGCGTGCGCCTTCCCGACGGTTTTGCCGGCCGGCGCGGACTTGGCCCCGACCGTTTTCTTCGACGATTTCGCCGCCGCGGCCTGTTTGGCGGCCGGGCGCGCCGGCTTGTTCGACTTATTGTTGGAGTTAGAAGACTTGGCGGGGGCGGCTTTTCGCACAGGGGGCTTCGCGGCCGCCTCGCGCTTCGGCTTGGGCTTCGCGGCCTCGGTAGTCAACTTGCGACCCTTGGCCGAAGCCTTCGGGGCAGCGCTGTGCGGTGCAGGGCGGGAGGAGCTTCTCTTTGCACCCTTGATGACTGGATCGCTCATGCGAAGCACTCGCTTTTCAGAGAACGCTTCCCTTGGGGACAGGGAAGCCGCCGACCTCCCGCACTTTAACATACGAGATGGTCTAAATCAACTGGGAAGTAGGATTTAAGGGGATTGGCAGGGCTTCGTGGAGAGTTAAACAGCGGCCAGCAAAGAAAAACTATTGAAGTCATCTTTGGCCGTATGCTACAGTTCTTTTGGTGTCAACGAGACTCCGGCGGACGGCGTCTCCGTGGACGCCCAAAGCCGCCGGAGCCTACAACCCAAGCCCCTTGTTACCTTCATTTAAGCTCTTCGGCGGACGCCCCGCATTCCCGCCCCCGGTGCTCACCCAACGTCCGCATCCTGCAAGATAGAGAGCCAGTGTACGAATGACAGACACGCCTATCATAATGCACGAGCAGCAGTTCCAACAGCTCAGGGTCATCCTGGGCAAGCTGCGTCTCGAATCTTTCTCCCGCGTCGTCTTTCTCGTGGACAAGAACGGCCAGCAGATCGCGACGCACGGCGACGTGGGCGACCTCGACACGACGAGCCTCGCGTCTCTGGCGGCCGGCAACGTTGCCGCCACGGGCGGGATGGCGCGCCTCATCGGCGAGAAGGAGTTCCCCACGCTCTCGCACGAGGGCGAGCGCGAGAGCATCCACATCTGCATCATCGGCCGCGTCCTGCTCGTCGTGGTCTTCGACGAGCGCTCCAGCCTCGGCCTCGTCAAGCTGCGCGTCAAACAGGCATCGCGCGACCTCTCCTCCCTCTTCGACGAACTCGAACGCATCTCGGCCGAGCGCCGCGACCGCGAGGAGGCGCTCTTCGCCGAGATCACCGACGACGACATCGACAGCCTCTTCAGTTAGTAAAAAGTAATGAGTGATAAGTGATGAGAAGGGAAGACGAAGCCCCCTCTTTCTCATCACTTATCACTTATCACTCATCACTTGTCCCTGGAGTGCCATGACTTTCATCAACTACGCTTCGCGAGAGATCAACTGCAAGATCGTCTACTACGGCCCGGGGCTGTGCGGGAAGACGACCAACCTGCAATATATCTACGACACGACCGCGCCGACGGCCAAGGGCAAGCTCATCTCCCTGGCGACCGAGACCGACCGGACGCTCTTCTTCGACTTCATGCCGCTGGAGTTGGGGACGGTGCGCGGCTTCAAGACGCGCTTCCACCTCTACACGGTGCCGGGGCAGGTCTTCTACGACGCCTCGCGCAAGCTCATCCTGAAGGGCGTGGACGGTGTCGTCTTCGTCGCCGACAGTCAGGACGAGCGCATGGACGCCAACATCGAATCGCTCTACAACCTG
Organism: Pyrinomonadaceae bacterium; assembly: GCA_040510435.1. Classification (GTDB taxonomy): domain Bacteria; phylum Acidobacteriota; class Blastocatellia; order Pyrinomonadales; family Pyrinomonadaceae; genus QHXN01. Next base: position 8,565 of record JBEVJD010000418.1, on the reverse strand, counting down.
GAGGAGAATTTACAGGCCAACGGCTACGACCTGGTGAAAATCCCTTACGTGCTGCAACTCAACAAGCGCGACCTGCCGAACGTCATCCCGGCCGAGGAGATGGTCTCCGAACTCCGCCGCAAGGACGAGCCCGTCCACGAGGCCATCGCCTCCAAGGGCAACGGCGTCTTCGACACGCTCAAGTCGGTCGCCAAGCAGGTGCTCACCGAGCTGAGGAAGAGTTAACCGCCCGAGCGACGACGCCCTGAAGCCATGCTCGTCACCGGCCTTCTGCGAAGTTTTGGTGGGTGAACCGCGCCCGCGCGTGATATTCTTTCGAGCCCCGAGCCTCCCTTTCGACTGAGGCTGCGGGGCTCACCTCTTTTCTGAAAGGACGTACCTATGCGCCCCCGAAACATCCAGACCTCATTTCTCTTCCTGCTCCTCCTGCTCCCGGCCGCCGCGTTCGCGCAGGCGCAGTCGCCGCAGCGCAACATCCAGAAGGAGCAGAAAATCTGGCAACAGCTTCAGGCCGTCGCGCCGCAGTCGCTCGAAACCTTCAAGCGCGCGACCCAAGCCTTCAACGCCAATCAGCTCGAGGAGGCCGCGCGCCTCTACGCGGAGGTGACGAAGGCCGCGCCCGAGTTCTCGCCCGCACTCAGGCGCACGGGGCTCGCGCTGGCCGAGGCGGGCCGGCGCGGCGAAGCGCTCCCGCTGCTGGAGCGGGCCGCGGCGGTCGAGCGCTCGCCGGACAACTTAATCAGCCTCGCGCGGGTGCTGGGACTGTATGAGGACGGCAAGGAGCCGTCGAAGGCGGAGAAGACGCGCGCGCTCGCGCTCGCAATCGAGGCCGACCGCCTGTCCTCGTCCGAGGACACGGAGTACCCGGCGGTCGTGGCGCAGCTCGCGCTGGAACTCGACCGCGAGGACGCCTTCCGGCAGGCCGTCGGGACGCTCGAACGCAAGTTCCCCGGCCAGGTGCCGACGCACTACTTCGCCGCCATCAGCGCGGTGATAGCCGAGGACTGGCTGAAGGCCGAGTCGGAGATCGAGAAGGCGCGGGCGCTCGGGATGCCGGACGAGGTGGCCGAGCAGCTACTCAACTCGGGCGTGCGTTCGCGGGCGCGCGTGTGGCGTTACGTCTACTGGGTGCTCTACGCGGCGGCGGCGTGGGCGCTGGGGCTCATGCTGCTGTTCGTGTTGGGCAAGGTCTTCTCGAATTTGACGTTGCGCGCCGTGGACACGGCCGACCCCGAAGAGCTGACGGGCTCGCGTCACGAGAAGCTGCGGCGCTGGTACCGCGGGCTCATCAACGTCGCGGGCTTCTACTACTACATCTCGCTGCCCGTGGTGCTCTGCCTCGTCGTGCTGGCGGTGGCCGCGGTCTTCTACGCCTTCACGATGGTGGGGCGCATCCCCATCAAGCTGATGCTCCTGCTCGGCTTCGGGGCGCTCATCACCGTCTACCAGATGATCCGCTCGTTCTTCGTCAAGCACGAGGAGGAAGACCCGGGGCGGCCCCTGCGCGAGGAGGAGGCGCCGGGTCTGTGGGCGCTGACGCGCGAGGTGGCGGGCGCGGTCGGCACGCGCGCCGTGGACGAGATACGCGTGACGCCGGGGACTGACCTCGCTGTCTACGAGCGCGGCGGCTCCGCCGAGAAGCGGCAGGACAAGGCGACGCGCATCCTCATCCTCGGCGTCGGCGTCCTGAACGGCTTCAGCCGGAACGCCTTCCGCGCCGTGCTCGCGCACGAGTACGGGCACTTCAGCCACCGCGACACGGCGGGCGGCGAGGTGGCGCTGCGCGTCAACAAGGACATGGTGACGTTCGCCTACGCGATGGCCGAGGCGGGGCAGGCCGTCTGGTACAACCTCGCCTTCCACTTCCTGCGCGTCTACCACTTCATCTTCCGCCGCCTCAGCCACGGCGCGACGCGCTTGCAGGAGATGCTGGCCGACCGCGTCGCCGTCTACAACTACGGCGCGCGCGCCTTCGAGGAGGGCTTGCGGCACGTCATCTACCGCGACGTGGAGTTCAACCACCTCGCCGTGCGCGAGATCAACGCGGCGAACGCCGGCCGGCGCGCGTTGCAGAACCTCTACGAGCTGCCCGCGGCGAAGGGCGGCGAGGCGGAGCGCGATGTGGAGACAGCCTTCCGCGAATCGCTCGAACGCAAGACCACCGAGGACGACACGCACCCCGCGCCCGCCGAGCGCTTCCGCCTCGCCGAGCGCGTCAAGACCAAGGGCGAGCCCGAGGCCGACGGCACCGTCTGGGAACTCTTCGCCGACCGCGAAGCCCTCACGCGTGAGATGAGCGAACTCGTCTCGCGCAACCTCCAGGCCGCGTAGTAAAGAACGCTTTAACCACAGAGACACAGAGGCACGGCTTTGAAGACTTATGTCTTTAAGCCGTGCCTCTGTGTCTCTGTGGTTAATTCCCGCCGACTACACCAGCGACTTAATCATCAGGAGGCCGTCGCCGCCGTTGGAGTAGTAGCGCGGGAGGCGCTGCGTGACGGCGAAGCCGAGTTTCTGGTAGAGGTCTTGCGCGCCGGTGTTGACCGAGCGGACTTCGAGGCGCGTGATGCGGACGCCGCGGCGGCGGAAGCCCTCTTCGACCTTGAGCAGCATGCGCTGGGCGATGCCGCGGCGGCGGTGCTCGGGGGCGACGCCGAGCGTGGTGACGTGCCCCGTGCGGTCGGGCTCGACGATGCCGACGATGAAGCCGACCATCGTCCCGTCAGGCGTCACCGCGCGGTACGAGACCGACTCGGGCGAGGTCAGGAGGTACTCGAAGGTCTCGCGGCTGTACGCCTCGCCGTCCACGAAGCAGCGCAGGTCGAGGCGCCAGCACTCGTCGAGCTGCGCCACGGTGAGCGGCCGCACGTCGTAGCGACTCTGCGCGGCCGCGCGCAAGCCCTGCCCCGCGCCGTCGGCGCCGTCCTCACCCTCCTCGCCCGCGTTCCCCGGGAAGAGCCGCGAGCGGATTTTTTTCAGCACAGCCATACGCGAACAAGAGTCGTGAAAAGTGATAGGTGACGAGTGACCGGCCTTCAAAATTCTAGCTCGTCACACGTCACTTGTCACTCAACACTTTCGTCAGGCGATGAGCATGCAGTCGCCGTAGCTGTAGAAGCGGTAGCGTGCGGCGACGGCGTGGCGGTAGGCACTGAGCACGAGTTCGCGGCCGGCGAAGGCGCTCACGAGGACGAGCAGCGACGAGCGCGGCAGGTGGAAGTTCGTCAGCATCGCGTCCACCGCGCGGAAGCGGTAGCCGGGCGTGATGGTCAAGCCCGTCTCGCCGCGCCCCGCTCGGACACGACCACTTTCATCGACCGCCGATTCGAGCGCGCGTACGGTCGTCGTCCCCACGGCCACGACGCGCCCGCCGCCCTCCTTCGTCTTATTAATCAACTCGGCCGCGTCGTCGCTTATCTCGAAGCGCTCGGCGGCGACGCGGTGCTCGGCGAGGTCTTCGGCGCGCACGGGCGCGAAGGTGCCGTAGCCGACGTGGAGCGTGACCTCACACGTGCGGACGCCGCGCGCGCGCAAGGTCTCGAAGACCTGCGGGGTGAAGTGCAGCCCGGCCGTCGGCGCGGCGATGGCGCCGGGGGCGGCGGCGTAGACGGTCTGGTAGCGCTCGCGGTCTTCCACGGCCGCGGCGAGGTCTTCAGCTTCGCGCTTGATGTATGGCGGCAGGGGCATCCGCCCGAACTCTTCGAGCAGCGCCGCGAAGTCGCCGTCCGCCTGGAAGCGCACGACGCGCCCCGCGCCGTCCTCGGTCGCCGCGAGCGTCTCGGCCACGAGCCGGCCGTCGCCGAACGTCACGCGCGCGCCCGCTTCGAGCCTGCGCGCCGGCTTCGCCAGAACTTCCCACGCCTCCCCCTCGAACTCCTCGCGCCGCCGCACGAGCAGCAACTCGACGCGCCCGCCCGTCGGCTCGCGCCGCCCGACGAGCCGCGCGGGGAAGACGCGCGTGTTGTTGACGACGACGGCGTCGCCCTCCCTCAGCTCCGAAGGGAACTCCGCGAACGACCCGTCGCGCCAAGACCTCTCGGCGCGTCCGACGACCAGCATCCGCGACGCGTCACGCCGCTCAAGCGGCTGCTGTGCGATTAACTCTTCGGGTAACTCGAAGTCGAAATCAGAGATGAGCATAAAAGTAGTAGGCAGTAAGCGGAAATCAGTAGACAGATGGCAGATGGCAGATGGCAGATGGTAGTAGGCAGATGGCAGGAGGCAGTTAAGAGCCCCGGAGGGGCGGGATGTTTATAGCTCAAGAATTCTATTAATTCCCCCAAGCTCCGGAGGAGCGGCATGTCGATGTCGCCCCTGACGGGGCTCGGGGTGAATTAGCACGCCGGTGTCTATAAACATCCCGCCCCTCCGGGGCTCTTAACTGCCTACTGCCTACTGCCATCCGCCTACTGCATTTGTGTGCACGGGCGAAGACGGGTAAACTCCTCGTTTCGGTTTTCATCATTTTTCGGACGGGTTTTCATAGAGAGCCATGAGCAGTAAGAGAGAGACGCCGCTGGAAGTTTTCCTGAATCGCCACGACGACGAGGCGTGGCGCGAGACGCTGTTGACGCTGCTGCCCGCGATCCACGAGGTGGACAGGAACGCGGCGCAGGTCTGGTTTCACTTCTACCCGCTGGCGCTGCTGCGCGCCTTCCAGGCGGCGGAAGACCCCGCGCGGCTCGCGCAGGAACTGTTGATGCAGGGCAAGTGGTATCTGAAGGATCAGCTCGATTCCTCGCACACGTTCCTCTACGGCCACCGCTTTTGGCCCGAGGTGAAGCGAACGGTCGCGCGCCTCGCCGAGGGGGGCGAGGTGCCCGGGGAGCGCGCGCTCGCCGAGGTCGTGCGCGAGGTCGCGCGCGCCGTCGCCTCCGAGCGGAAGGTGGACGAGTCCGTGACCACGGCCATCGCCGCCGTCGGCCTGATGAGTTTGCAGCAGGTCGGGATCGAAGAGTTCAGGAAGTCGCCGGGCGAAGTCCTCATCGACCGCAGGCACCTGAAGCGCACCCCCGACGAGGTCTTGCGCGGGCGCGCGAAGGACGAGGGGCAGGGGCTCTTCGGCTTCCTGCGCACGTCCGACCGGCAGTGGACGGTCGTGTGGGACGAGAACGCCGACGACCGCCGCTTCCGCGCGCTCGACAAGCAGGAGGTCGCCACGGGCGCGGCCAACGACAAGCGCCCCTGGCACGAACAGGACGCGCGCTGCACCGTGGACGAAGGCCCCATCCCCGTCCAGTGCCGCTCGGCCTCGTGCGGGACGTGCTGGGTCGGCGTGCTCGGCGGCGCGGAGAAACTCTCGGAGACCGACTGGCGCGAGCGCAAGATGATGCCGCTCTTCGGCTACATCGAGACCGACGAGCCGCGCCCGCTCGTCCGCCTCTCCTGCCAGTCGCGCGCCGAAGGTTCGGTCTCGGTCGTCATCCCGCCGTGGAACGGCTACTTCGGCAAGTATCTGAAGCGCCAGAGAGAGGGCGCGCCGCAGGACGCGGGCGAGCCGGTCGTGAGTTCATGATGCCGGAGACGAAGGCAGAGCAGCATGGCGCTGCGCAGGAGTCGCAGGGGCCGCCGCGTTTGCGCCGCGACGCGCAGGGGCGTGTCGAGCCCGCGTCGCTCTCCGCCGTCATCCAGTGGTTTTTAGACTACGACGAGCGCGTCGCGGTGGTACGTTTCCCCGCGGTCGAGGCACTGTTCCAGTGGCGCCAGCAGGAGGAGTTGAAGGGGAGCGCCGAGCCTTTCGGCTTCAACCGCGCCGAGGACAGGCTCGCCGTCGGCGTCATGCAGGCGCTCGTCGAGTACGACGACGAACGGGCGCTCCACGGCTGGATTAAAGAGCTGCTCGCGGCGCTCGAAGACGCGCGGCAGACGAACGAGGCCATCGCCGAAGCCTACGGCCTGAAGCCTTCGGAGGACTCGTCGGTCGTCCACGAGGCGGAGAAGATTCCGTCGCGGCGCGAGCGGGACATCTATCTAAACTGCTGCTGGCTGGAGACGCTGTGCACGGCCGAGGCGCGCGTGCTCGGCTGGGCGTATCAGGGGCTCTACGGCAGGGCTTTTCACCCCGACAATTTTTAGCGGATATTTTTAAAGAGGTAATCATCCATGTCGCAAGAGAGACCCAGTTACACGAACAACTCGCAGACCATCGTCGTAGACGCCGACACCTTCGAGTTCGAGACGCTGGAGACGTCGAACGGCCACGCGACGGTCGTCCGCTTCACCGTCGAGAACCCGGACGTGCGCGCGGGCGACGTGCTGCTCGTCCTCTCGGGCAGCGACATCCACTTCCACGGCATGATCGGCGTCATCGAAGACGGCCGCGGCGTCGCCACCGACCGCCGCGGCTCGCTCCTGCCCGCCACCGTACAGTAGACAGTAGTCAGTAGTCAGTAGGAAGACAACGCGGCGCGCCCGGCCTGAAGGCTACGGCGCGCCGCCTCTCTTTTCTACTGTCTACTGTCTACTGTCTACTGAAAAATGTTGACAACGGCGCGCGGCGGGATTAGGCTTCCCGCGCAACGTTAGCCGGACGCTCCTGCCCCAAGTCACTTGCCCGACCTCTCACCACGAGTTTCGACCGGCTACAGCTCACCGGCTACAGACACCATCGGCTGCGCCACGCGCAGTCAAACCTTCTTTGCCTCCGCAGAGCTTTTCGAGAGCGGCGCCAGCGGCCAGCGTGCCGGCATCTTTCGGGCGCATTTCCCTGTACGCCTGAGGGACGCCGGTCGTCTCGTCACCCGCGGCCGCCCGGCCGCCTCCCGAAGACCCCTCAGACGCGCGGCTCTCGGCCGACGCCCCTTCGCCGCCGAGCCACGCCGCCTCGCACCCGCGGGCAGAGAACTTCCTTCCAGGGCGAACACACGGGCGTAGACTCGAGGCGCGCGGCCGACCCTCTCAACACCGCGCGCCGCAACGCACCTTCCCGCGGGGGACTCCTGTGCCCCCCGAATCGCCAAAGGAGAGACCGACATGAAAATCCTGAAACTGTCCGCCGTGACGCTCATCGTCATGGCGCTCGCGCTCGCGTCCGCTTCGAGGTCTGCGGTCGAGAGCCAGACCATCCAGGAGGCGCCGACCACCGACCTGAACGTTCTCACCGACGACCTCTTCAACGGGCTGGGGAACCGGGGGACGCCCATCGACGAGTGCGTCGGGGGGCCGCCCGTCCCCAACCGCTCGTTCGAAGACAACAAGTTCATCTTCGAGGAGAGAGAGACGGTTGATGACGGCCTCGGGCCCACCTACAACGACGTGGGCTGCGTCTCGTGCCATCAGAGCCCCGACACCGGCGGCATTAGTCAGACCAACGAGCTGAGGGCCGGGCATCTGAACTCCGCGGGCACGTTTGTCAACCCGCCGGGCGGGTCGTCGCTGATCCAACTGCGCGCCATCGCGGCGCCCATCCAGGAGCGGCTCGACAATGCGCCGCTCGAAAATATACGCACCTTCCGCACCAGCCTGAACCTTATTGGCGACGGCTTCGTCGAGGCCATCGCGAACGGCACGCTGACCGCCATCCGCGACGAGCAGCCCGCCGAGTTCCGCGGCACAATCATCAACGTGCCCGTCGAGGAGGCCAACGGCGCGCTCCGCATCGGCCGCTTCGGCTGGAAGAACCAGCACGCGAGCCTCGTCTCGTTCTCCGGCGACGCCTACCTGAACGAGATGGGCATCACCAACCCGTTCGATGGCAACGGCGGCACGGTCGAGAACAACTCGCTCGGCCAGTCGGTCGCGGCCTTCGACACGGTGGCCGACCCCGAGGACGACGGCCTCGATGTCGAAGCCTTCGCCAACTTCATGCGGGCGACGCGCGCCCCCGGCCGCGGCACGATCACGGCCGCCGCGCAGAGCGGCCAGACGCTGTTCACGCAAATCGGCTGCGCGCACTGCCACACGCCCTCGATAGTCACGGCGCCGGCCGGCACGCTCATCAACGGCGGGGCGTTCACCGTCCCGGCCGTGCTGGGCGACGAGCGCATCCGCCCCTTCGGCGACTTCCTGCTGCACAACATCGGCACCGGCGACGGCATCGTCCAGAACGGCGGCGCCGCGACGCGCAACATGGTGCGGACGCCGCCGCTCTGGGGCGTGCGCACGCGCCCGCTGCTGATGCACGACGGGCTGTCGTTCACCTTCAACGAGGCGATACAGCGCCACGCGGGGCAGGCCACCTCGACCCGCAACGCCTTCAACGCGCTGACCGCCGCACAGAAGAATAATGTCATAGCGTTCCTGAAGTCGCTGTGACTCCGAGTTGCCGTGCGCGCACGGCACTGACGAAGGCCGCGGGTCGTCCCCGTGTTGTGGGGACGACCCGCGGGCCCGCAACCCCCAACATTCATACCCAGGCCAAAATGATGTCGAGCAGAACCTTCGCGCCCGCACTCAGCCTCTGCGTCGCGTCGGCGTGCGCGCTCTCGGCCGCCTGCGCCGGCTCCGCGTCGCGCCGGCAGGTCGTGGCGGCCGAGGCGCCGCCGCCCGCCGCCGCGCCTCCGTCGGCCGAGTCGGCCGTGACGCCCGAGTCGGCCGCCACCCCCGCGCGCGAGCTGCCCCCGCCCG
>JBEVJD010000417.1:0-19745 GCA_040510435.1 Pyrinomonadaceae bacterium | reverse complement strand
CTTCTGGCGCTCCTTCGTCGTCTGGAAAAGGACGGGTGTTAACCCACTCGTCTTCAAGGGCACCGACAACGCGCACGACTACATCGGGCGGGTCTTCAAGCTCCTGTTCGCCGTCGTGGTAGCCGCGGTGGCCATGTATTCTATTTCGGAGCAGCTTTATCAGTACCTGACACCCATCACCTGGCTCGAACGCCGATGGCTCCGGGCGGCAGGGGGCATCCTCCTACTCTTTTCACTCGCGTGGACAGTCGTGGCGCAGGCGCAGATGGGCGAGTCGTGGCGCATCGGGATCGACGAGGAGCGGCGGACGCCGCTGGTGCGAAAAGGCGTCTTCGGCCTCTCCCGAAATCCCATCTTCCTCGGGATGATGCTCACGCTGCTCGGGCTGTTCCTCGTGATACCGAACGCCGTCACGCTGGCGGTGCTGGCCTTGGGCGTCGTGCTCATCCAGATTCAGGTGCGCCTCGAAGAGGAATTCCTATCCAGAACGCACGGCGAGGCGTATGCGGAGTACTGCCTCGCCGTGCGCAGGTGGCTGTGAAGTTAAGGCGGCGGGATTTTATATAACACAGCGAATTTTATGTGTTTCTAGATCCTAGGCCGTGGGTTCACAATGGAGACGTACTTGAACCCATAATGGCGCGGGTCAGATGTATACCACTGTTGCGCGATGTACAGTGGCTACCTTAGAACTCTCCGCGTGTCAGTAAGTCGCCGCCTACACCCCAACGCCGATAAAACCTCATCGACAATTCCGGTTTTTGTGTGCTGGCATAACCTAGACTTCCTCAACCGAGAACCGGACGCCGCCAGCCTTGCCTAACAAAGGCTTAGGCTCTTAAGAGCAACTCACGAAATCCCTTCACTTCCAATACTAGGACGATCATCGCGGTGCCGCTTAACGTCTGCCCCAAGCAAATATTTTTGCACTCCGGTTTACGTAAATGCCACAATGCTCGCGCGCGGGTACATTCTCCGTAATTCGGGGATGGCTTGACTCGCTTGGTATGGACGAGTCGCCGTCTCACGACGTTAAGACCGCCGCGCGATGGAAGGGGCCTCAATGCCTAACACACGTCCCTCACCCTGCCCTACGAAGGCCGCACACGTCTCAAGAATCGTTTGCCTTGTAGTCGCGTTGCTCGGCACTCAATTACAGGGAGCCCGAGTCGGGCTCGGAAGGGACTGGGCGTCACCACGCAATGGTCCAACTTTCCAAACCCAAGACGCGGGTATCCTTGAGCCGGGAGAGCCGCGTTTCGTGAAGCTGGCTGGCGGCCAGACACACGGCTACCGCATCACATCCACTTCGGGCCAACTGCTGAGAGTGACAGTAGAACAGTTGGGTATCGACGCAACTTTGAGCTTACGGGCATCTGCTGGTGGGACACTGGCGGTAATGAACGCCTTCAGCAAAGTCGTGGGGGTCGAAGAACTGTCCTGGGAGTCGCCTGCGGGCGGTGAGTACATCCTTGAGGTCAGCGCGAAGTCTAAGGAGGCGAAAGAGGGGAGTTACAAGATATCTCTCCAAAAATTCGCATCGGCGGGTGCTAAGGATAAAAAGAGAATCCTCGGTGAGCGGCTCTTCATGGAAGCGCGGGGGGAGCAGTTGGTCGGCGAGAAGGCTGCTTACGAGCGTTCCGCGCAAAAGTTTGAGGAGGCGAGCGCAGAGTTTGGCCGCGCGGGGGAGCCACAATGGGAGGCCCGAGCTCTCAACAGCGCAGGTACAGTCAACGCCTTACTCGGCAACTCTAATAGGGCACGGGAATTATACGAACGCGCGTTGAAACTGTGGGGCGAGGCGAGCGACGCCCTCGGCGAATCAGACACACTTAGTAACCTCGGTGGCGTCTTGTCGAGGCAGGGTCACTTCGAAGACGCCCTCGCAAAGCTGACGCGCGCACAGGCGCTTGCACGCGCCAGCGGTGACCGCGGGGGCGAAGCCGATATCCTGAAAAGCCTGGCCCTCATCTATGCCAGCGGCGGTCAACAGGAGAAGGCGCGTGAGGCGCTTAACCTCGGCCTTCAAATCCGGCGCGAGCTGGGCGACCGTAGCGGCGAAGCGACTACCCTTAACAACATCGGCTTAACTCATTATCTCGGGCAGCAGCACACTGCGGCTATAAAGTTCTTCGAAGCAGGCAAGGCTATCGGCCGTGACCTTGGCGACAAGCGAGTCGTGGCCGACTCGCATAGCAATATTGGGTTATCACTCCTCGCGATGAGTCAGTACGAGAAAGCCCAAGCCAACTTCGAGCAGGCTCTCGAGCTCAGACGTGAGTTGGGTGACACGCTCGGCGAGCGCGCGGCACTGAGCAACCTCGGCAACGTCTTCATGAGCTTAGGGCAATATGAGGCAGCGCGTAGAAACTACGAGCACGCCCTACAGATTATACGCACTATCGGAGACCGGAAGGGCGAGGGGACTGTACGAACCAACCTTGGCGTCATCTACTGGCACCTGAGCGACTATGGCCGCGCCCTCGCCGAACAGAATCAGGCGCTAGCCATCAGCCGCGAATTTAAAGACCGCCAGTCCGAAGCCAACGTGCTCAACAATATGGGGCTCATCTACTGGGCTCAGGGAGAACTGGAGAGAGCGCTGGAGCTCTTTGAGCAGACACGCGCCGTCAGGCGTGACCTCGGCAACAGACTCGGCGAAGCCATCACGCTCGCCAACCTCGGCAACGTACACACGGACATGGGTGATGCCGACGCGGCGCGCCGCTTCTACGAGCAGTCCCTCGTGCTCATGCGCGAGGTCGGAAATCGTAATTACGAAGGGGCAACAATCTTAAACATCGGCGAGATGTATCGCCTGCAACGCGAGTTCGCAAGAGCGCTGGAGAACTTCAGAGAGGCGCTTCGTATCACCCGTGAGGTCAAAGACAGGAGGGGTGAGGCGCGCAGCCTGAGCAACATGGGTAACACCTTCCTGGAAACGGGGGAGTATGAAGCGGCGGGCGTTTCCCACGCGCAGGCGTTAGCGATAGCGCGCGACATTAAGGACGCGAGTAGCGAAGCCTCGGCGCTTTACGGCTTATCCCGTCTTGCTTTGAAGCGCGGTGAGCTGGCGAAGGCGCGCCTGCACGCGACGGCGGCCTGTGACTTGATCGAAGAAGTGCGAACGCGAATCGGGACCGAGGAGTCCCGCGCCAGCTATTTCGCTACGGCTCAACGCTACTATGAGCACTACATTGATGTGTTGATGCGCATGCACGCCGAGGCTCCGCGGGGCGATTTCGACGCAGAGGCTTTCCGGGTGAGCGAGCGGAAGCGCGCGCGCTCACTTCTGGAAGTACTTAACGAGGGGCGCGTTAAGGCCGGCCGCGTTGACCCGGAACTCTCTCGCCGCGAGGGCTCGCTACGGGAATTACTGAACGCGAAGGCGCGGCGGCGCATTGAGTTGTTGAACGGATCTCGCGACGAAGAGACGCTCGAGACGATTTCAAAAGAGATTACCGAGTTACTTAGAGAGCTGGAGCAGGTTAGGGCTAAGATTAGAAGGTCAAGCCCGCAGTACGCCGCCCTGACCCAGCCGAGCCCGTTGAACATCAAAGAGGTGCAACGGCAACTCGACCCCAACACACTTCTGCTCGAATATTCGCTCGGAGACGAGACGAGCTACGGCTGGGCGGTCACCCGGGACTCGAAGATAAGTTTTAAGCTGCCGAGCCGCGTGACAGTAGAGGCGGCGGCTAAGCACTTCTTCAAACTTGTTACGGCGCGGACCAAGGAACCTTTTGATACGGAGTCTATTAGGCTCACGCGCGTGGGTAAGGCTGACGCTGCTTATCCAGCCGCGGCGGAGAAACTTGGTCGTATGTTACTGGGTCCTGCTGCCCGCCGGCTCAAAGGCAAACGCCTCCTTATCGTCGCGGACGGGGCGCTGCAATTCGTACCCTTCGCCGCTCTCGCACAGCCGGATGTTGGTTCCGCTCTGCGGCGGGGCCGCAGCGTGCCTACGCCTTTAATCGTCGGGCACGAGATTGTCAGCCTGCCTTCGGCTTCGGTGCTGGCCATCATGCGCAGGGAGGCCGACAGCGGTGTCCGCACGACCCGTGGTGTGGCCGTCTTCGCCGATCCTGTTTTCGATAAAGAGGACCCGCGCGTTAGGGCAGGTCGCGGAGGGGCAGCGGCCAACGCAGCGAACTCGTGTATCGCAGAGTCGGACGCCGGACAGCGCTTGCGCAGGGCTACCCTGGGGTCTGATGTTGAGAACGTCGAGCTACCGCGGTTGCCCTGTACACGCCAAGAGGCCGAGGCCATCGCCGCCCTCGCACCGCCCGGCAGCATACAGGTAACGGACTTTGACGCGAGCCGCCAAGCGATACTGAGCAGCGACCTTCGGAATTACCGCATCATTCACATAGCTACACACGGGCTCCTCGACACCGCGAACCCGGAGCTGTCATCCGTCGTGCTATCGCTCGTTGATGAGCACGGTAATCCGCAGAACGGGTTCCTGCGCCTCCATGACATCTACAACCTCGATCTGCCAGTCGAGATGGTTGTGCTCAGCTCATGCCAGTCCGCACTCGGTAAGGACATAAAGGGAGAAGGGCTGCTGGGCATGACGCGCGGGTTTATGTATGCGGGAGCCCGCCGGCTCGTCGTCAGTCTGTGGGAAGTGAGTGACGTAGGGGCTTCGGAGTTGATGTCTGACTTCTACCGCGGGATGCTGAAGGAGGGACGCCGCCCGCCCGCAGCCCTCCGCGAGGCGCAGATTAAGATGTGGCACGACGGGCGATGGAAAGCTCCGTACTACTGGGCTGGCTTCATCCTGCAGGGCGAGTACCGCTAGGCGCGCGGCTGGCCGCGCGCGGTGAGGACTGTGTAGGGCTTCGCTGCTTCGGAGGGGTTAACGTTCCCGCGCCTGTTTGTTCTTCAACGAATCGAGCAGCCTGCGGATCGCCTCGCCGCGCATACTTAATTCGTCAGCGGCATGAATCGTAATGGTCTCCGACCAAAGCTCGGTGCCGCGTCGGTTGACAAGATTGGCGAAGACTTCCCACCTCGCCCCGCGCCGCCGCACGTCCCACCTCAAGACAGCGTCAACGCCATTTCGCCCACTCGCCGAGATGGTGACCACCAGCCCGGCGTCCGACTTCATCGCTTTGACTAACGCCTGCTGGAACTCTCCGTCTGCTCCCTCGTCTTCGAGCGGCTGGACGTAGATAGTTTTAACCTCTCTCAAGGTGAGCACATGCTTGGCTGAGTCCCCCCCCCCGCGCGTTAGGTCACCACGGTTAGAGGTTTCAGCATCCGCTGGGCGCTGCGCCGCCACTTCACCATTATCGGGGCCGCCGGGACGCGTCAGGTCGGTCTTAGCCATCGTGTCTCGCGGCCGCTCCGATCTCTTGTTACGCGGATCTGTCTTGCCACGCGCAGGCGCTTTCCCCTCCCTGTTTTTCGTTTGCGATCCGTCGTTTCTACCAGTTCCCCTTGGTGCCGATTCCTGTTGCTTGTCGCCTTCTCTGTAATCGTGGGAGCCGGCACCCGAGGGATTCGTCCCTTCAGGCGTGATCGTGGGAGTAGGAGACTGCCGTGCCTCCGGCGAAGCTGGGGCAGGCATCACGTGGGCGGATTGCGAATCGGTGCCCTGCGTGGGCTGCGGCACGCCTCTATATTGCAGCCAGAGTAACGGGAGGGCGATGGCGAGAAGAACGACGAGAGCTATGGCCGGGTAGAGATAACGCAAGCCGTCCGTCGCGTAAGCGCTTGCGGGGCGCTGGGGCGCGGGCGCTGCCCCACTCCCCAGCCCAGCGCGGCGTATGAGAGAGAGTATCCCACCTTCCTTGTAACTCACGTCCATGTTCGCGCCTGCCGTCGAATAGGGGTCTTGCGCGGATGGAGTGATGGTTATACCTAGACGCTTCCCCCATCCTAATTTGACCAGCCCGCTCCAGGGTCGGCCGTCGCCGGCGACGCCCGCGCTGCTAAGCAGCAGCGAGCCAAGCAGCACGTTGCCACCCTCCTGCTTGACGATGACCTGAATGAGGTCATCATCTTCCTCCAGCCGCAACGCGGCGTGCCGCTTTTCTTCGAGGTGGAGAGTCACGCGCTCGACACCCTCCACCTCTATTGACAGTATGCCTCCCCCTTCCCTGCGGCGGCGCCTGTCCGTGGTCAAGTAATTGACAAGCTCCATCCACTTGTCCTCCGAAAGCTTCGGCGGGTTAGTAAAGTCTGGTGGCGGAATAGTGCTGCCGTTGTCAGGTAGTGTGAATAGTGGCAGCGCGAGCCGGTCGCTCTCCGCACCCAGCCCAAGTAAAGTCAACAGCCTTGAGAAGCACGTCGGGTTAATCGCGGCGTACATGCGCTGCTCCTCGACTCGGCTCTCTGCATCCGGGTTCCTGCCCACGAACCTGAACTCGTCGAAGCTGTACCGGCGTGTGGGTGTTTCGGGGAGCAGGCAGGAGGTGCCCCAGGGACTGAATAGCC
Source organism: Pyrinomonadaceae bacterium (assembly GCA_040510435.1). GTDB lineage: Bacteria > Acidobacteriota > Blastocatellia > Pyrinomonadales > Pyrinomonadaceae > QHXN01. The sequence goes on along the minus strand of JBEVJD010000417.1, from coordinate 13,301 downwards.
TCAGCGCATGGCGCGCGACATCGGTGAACTGGCCTTGGTCGTCACGCCTGCGAAACTGCCTGACCCCCTGCGGGCCCTCTTCAAGGCTCAGCAGGCCGGGGAACCTCTTCTCATGCATCGCTCGCGTGAGGCCAAGTTTCCAATCCTTATACATCTGATCGTCCTTTCTCAGTCTCAGATCTTGGACGAGGGCTTCATAAATCTGCGACGTCTCTCTTCTGGAGAAATCGTAGACCAGCCTGCACACGCCTACGACTACATGGAACGATCTGTGCTGCACAGTCTTGTAGAGGAGGTGTTTGATGTACCTGAGGACGAAGTAGCTCTCGTGCGGGAGTGGCCCGCGGCCGGCCAGCCCGGCTGCCTCCTGAGCCTTTTCCAGTCGCTCGCAGAGTTTGAGGGTGAGAAATTGCAGGGCAAGTTCGTCGTTCATTATCAACTTCTGGCGGAAGTCATCGGGGTCGAGCCGGTAGCGCGTGCGGTCGCGCTGCGCGCGGAACTCTACCTCCCACCCCTGCGCTGCCTTCTTCGTCACCTCGAAGGCCGCCTTCTCATCGCCGAGCACGGCGTGGGCGAGTTGATAAACCTTCTTGATTAGCTCCGCTGATGGGATCGATCTGCGCATACCACACTGCCCCGGGTCACGCATGACCCGAGTAAGACTCAGACCTTGAAAAGTATGATTCTATGAGGGTGTAGGCCCCGCATGAGTATAGCAACATGTGTGAGGCAAGGGCGTAGTGATTTCCCGACGAAAGTACCGAAAACAGAGATGGTAATTTAACTGTTTGCCGTCCGTAATCGATCCCCAATTTGGAGGCGGCGGTGTGCTGTAATTGCTTTGCGGCGAATGCCCCACGTAGCTTCAGCCTTGCGATGTTGTCCTAGTGATCTTTCTAAACTCTACCGAGACCCAAGACAAGCTAATAGAACGCTACTCTCGGGAGGTTATATGAAAACTAGAAATTGCGGTTCTCAAAGGTTTTTTAGTAGCTGCTGGTAGACCAAATCTAGTAAAACGCCCGCGGGCGGCAATTCCATCTGCCACCGAAACCGAGGCCTTCACAAACCTTCTAACAGTACAGGCAAAGTGGATTTTCCAGAGTCGCAACCAAACAGATAAAGCTCTTGTCCGAAATCCCTCAGCCAGCGTTGACGTGCCCCGGCTCGGATGTCGTGTGCATGTTGTTAAACAATCTCGGGACGAACCATTTCTCTTCCGTTTCCATCGCGCTCACACCCAGGTCATAGGAAGAAGGGGACTATGACTCAAATTTGTTGGTACAACTTACAAGGAGAAATCACATGAAGTACCCACGGCGCGCTCTGGCGATCCTGATGCTGGCGGCGCTCGCAGTTTTCCTCACGCTACCCAGACAAGCGACGGCGCAGTCCACCAATGAGGCGCAGCTCACCGCACTCGCGCGGGAGGCCGTCGAGGCGCAGAATGACATCTTGGTGGGGGGCGATGTGGAGACAGCACTTGGCCGGAGGCGAGGGACTGATTCGTACCGGGGTGCCATCGCCGAACACTTCCCCAGCCTCGTGCGCAGGAAGCGGGCTCTAGCTAAAAAGAAGAACGATTATAAGGCGCACAAGACGGAACTGCGCATTCATAGCACTTTCGTCGAAGGCGCGCGGGCGACCCAGAATGCAACGGAATACGTGGTGCTCGCCTTAGACCCAGCGCTCGGTGGCCCCACGCAAACCGAGTACGAGCAGGAGCATGTGTTCGAGTATGAGAAGGTCGGAAACCGGTGGGTAATGATCGCGGATCGTATCCCGCCCCCGCCGCTCCAGACAGAGGTGATCGAAGCGCCAGCTGCTACTCCGCCGACCCTTGATGCACCGGCGGACTATCAGCCACAGGCCGGACTCGGCCCGCGGCCCGGCGTCGACATGGGCCCCACCAGCAGTCAGGGTGCCCTGTTCACGAAGGCGTCCTACTCCGGGGCTAAGCCCTTCGCCTACGCCTCGTACAACGGGACAGCCGCAGCCGTCTATGCCCTCACGTACTGGTCGAGCTACAACACCGCTCAGTACCGCACCTACAGTGAGAACGACTGCACCAATTTCATCTCTCAAGCTCTTGCTTACGGCGGCTGGCCGTACGACACCTCGGGAGAGCGCACGGGTTCGAACACCTGGTACTACGGCTCGTACACTTTCAACACCAGTTACAGTTGGGCGGGGGCGCATAACTTCTTCCAATTCTTCTGGCAGTCCGGGCGGGGGATAGGTGCAAATTACTTCCAAGACATGGTGAGGGGCGACATCCTTCAGGCGGATTGGGGGCCGTCCCCCGACGGGGGCATCAACCACTCCATGATCGTGACTAACAAGGACGCCTACAACACGATCTACCTGACCTATCACTCAACTAACACCAAGAACAGGTCAATCACGGACCTGTTGGCCTCGAACCCCGGCACTAACTGGTATGGGATGAGAATGTATTCGGGCTTTTAGCTCGGACATCGGTTTGCAGAAAAGTTAAGGGCTAAGGTGACTTTTACTGCACACTCTTTCGCCGCGTGATAAGCGGTGCATCTCTGCAAGCGCGGCTCGGGAACCTTCACACTTGAGCCGCGCCTGCAGAGTCATGGTTAAGTAGGTTATAGAGGCCGTAGCCGATTTTCCCGTAATGTTCCGCCGCGTATTGGATAGATTCGTTTGGCTGAAAGATAGGCGTTTAAGCTAAAAACCCGCTAGCTCCCGCCCGCGTCCTCCTCCGACGGCTGATGTCCGCCCGAGCGCTTGCGGTGCTTCGCGCCCCGCCGCGAGAGATACCAGTTGGCCGCCGTGTAGACAGCCGCGCCGCCGAGGAAGCCCGCGGCCGTCGAGTCGAAGCCGCTCTACTTGTAAGCCTCGTCCATCAGGGTGTGGAGATGAGCACGCTGCCGCCGAAGGCCATGACGGAGGCGATAGGCGCCGCGGCACGCGGGCGAAATAATCCGCGGCCGCGCCGATGAGCAGGGCGGACCCCGGGAGCAATCCACACGATGCAAGAACTTTTTTGGTCGTGAGCAGAAACGGTAGAAGCAATATTAACCCTTGGTCAAGCACTCAGTGGGAAGTTAGCGACCTACGCGCGCCCTAGCTACCGAGGTGGGTCGGGGCTGGCTGGTCAGGAAAGCTCTTTCACCGGCCGGCATGGGGAAGTTTTTCTTGACAGCCCCCTTTCATAGAACGGGACCCATCAAGGACCTGAGGTGCTCCACCTTTATAATGGCGTAGAAATATTGTTGAAGAGGGTTCGCAAAGGAGACGCTTGTGGACACTAGAGCGGCTCGCCCACACAACTCCCGCTCACGGCGATTCCGCTTCAAGTGCTTGTTCGGCGCGGCGTAAGCAAAGGGGCTCTATTCAGCATCCTCTGCCACGAAAGTAGGGCTTACCAATTCCTGAAGCAAGCCCAGCTTAGGGTATGATGCTGAGAGAATGTTGGATGAGCTGACGGGCGGATGATAGCCGGAGAAGTAATTCCTGCAACACTGCCGAGTGATGAGAGGGGCCGTTGTCCCCTCATCGCTCATCGATTTGAGAGAACGCTTAGCGTGAACGATGAGTATGACTGCGAGAAGTAAGGCGACCCTCCTGTTCGGCCTTTGCGTGTGGGCGGCGCTGATGGGCTCCTGCCAGTACTCGCTCGACCTGTGGGTGATCCCCGGCTCGACCGCCGAGAACCTCGTCTTCGGCTTCGCCGGCTCCCGCAAGGGCGAGGAGAAGGTGCGGCCGCAGAGCATCCGCGTTTTCACCTGCGAGGCCGTGAAGAAGGCCGCGGGTCAGCCGGGCGAGGCGGAAGCTTTGTGGCAGGCCGAAGTGCCGCAGGGGGGCTCGGCCGAGCCTGTGAACCGCATCACGTACGGCCGCGGCGAGCACGGGTTGGAGACCCGGCGAGGGCCGTCGCCGCTGGCCGCCGGGTGCTACGCCGCGTTCGCCTACGGGCGGGACGAACGCGACGATTTGAGGGCGGCCGGCCTGCGCTTCGAGGTCAAGAAGGACGGGAAGGTAATCGAGAGATGAGGCACCGGAGTCGCGCCGGGACTTGAAGCGGAAGGGAAGACGGGCGTTCGCCTTCAGGCGAGAGGGGCAGCGGGGCCAAGCATGCATGCTCGGCCCCGCCGCCCCTCTCGCCGAAGGCGGGCGTGAAAGTCCTGCCTACCTCACGGGCCGCACGGGCTCGCGGACGGGATGGAGCCTCCGACGCGGCTCCCCATGTCGCGCGCGGCGGACTCGAACGGGTTGTCGTAGTAGCCGAACCGGAACGAGTTGATGAGGTACCTGATGCCGAACACGTAGGTGCCGATGCGCCGGAACTGATCCGTGTGCTCGGTCTCGTGGCCGGTGAGCGCGATGCCATCACGCGTCATCTGGTTGAACCTGTCGCCGTAGTAGTACTGGTTGTTGCCGTAGGTGAAGGCGTCAACAGAGCCACGCCCCCACAGCCACGGCAGCCCGGTGTAAATCTTGAGTCTGTTCAGATTCACGCCGGGGAAGAAGGGCTGGAGCAGCGCCTTGGCGCAGGCCGAGAGCCGGGTCAGGCGGACGCCGAAGAGGTTGCCGCCGACCAGATTCTGGAGCTTCTCCAGAGCGAAGGAGATCGCCTTGTTGATGGCCCACTGGATGGCGGCTTGCACGAGCGTGTAGGCCAACTCCTTCCACTTACCCTGTAGGAGCAGGCCCGTTATTTGTAAGATGGATGACACCTCGGAGAGCGTCTGATAGATGGCCCACGCCGGTGGGAAGATGAAGGAGATGATCGCGATCCCCAGCATCACCCAGCGGTTGTGCAGCACCTTCGCCATCATCGACCCCACGAAGCTCAAGACCTTCCCGACCACGTTCAAGACCTTGCCGATGGCCTTCGCGATGCCCTTGAACAGCTTGCCGATGCCCTTGAACAGCTTGCCGAAGAAGAGACCGTCCGGATCGACGTTGTTAACGGGGTCATTGCCGCAGTAGGCGTACATGTTGAGCGTCTGCGGGTCACTCACGTTCGCCGCCTTCATGCCGATGGGGTCCACCTGCGTGAAGCGACCCTGGAGTGCGTCGTAATGGCGGTTGAGCGCGTAGTCGAGCCCGGAGGTCGCGTTGTAGTCGTAGCTGGTGAACCGGCGGGCCGCGACGCCCGTCGATTCCGAACTCATGGCCGTGCCGAAGGGCAGGTACGCCTGCTCGGTCACCGAGCCGCTCGGCTGGTGGGTGACGAGGCGGGTGCTCAGCGTGTCGGGGTGGTGGAAGAGCACCGACTCGCCGCCGGCCACAGGCTCCAGCGTCGCCAGCAGGCGGCCCGACAGGTAGAAGTTGTTCTTCTGCCAGACGGGGGCCGTGGGCGAAGAGTTCGACTCGCCGAACTGTGCCACGACGTTCGTGCCGTCCCAGACGTGATAGGTGCGCTGGTTCGAGGCGTCGCCGCCCTCCTGCGTAACGAGCCGCTGGTTCGACGACCCGTACTTGTAGCTGACGACGGTGTTGCCGACATCGTCCTTCACGCGCACGAGGCGACCCGCGGCGTCATAGACGAAGCGCTGCCATCCGCCGTTCGCGCGCTGGGCGCGAATCTGGTTCCCGGCCGCGTCGTAGAGCCAGCCGGCGCTGTTGATGCGGTTGGTTGAAGAGTCGTACGTGAGCGTCGGGAAGCCGTCGCAGGGCGTGGGGCCGGAGCAACTGCCGGCCACCGGTTGCGTGACGCTGACCGCCGCGTTCGTCGAGGCGGCGCCGAACCACTCAACCCCGTCTTGCACCATCCGCCACTGGAAGTTGTAGGTGCCGGCCGTAGCCGGGGCCGTCACCGTGAAGGTGAAGGTCGCGCTCTGTCCGGGCGCGACCGACGCCGGCAGGTTGACGCGCCCCGTGCCCCACGTTCCGTTGTCCTGCGGGTTCTGCGAGCCGAGACGGTGTGCGTTGGCCGCCGTCCACGTCGTCGTCCCCGCGTTGTACATCGTCACCGAGACGGTGTACTGCTGCCCCGCGTTCATCGCCGTCGGCACCGACTGCGAGACGAAGGTGGCGTTGTTGACGGGCGTGGGGTTGCTGACGGTCGCCGTCGTAGAGGTGTACGTACTCCAGAGACCGGAATTGTCGCGGACGCGTAGCGAGACGGTGTAGGTGCCCGCGGCGGCGTAAGCCTTCGAAGGCGACGCGAGAGTGCTGGTCGTGCCGTCACCGAAGTTCCAGTTGTAGTTGGTGATGTAGCCGTCCTCGTCCCAGGACCAGGTCCCGTTGAACTGGATGGCCTGGCCGGGCTGACCGGTGTAGGGGCCGGCCGGGTCGGCGTAAGGCGCCATCGCGCCGCCGCAGTCCCCGCCCAACTGTTGCACCGGGCAGGGGGCGACGATGTTCTTCGTCGGCGCCGGGGTCTTGGTCTGCGGGGCAGGCTCCTGCGCGGCCTTGTGCGCCGGCTCCTGCGGACGCTCCGCGGGTGCCGACGGCTCGACGGCCGGCGGCGGTGCCGGTGCGCCCTTCTCGCCGGCAGCGTTAAGCTTTGTGCCGTTGTCGCGGCCGGGCAGCGGGGGTTGCGGCGGGCGCGCGAGTGCCAGCGGCGAGAGCGGCGCCGCGTCCGAGACGGAACGCGAAGCCTCTGCGGGGCGCAGGAAGTCCGGGAGGTCTTCACGGCCGCCGCCGTAGGCGAGCTGGACGCCGTTCGCCGACCCTTCCGCGGGCGCCGCCGCGATGCTGGCTGAACTGGTGACGCTCGTGCGGTTGCCGAAGCGGTCGTAGGTGTAGCGCTCCGACCACGTCGAGCCGTTCGTCGCCTTCGTCAGGCGCCCGAGCGCGTCGTAGTCGAAGGTGCGGTTCTTGGCCGCGTTGAGGTTGTTGGTAATCCTCTTGATCTGGCCGGTGCGCCCGGCCCGGACGGCCGAACCCCAGTAGTCGTAAGAGAGGTCGAGCAGCGCCGACCCGTTGCGGAGCACGCGCTGGCGGTCGAGCATCCCGGTCTGCGCGTTGTAGTCGTAGGCCTCCTGAATCTGGTTGGCGCCGGCGGAGCCCACCATCAGCGAGGTGATCTGGTTCGAGGGGTTGTAGGTGATCTGCGAGCCGTAGTCGGCGCCGTTGACCTTGAGGGCCGAGAGGCGGCTCGCCGCGTCATAGTCGTAGTGGAGATACTTGGTCGCGCCGCCCGCCCCGTACTGGCTCGGGTAGCGCACGTCCGTCAGCTTGCCGAGAGTGTTGTAGGTGTACTCCATGACAAGCGGATAGCCGGGGCGGCTGGTGAGAGTCAGGGTCTTGCGCTGCGGGCGCCCTTCGAGGTCATAGGCGAAGTCCTCCGTGCTCACGCCGTCGGCGATGACCCGCGCCAGCCGCGTGAGGTCGCCCGCCGCGGCGTACTCGTAGCGGATGGTCGGGGCCGCCTCGACCGGGCTGCTCGTATCGCCGACGCCCGCCGTGCTGTAGGAGATGTTCTGGAGTCGGTTGAGCGGGTCGTTGCTGTAGGTGTAGGTGGTGCGGGCTCCGCGCGCGTCCACCTGCCAGGCGAGGTTATTGCGGTCGTCGTAGCTGTAGACGTGGCTCCACGAGCCGGCGCCGACGTACGTCCCGGCGTCGTTGAGCGTGGCGGCGGCCTCGGCCAGCTTCTGGTGCGTCATCCGCCCGAGCGAGTCGTAGCGGAAGCGGCGCTGCTGCGCGTCCTGATTGACCTCGACGAGGTTGCCGAGCGTGTCGTAGCGGTAGCGCGTGAGCTGCGCCCCGGCGGCGAAGACCGAGCCGGAGCCGGAGGCGGCGGGCTCGGCCACCTCGACGATGCGCCCCGCGGTGTCGGCGCGCTCCCAGCGCTCGCGCCCCCAGGCGTCAACCGTGCGCTTCGTCAGACCCGGCTCGGCGGTGGCGCCGGGCGGGCGGGACGACTCGTTGTAGAAGCTCTCGACGACACTCCCGTCGGCGCCGACGGCCTTCCAGCCGCGGCCGAGCGCGTCGTAGAAGTTCTCCGTCCACTGCGCGGTCTGGCCGCTGCGGTAGGGAGAAGACTGCTTCCAGACGCGGCCGAACTGGTCGTACGTCGTCGAGACGATGTCCCACGCGCCGCCGGCCGCCAGCGTCTGTTCCTGCGTGATCTGCCCCCGCCCGTTGAAGTACTTCACGGAGGAGGAGGCCGCCGTGCCGCCCGCGTGGTAGACGGTCTCGGTGACGGTCGTCTGGTCGTCGTTGTACGTGTAGGCCGTGTAGGCGCCCGTGGGCAGGCGACTGAAGGTCGGGCGCAGCGCCGCGTCGGCGCTGAATTCGGTGGACGAGACGCGGCCGTTGGCGTCGGTGTGCGTCAGCGGCAGCCCGGTGTTGAAGTCGTAGGTGGTGCTGGTGCTGATGCGCACCGAGGAGGCCGGGTCGGCCGACCCTTGCGTCCGCGAGGTCGGGTAGGCGTACTGCGTGTCGACCCCGAAGTTGTCGCGCGCCTCGTCGCAGCACGAGGAGGAGACGGCCACGAGGTTGCCGGTCGTGTCGTAGGCGCGCGTCTCGACGACCGGCGAGGTGAGGTTGGCGGCGTTGGCGTACTTCGTGATGCGCGTGATGTTGCCGCGGTAGTCGGTCGAGGGGTCGTAGTCGGTCTGCCAGTAGCCGGGGTCGCAAGTCACGTAGCAGTCGTAGTAGCCGCCGCGCTCATAGCAGTCCTGATAGCAGTACTCGTCAACCCAGTACTGTGGGGCGTAAGGGTCGGACGCGCTGCTGTGCATCGTGACGCCGGGCGTGGCCTTGAGCGTCGTGCCCGCCCCGTCGTGCTGGAAGTCCGTGCGCGAGAGCCGCGTGTAGCCGTCGCTGTCGTAGACGCTGATGGACTTGACGAGGCTGAAGATGTGGCGGTTGACGTAGGGGGCGCTGTTCTCGTACTCGCTGATGGTCTTGCGCAGCAGTTGGTAGCCGCCGTAGCCGTACGAGCGCACCTCCGTGACCTGATTGTACTGCGGGCCGTAGGTGAACTCCTCGGCCGTCACCTGTCCGGACTCGTCCATCGCCTCGCTGCGCGTGGGTCGCACGGAGCCGTAGGCGCCCTGCTGCCACGTGACGGACGAGCGGCGCCAGAGCCGGTTGGCCGAGTCGTACATCTCGTCCTGATAGACGAGCCCGTCGTACCAGGTGTTGGCGGCGTTGTAGGAGTATTGGACGTTGCGCGTGCCGTCGGGCTGCGTGATGGTGAGAACGCGGGGACTCGTGTTCTGCTGCATCGAGTACTGCGTGACGGCGGGAGCGGTGTCCATCCCGGCCCACGTCTCGGTCTGCGTCGTGTAGGTCGGCGGGCCGGTCAGGTAGGCTGCGCCCGTCGGGTAGTTGTAGGCCCGCTGGCTCGTCACCGTGCCGGGCGTGACGTAACCCTGCTCGGTGAGCGTGCCGGCCGAGAAGCCCATGGAACGCTGCTCCTGCACCTTCGAGATCATGCCGTAGGTGGAGTAGGAGTCGGAGTCGCCGTACCAGAAGCCGGTGCGCGTCCCCGGGTAGTAGACGGCGTCGATGAGCGGCACCGTCTGGCTGCGAACCTTCGGCGTCAGGCCGGAGAAGGAGTAGCCGAGCGTCTGCCAGCGGTAGTGGAGTCGCACCAGCGTGCGCGTGGCGCCGTTCAGTCCCGGCCCCGTCACGGCCGTCAGCAGCCCCGAGGCGTCGTAGTGGAAGTTGACGACGCGGCCGAGCGTGTCGGTGACAGTCTGAATCTCCGGGCCGGCGTTGTTGCGGTATGTGATGGTGATGTAGTTGCCGTTCGGGTCAACAATCTGAGTCGGGTAGACGGCGTTGCGCCCCGGCGCGCCGTACTGCACGGTCGTCCCGTTCGGGTAGCGCGCGTAGGCGTAGGTGATGACGCCCTGCGCGTTGGCCGAGTGGTAGTAGTCGATGAATGTGCTGTCGGTGGTGTAGCCGGTGAAGTTGCTGCCCCAACTGTAGTTGTTCATCGTGCCGGTGTAGGAGTGGCGCGTGCCGTCGGAGTCGGCGATCATGCTGCCGCTCGTCCCCATCTTGATGAGGCGGCCGAAGCCGAGCGACCAGCCGGCGGCGGGCCAGTCCTGGTCGATGTCGTAGGTGATCTGCGAGCCCGACTTGCTCCAGACCTGCGAGTTGTATGTGAGGTTGAGTTTGAGGTCGATGCCGCGGCCGGGCAGGTCGAGCACCGGCGCGCCGGCCTGGAAGTTGCCGCTGCCGGCGCCGGACTCGGCGGGCTGGTTCGTGGGGTCGCCGCGCACGTTGCCGGGGTCGTCGGCCGCGTAATAGTTGGTGTCGTCCCACTGCTCGCCCGAGATGAGGTACGCGGCGGCGGCCGGCTCGACCGCCGGTTCGGGCGCCGCCGGTTCGGCCGCCGGGCTGTAGGAGGCTTTGACGAAGCTCACTTCGCCGGAGTCGCCGCGGCGCGCGTTCCTCGCCGTCCGGCGGCCCTTCTTATCGTCCTTGTTGCCGCCCTTGGCCTTGGCGGAGATTTCCTGCGGCTTGTCGCGCGTGGAGACCTCCTTGGTCGAGACGGGTTGTTCACCCTGCTTGGGCTTGCCGGTGTAGACGCCGGGGCGGCCGGTCTCGTTCACGACCTTGACCGTCACCTCGCCCGTCACGTTCGCCGCCTCGGCCGTCACGACGAACTCACCCTCGACCGCCGAGACGAACTCGCCCGAGAACGAGACGCGCTTGTTCTGCTTGCGGCCGGTCAATTCCTGCGCGCGCCACTTGATCTTGGCGCCCCCGACGACCTCGCCGTTCGCGTCGAGGGCCGTGGCGGCGAAGAAGATGCGCTGGCCGACGTGGAGGGTCACGGAGCCGGGGCTGATCTCGATTTTGCTGACGCGCGCGTCGCGGTCCTTCTGCTTCTCCTGCGGAGCCTTCGCCCGGCCGTTGGCGACCTGCGCCAGGAACTCCCAGACCTTTGTGCGGAAAAGATAGGAGGCGTCGGCGCTGAACTGGCTCGCCATCCCGGGCAGGACGAGCGGGGCGGCGGGCGCCGACGACGAAAGGAGACAGAGGACGAGAAGCGCGCTCAGCGCGCGCACGTAGTTGCGTCCGAGGGAACGGCCGAAGCGTCGCAACGGGGAACGTCTACGCCCCGACGGGCGCGAGCGACCGCGCAGCGTCAGGCTGTTAAAGGGACTGCCCTGAGATGAGGGGCGGGTAGCATTCTTCATACTTGATACCTTTCCTATAATTTAAGGATGTGCCCTTGCCGCGGGCGGCGTGTCGGGTTCGCGCGGGCCGACGCCGCACACTCCACACCGCCGACGACTATGGGCACATTTCCGCGGAAGCCGTCTCATGACCTGCGTCAGGAGCTGGGCCTGCTTCTTTACGGAGTGCCGCGGGATGGCCCCGACCGGTCGGACGCATCGAAGGGCCGCAGCCCTCCGCGCCCACACGCAGCCCCGGCTCGCCCCGAGCGTGATACGCCGGGGGCGCCATGGAGGGCTACGCCGCGCACACTCCGTCGCGACGAATCTGCCTGAATAGACACTTGAATTTGGGGAAGACCATCGTCACGGGCCGGCAGGGCGAGCGTCGTTCCAGGTCTCTTCACGTACCTGTGACGATGCTTTTTGGTGAGTAGCCAGGCGCGAGACTTTGGGAGAGAGCCCCGAATTGTTTGAGCGGGGATAAAGTAAAGTCACTCCACCGAACCTGTCAAGCGGAGCCCCACGTCACACACGAGTAAGCTGGGTTTTGAGCTTCTATGCGTGCCGTCTGCGGTCACCCTCTAGTGATGAGGGCGGAGCGTCGAAGTAAGGCCGGGAGGTAAAATGTTCTGGGTCATGGCAGTTCTTACATGTCCACGCGCGCTGCTCGCCCGGCGGACTACGACAAAGTAACGGCCGGGCATGTGGCACCGGGATTGCTCTGCCGAGAGGCAGTACGTATCAGTGGTGACACTCTTCGTTCGGCGCGCGCGTGAACGCACGCGTTGAAGTTCATGCTCCAACAACACCTCATGACCTGTCCGTCTCCCGAGCGGATACTCACGTTCCGGGGCCAACCCCCTTATAACGCGGAGGTCAAACTAATGAACAGACACAAGTCGATCTTCTCCTCAATCGTCGCGACCGTCACGCTCACGGCGTTACTCGCCGCCGGGCCGTCTAACATCATCCCGACCGCCCGGATGCAGAACGAAGTCAAGGACGAGAACGGGTTCACCAACCGCCCGCTCGATGACCGGGCCACCGAAGCTACACTCGAAAACTTAGAGGCGCTCGACAAGAAATCGGTCGAGGCCGACCCGACCGCCAACGACGACAGCGAGTCCACGACGGCCACGGCGGCGGCTAAGTACCCGATTAAAGTCCCGCTGCCGGGCGGTTTAGACCACGTCGCCAACGGGGTCGGCACGCGCAACTCGCGCTCGAACACGATCCGCCTGCGCGGCGTTCCGCCCGGCGCGACCGCCGTCCGGGCCTACCTTTACTGGGGCACGCTCCAGGCCGCGGCCGCCCCGACGCAGACCGCTGTCTTTAACGGGACGCCGGTGACCGGCACGCTCATCGGGGCTGCCGGGCCGACCTGCTGGGGGCCGGGCGTGTTCGCGGCCTACCGCGCGAGCGTCATCGCGCTCATCTCGCCCGGCATCAACCGCGACTACGTCATCACGGGGCTGCCCACGTCGCTCGCCGACGGCCGCAGTCCCTGGTTCGGCCCGGCCCCGCTGCCGCTCTCGGAGGGCGCGAGCCTGGTGGTCATCTACTCGCACAGCAGCGTCCCGCCCGGCGCGCAGGTGTTCATCAACAACGGCGCGGCCTTCTTCTTCAACCTCATCAACATCAACAACCCGCTGGGGGGCGTGCTCAACCCTTACAGCCGGCTTAAGCACACGCGCATCGGCGGGGACGGGCAGAGCGGCTTCGGCACCTCTTCGTTCCTGGCGGCGACGAACGAGCGGACGTTCCTTGGCTTCCCCTTCACGCAGATCAAGGGTCCCGGCTCGCCCTTCAACATAGACTCGGACTGGAACGGCGACGACGGTGCGCCGCTCAACCAACTCTGGGACACGCACACCGACAGCTTCGGGCAGATTCTCCCGCCCGGCGTCGGGAATTACGTCGTGCAGTACGCGGCAGGAGGGGATTGCATCTTCGCAGTCGCACACGTCCTGAGCACCCAGTGAGGGGTTAACCTCGCGCGTGAGATGTCGGCGGGCGGCGGACGCTGCCCGCCGACATTTTCGAACCCTTTCTAGATTCGGATGCGTTGCAAAGATTAGTAACTATTCAGGTCTCAGAGTGTAAGAGCCACCGGCTGGCCTTCAAAGGCCAGTTTGAGAGCTGTTAAGAGTGGCTGTTTCTGCTTCCGAGCGGAGGAGAGGTAGCTGCGGATCCGACAGAACCGCTCCGCCCCAGCCGTCGTGCGGAAGCAGC
>JBEVJD010000416.1:0-9777 GCA_040510435.1 Pyrinomonadaceae bacterium | reverse complement strand
GCGTCGAGGCCGCCGTTGATGTTGACGGCGCCGGGGCTGTAGCCGAGCGCGCCGCCGTTGCCGAAGTCGTTGTAGATGACCGGCGCGTAGTAGATGCCGTAGCCGCCGCGCACGACCGTCTTGTCGTTGAGGGCGTAGGCGAAGCCGAAGCGCGGCCCGATGTTGGAACGGTCGGGCTCGACGAGGCCGAAGTTCTCTGCCTGAATCCCGCCCTGCGAGGCGTCGGCGCTGACGATGGCGCCGAGCCGCCCGCCGGCCGCCGGGTTCGGCACGTCCGGGTCGAAGCCGCGGTAGAAGCCGCGCGCCTCTTCGCGGGGCCGCCCGAAGTCGTAGCGCAGGCCGAGATTCAGCGTGAGCTTCGGCGTGACCTTGAAGTCGTCCTGGAAGAAGTAGGCGGTCGAGAAGTAGCGATGGGCCGGGTCGATGGTCTGGTTCGAGTTGAACGAGAACTCGGGCCGCCCCGTGATGAGGCTGGCGATGGGCCAGCCCTGCGTGAAGTCGTTGGTGTTGCCCGTCTGGTTGCTGCGGAAGTTGAAGTTGCCGCCGATGTCGAAGTGCGCTGCGTTGTTGAGCTGCTGGATGCGCACCTCGCCGCCGAACTTCAACGTGTGGCGCCCGCGGATGTGCGTGACGACATCGCTCAGGTGAACCGAGTTGTCGCGCACGCGGTTGTCGAAGAAGGTCGAGCCGCCGGCCTGGTAGGCGCGCGGGTCGGTCGAGCCGACCGGGTCGCCGTAGCCCGGGAACCCGATGAGCGGGAGCCCGCGATTCTGCGTCGCCGTCGGGCTCAAGCCCAAAGTGCTGACGGGGATGCCGCGCGTGAAGTTGCCGTTCGTCACGTCGGAGCGCGAGAAGCCGGCGTTGAAGTGGTTGATGAAGGTCGAGGAGAGCGTCCAGTCGTGCTGCGCGCGCGCGTAGTAGGACTTGAAGAGCTGATCCCAGACGCCCTGCTGGACGAAGGGCTCGGGGAAGCGCGGGAAGCCGCCCTTGACGCTCGGCAGCTTGCGGAAGGTGTAGCTGAAGTTGACGAGCTGCCGGTCGGTCAGGTTGTGCGTGAACTTCGTGACGTAGTAGTCAGTCCGCGAGGTCGAAGTCGAAGAGGCGCGGTAGTTGCGGAAGACCGTCGAGCCGTTCGGCCCCGTCTGGTTCGGCAGCGGGAAGAGGTTGACGAAGTTGCGCCCGATCTGGGAGATGCGCGCGCCGCCGAGGTACTGGTCGAGGCGGTTGCCGGTGATGGCCGTCCGCGCCCCCGCCGGCTGCGAGGGGTCGAAAATCTGGACGGGGCCGCCGAAGAACTGAAGCACGTAGGGGTCGGTCAGCAGCTCCGAGAAGTCGCCCTGGCGCATCCGCGCGGTCGGCACGGTCACGTCCACCGACTCGGACTGGAACGTGCGGTAGCCGCCGTAGTTGAAGAAGAAGAAGGTCTTATTCTTGGCAGACCACAGCCGGGGCCCGCCCTCGCCGAAGCGCGGCAGCGTGAGCGGGCCGCCGACCGAGAAGCCGAAGTCGAACTGCCGGTCGAGCGGCTTCTCAAGGCAGCCGGCGCCGTTGTTGACGCAGTTGGGGTTGTTGCCGTTCAGGATGCGGCTGCGGTCGATGTTGGCGTTCAGGGCGTCGTTGATGTGGAAGAGGTACGCCTCGCCGTGGAAGTCGTTGCTCCCGGTCTTGATGGTGAAGTTGATGACGCCGCCCGTCGAGTTGCCGAACTCGGCCGAGTAGGAGCTGGTCGAGACGGTGAACTCCTGGAAGGCGTTCGGCCCCGGCGCGACCTCTGAGAAGAAGGTGCCGTTCTCGCCGCGGCGCGTCTGCGCCCCGTCGATCAGGATGTCGGCGCCGAGCCCCTGGCCGCCGTTGACGCGGAAGTTGGTGGCGTTCGTCCCCGTCGAGCCCGAGGACGTGCCCGTCCCGCCGGGCGTGTCGTTGGAGACGATGCTGCTGTCGAGGAAGATGAACGACAGCGGCGAGCGCCCGCCGCTCTCGGCGGCGACCAGCAGCGGCAACTCTCTCACCTGCCGCTCGGTGACGTTGAGCTGCGTGGCGGGCGTGTCGGTCTGAATCACCGCCGTCGCATCGGCCGTGACGTTGACCACGTCGCCGACGGCGCCCACCTCAAGCGGCACCTCGACCGTGCGCGTGATCTGTACGCCGACCTGGATGCCATCGACCGTCGCGGTCTTGAAGCCCGCGGCCTCGATTGTCAGGCGGTACGGGGCGGCCTGAAGTTGCGGGAAGGTGAAATTGCCTTCGTCGGTGGTCGTCGTCTCGGCGGTGGAGTTGGTCTCGGTGTTGGTGGCCGTCACCTTCGCTTTGGGGACGACCGCGCCGCTCGGGTCGATGACCCGGCCCGTGATCGAGCCGCGGTCGCTCTGAGCGTGGGCGGACGCGCCCAGCCCGAGGATGAGAATCAAAAGTGTGGCTAACGTCAGCCTGTGGAATTTCATGCACGCCTCCCGGTGGCTTGTTGAGCACCCAATGGGTCAGTCGGACGAAAAGAGCCGAAAAGAATGGCGGCCGAGCCGGGGCGCGCGGAGAGCAGTTGAGCCCTCGACGCCGCCCCGCACGGTTCCCTTAAAGTCACCCGAGCCGATGTCACGATGTTTATCCGCGAGCAGCGGAGACCGGACGCCGGAAAGCACATCTCCGGCGCCATCTGTCCGAAGGCGTCGGCCATCGCTTACGAGCAACTTTGTCTGAGCTAAAGATATCGGGAAGGAACGAACTGCGACCGCCGGCCGACCTGTACTAAAAGCCCGAAACCACGAGCCGGACGGCCCGTGGCGCAGTCGCAGAGTCAAGTTCCTAAAAACTGTTGCGTTTGTTCATTTACATCACAAATGAACATGAAGTCAAGGTTTATTAGATGTAAGCGAACAAACTTTAGACTTTCGACGACAAACGTCGGG
Organism: Pyrinomonadaceae bacterium; assembly: GCA_040510435.1. GTDB lineage: Bacteria > Acidobacteriota > Blastocatellia > Pyrinomonadales > Pyrinomonadaceae > QHXN01. The sequence continues at coordinate 6,874 of JBEVJD010000416.1, read as the reverse complement.
TCGGGCCGGGGCGCGGCTTTCCACGGAACATCGGGGCGGCGATTACTTGGCGGTCGGGCCGCGTTCGCGTAAAGTTGGGTCAGGCAATTAACTTTTCACCCGGGCGGAAAATCGGCGGCTATCGCCGCGCGCGATTCACGGACATGAAGATGATGTCGGCTCGCCGCAACGGCCTGCTCGTCGCCCTCTTGCTGCTCATCCCGAGCGGCGGCACCGCCCGCGGGCAGGCGGCGGCCGGAGCGGCACAACTGCTGGGGGACATTCGCAGCGTCCACGACCCGGCCGTCATCGAAGAGGCCGGGCGCTTCTACCTCTTCTCGACGAGGGCGGGGATCAGCGTCCGCTGCTCAGAAGACCTCGTCCGCTGGAGGCTGTGCGGCGATGTCTTCGGCCACCTCCCGCAGTGGGCCGTCGAGGAGGTGCCGGGACTGAGGGGGCTGTGGGCGCCGGACATCTCCTACTTCAACGGCAGATACCATCTCTACTATTCGGCCTCCACCTTCGGGAGCAACCGTTCGGCCATTGGGCTGGCGACGAATGAGACGCTCGATTCGTCGAGCGCCGCCTACGCGTGGAAGGATCAGGGCAAGGTGATCGGCTCGACGCGCGCCGACGACTGGAACGCCATCGACCCCAACGTCGTCCTTGACGAAGCCGGACAGCCCTGGCTCTCCTTCGGCAGCTTCTGGGGCGGCATCAAGCTCCGCAAGCTCGACCCTGCCACGGGCAAGCTCTCGACGCAGGACGAGACGCTCTACGCGCTCGCGAGCCGCCCGCGGTCGAAGGAGTTGCCCGGGGCCATCGAAGCCCCTGCCATCGTCCGCCGCGCCGGCTACTACTACATCTTCGTCTCCTTCGACTTCTGCTGCCGTGGGGCCAAGAGCACTTACCACTTGCGCGTGGGGAGGTCGCGGCGCGTCACCGGGCCGTATGCCGACCGAAGTGGCAGACTTATGATGGAGGGGGGCGGGACGCTCGTCCTGGAGGGGGGCGGGCGCTGGGCCGGGCCGGGTCACTGCGCCGTCTTGCAGACGAAGGGGGGTGACAAGCTCGTCTACCACGCCTACGACACCGAGTGGCGCGGCACGCCGACGCTACGCATCAACGACCTGTTCTGGGATAAGGAAGGCTGGCCCACGGTCACGCCCGCGGCGGCGCCGAGGTAGCGGCGGGGCTCAGGTAGAGGTCATGCCCTCCGCACTTCAATGCCCAACGCGATGAAGGGCGCGACCGCCTCGTCCGTCGCACCCTTATCGGTGATGAGGATGTTCACCCCTTCCAGCGGGCAGATCAGCGCCGAGCCGATGGCCCCGAGCTTCCTGTGATCCGCGACGACTATCTTCCGGCGCGCCTGACGCATCATGGCGCGGTGGATGGTGGCCTGATCCGCGTAGTTCGTCGTCAGCCCGTGTTCGGGGTGGATGCCGTCAACCCCGATGAAGACCTTGTCGCAGAAAATCTCGCCGACGCTCTGGATAGCCCCCGGCCCGACCAGCGCGAACCAGTCGCCGCTCAGGAAGCCGCCGGTGACGATGACCTTCAGGTCGTCGCGATGGCTCAGCTCCATCGCCACGTTGATGGCGTTCGTCAACACGGTGAGCCCCTTGTGCAGGGAGATGCTGCGGGCCACTTGCGTGGCCGTCGTCCCGGCCCCGATGGCGAGCAACTCTCCGTCGCCGACTAGCTCGGCCGCGACGAGGCCGATGCGGCGCTTCTCGGCTATGAGCTGGCGCTCCTGCTCCTGGTAGTTGGAGGTGAGGCGGAAGGGTTCGTAGAGCAGCGGCTGAATGGTGACGGCGCCGCCGTGACTGCGACGCAGCAGCCCCCGCCCCTCCAACTCGCTCAGGTCGCGACGAATCGTGGCCGTCGAAACCTTCAGACGCTTCGCCAGCGGGCCTACCGAGACCTTCCCCGCCCGCAACAGCTCCTGCAAAATCACCTGTGCGCGGCGCTCGTTGGGAGAAATTTCCTGGGCCATTTAGTCTCTGGTCAGCGTTAACGGACGGCGAGGAAATGATGCGACGTGATGCCGGGACTGCGGCGTAAGCTCTTTGTCACAAGGGTCTTGTCACGGGCACGCGGCGCGCCCCTTCCGCCCTGATGGTAGCGGTATCTTATGAACTCGCCTCGTTCAGGTCAATGAAACCTTGCAACGGCCGTTAAATGCCGCCCGGTCGGAGGCGCCTCGCCGTCACTGCTGCGGCGGGTCAATCAGTTTGAGGATGACGCTTTCGCGCTGTCGCTCCCGGCCGCGCAGTTCGTCGGCGCGGGCGAACATCTTCTGCGCCCCCTCTTTGTCCCCGAGTTTGGCGTAGACGAGACCGAGCTGGTAATTGGCTCGCAGGTCACCCGGGTCAAGTTCGACCGCGCGTTCCAGTTCTGTTTTGGCCGCCGCGTAGTCGCCCTGTTCGCGGTAGGCCGTCCCGAGCGCGGCGTGCGCCGACGCGTGGTCGGGACGCGCACGCACGACGCGTCGAAACAGCTCGACGGCCTTCGCGCGCTCACCCTCTTTAGTCAGCGTCTCGCCGAGCAGGTACTCGGCGTCCGCGTCGGGCTTGAGACTGAGGCTCCGTTCGAGCGCGGCGCGCGCCTCGGCCGACTGTTCGAGGCTGTGCAGCGCCGCGCCGAGCAGGTAGAAGCCGGCGGCGTCGTTCGGGCGGAGAGCGACGTACTCCTTCAGCAGGCGCACGGCCTCGGCGCTCTCCCCCTTCTTGAGACGCGCCGCCGCGAGCCCGTAGAGGTAGGCCGGCTCGCGCGGGTGCGCGCGTTGCAACTGCTCGAAGGCGGGCACGGCGTCGAGCAGCAGCCCCATTCGCAGGGTCGTCACCCCGAAATCGTAAAGCACGCGAGGGGACTCCGGCGCGACTCGGCGCGCGCGCATGAGGTGTGCGAGCGCCTTCTCAAGGTTCCCACGCGAACGCGCCACGCTCGCCAGCGCGCGCAGCGTCTCCACGTCGTCGGGCCTGACGCTCAACGCCTCGGCCAAATGCGCCTCCGCCTTCTCGTGCCGGCCCGCGGCGGCGCTGATGAAGCCGAGCGCGAAGAGGAGTTGGAACGACCGCGGCTCGCGCGCACGCGCCGCGTCCAGCAGGCCGAGCGCGTCGTCGATTAAGCCTCCGCGCGCGAGGGCGACGGCGAACTCTGCCTTCGCGCGCGCGTCCGCGTTGGGGTCATCCGCGAACTCGCGTGCAAGGCGCCGCGCGTCTTCTTGGCGCCCGAGGGCCAAAAGCGACTTGAGCAGCAGCGGGTAGTATTCGCCGCCCGCGGCCGAAGGCGGGACGCGGCGCAGGTGTTCGAGCGCGCGCGTGTGCTCGCCCCGCCCGCCGTAGAGCGACGCCAGCTTAACGTCGATATCGGGGCGTTCGGGCGCCAGACGGTGGGCGGCGAGCAGGAGTTCGAGCGCTTCGCCCGCACGCCCCAGCACTACGAGCAATTCGCCCAGGTTGACGTGTGCGCCGAGGTGCGTGGGCTCGGCGGCGAGCGCGCGTCGGAAGAGGCGCTCGGCCTCCGCGCCCCGCTGCTGCCGCGCCCGTACGACGCCGAGCAAATTGAGCGCGTCGGCGTCGCGCGGCGCGGCCGCGAGCACCGCGTTGAGTAAAGACTCCGCCCTCTGCAAATCCCCAGCGGCGAGTGCGCCCGTGGCTTGCTCCAGACGTTGGAGGTTGAGCGGCTCACCCCGGTTGGTCTGAGCCGGCGCGGCCGAAGCCGAAGGGAGCAGGACGAGGAGCAATAAGGCGTGGCGTAAACGGGTCATCAATCAAACGGGTCATCAATCAAAAGTCAGGACGAAGCCGCCCCTCGGCGACAGCACGACTTCGAGCTTCATGCCGGGGCCGACCCGGACGGTCTGGCGGCGGAACGAGAGGTTGTCCCCCGGCCCGTCGGCGATCAGCGTGCCGGGCCCGCGCGGGCGCAGCTCGCGTAAATCGAGCGTCAGTTTTTTCTCAACGCCCTCGCCGTTAACCCCTGCGACGTACCAGCGGCGCCCGCCCCTGCGTGCGAGCACCGCGAACCGGCCCGGGTGGCCGTCGATGAATCGGGTGTCGTCCCACACGTCGGGGACGCCTTTCAGAAACTCACGGACGTAAACGGGCGCCCGGGCCATCCCCTCGGGTATCTCGGCGTAATGCTGTATGCCCGACGTGAACAGCACCGAGAGCGCCAGTTCGAAGGCGCTCGACGTGCGCCTCTGTGTGCGCGGGAAGCGGTCGAGCACGACGGGCGTGAAGTCCATCGGGTCGAAGACGTTTCGCGTGAAGGGCAGCATGGCCGCGTGCGTGGGCTCCTCGTCCGCGTCCTTCTGCGTGAAGGTAGCGAACTCCAGACCCTTGACGGCCTCCATCGTCATCAGGTGCGGGTAGGTGCGCTGCCACCCGCGCGGGAGCGTCGCGCCGTGGAAGTTGAGCAGGAAGCCGTAGGGCGCGGCGTCCTCCATGATGTCGAGGTAGTAATTGACGACCGACTGCCCGTCGCCGCCGAAGAAGTCCACCTTGAGGCCGGCGACGCCCATCGACTTCAGCCGCTCGAACTCGCGCAGACGGCTCTCGCGCGTGAGCATGAGGCCGCGCGGCGTCTGCGGGGCGCTGTTCCAGTCGCCCGCCGAGTTGTACCAGAGCAGGATGCGGACGCCCTTGCCGCGCGCATAGTCAATCAACTCCTTCACCTTCTCGTAGCCGATCTGCCTGTCCCAGTACCCGTCGATGAGGCAGTAGCGCCAGCCCATCTCGGCGGCGTAGTCGATGAAGCGCTTCTGCACGTCGTACTTCGTCTGCTCGTCCCCGAGCAGCGGCCAACTCCACGAGGCCCTGCCCGGACGGGGCGGCGTGCCGGCGGCGCGCTGAGGCTTGTCGGCCAGGTCTATCCCGAGCGTTGACTCCGCGACGGTCTTGAGCGAACCCACGACGACGAGGCGCCACGGCGTGAGCCACGGGAGCCGCGACTCTGGGTTGACGGGACCGCCCATGACGGACTCGCGCGGGTCTGGGAAGCCGACACGGTATTCGCCGCCCGGCGACTCGTGGCGCAGCCTCGTGCCGCAGTAGGTGCGCCCGAGCCCCGTCTCGCTCACGAGCAGCCAGGTGTCGCCCGTGCGAAAGAGCGCCGGGTAGACCCAGCCCGCGCCCGTGGGCGAAGGGGTGCCGGCCGGGATGTCCTTCTCGTAAAACTCCTCGTAGGCGGGGTTCACCTTCTCCCACCCGCTCTTAGCCACCGACATCGGTTGCAGCCACGCGCGCGTGCCCGGCGGGAAGTGGAATGAAGAGACCTCTTCGGTCAGCCGGCGCACCTCCCCGCCCGCCCCTTGAAAGAGATAGCGAAACGCGACCCCGTCGTCCGAGACCTGGAAGATGATGTCCATCCTCTGGCCCGAAGCCGTCGCCAGTCGGAAGACCCGCCGGTTCGCGCGGTAGAGGTTCACGCGCCGCTTGGCCGTCAGGACTTCGTACCTGTCACGCACGGCCTCGGCCCTTGATGCCGATGTCAGTCGTAACCCCTTTGAAAAATCGTCGTCCTCGCGCACCAGCCCGAGGCGCGAGTCGCGGAGCACCACCTTACCGTCGAGCCGGACGGCATATCGCGGCGCCCCTCCGTCGTCGAGATGGAAGTCAACCTTCAGCCGGCCGTTCGGGCTGGCGACGGTCGTCAACGCCTGCGCAAAAGTCTCGCCCCCGGCGCACAGGCAGATGAGAAACGCGAGGAGCGCGGTCAGACTTCGGACGTGGTCGTGGGTCATGCGGGTGATGTCACATCTCTGCAACGTCTATCTCGCGGGCAACCTGAAAATCGCCAACGTCGGGTCGTGATCGCTCGCCTGTTCGACGAACTCCGCGTTGATGTGCACCACGTCGAACCTGACCAGCGCGTCGAAGAGGCTGCCGGTGACGAGGATGTGGTCGAGCGCCTGCGAGTTGCCGTCGAAGACGTAGGTGTATCGTTCGTTGCGCGGCAGCGTCTCGAACAGGTTTTTCAGGACGCCGCCCTCCAGCGTCTTCAGCGTGTCGGAAAACTCGAAATCGTTGAGGTCGCCGAGGACGACGACGCCCGCGCGCCGGTCGGCCGCGAGTATCGAGTCCACGAAACTGTTGACCGCCTGCGCCTGCTGATTCCTTTGCGTCTCGGAGGAGCGGGCGGGCGGCTGGAATCGCCCGAACAGGGGCTGGTCGCCGCCCTTCGAAGAGAAATGGTTGGCGACCACGAACAGCCTTCGGCCGTTGAAGACGAACTCGCCCGCGAGCGGCTTGCGGCTGCGTGTGAAGGCGGCGTTCGTCGGGTCGATGCGCCCGGGGCTTGATGAAAGCCGCGGGCCGCCGGCCTCTCGAATGATGGTCGTCGGCGTTGTAGGGCCGCCGCCCGGCCTGTCCACGAACCTGAGGCCGCGGTCGGCGCGGAAGATAAAGCCGACCCTGATGTTGCCGCCCGGCTCGCCGCCGTCCTGGTCGTCAACGGGGTTGACGCTGCGGAAGTCATAGGCCGGGCCTCCGGCCGCCCTGATGGCCGCGAGCAGCCGCCCGAAGGTCTTGTCAGCGTCCACGACCGCATCGTCCTGAGGGCCGTTGTTGTCCTGAATCTCTTCGACGGAGATGATGTCGGGCGACCTCAAATTGTTGACGACAATTTCGGCCAGCCTTTGAAACTTGGCGGCGTCGTCACCGGGGTCGAGGTTCTCGACGTTGAAGGCGGCGACGGCGAGCTGGTTGGCCCGGGCGGCGGCCGCCACCTCTCTGGACAGGCCGCGGCGCGTCGGGGCGGGCGCGGAGGTCGCCACCAACTTGTAGTTCCCGCCGCTGTAATCGAGGACGCCGATAACCGGGCCGCGGAAACGCGCGCCCACGTCGAGGTCGGGCAGCGGCGTCACCTCGCCCGAGAGGAAGATGCG
>JBEVJD010000415.1:0-19339 GCA_040510435.1 Pyrinomonadaceae bacterium | reverse complement strand
CTACAACGCGCGCGACCAGCTCACGAGCGTCAGGCACTACCAGGGGTCGGACACCAGCGGGGTCTACCAGCAGCGCACATACGTTTACGACGGGCACGGCCGCCTCGGCTCTCGCACCACCCCCGAGCAGGGGACGACGACCTACGCTTACCACGACGACGACATGATGAGCCTGGCGACGGACGCGCGCGGGGCGACGCAGACCTTCGCCTACACGCCGCGCCACCTCGTCAGCTCGATCACATTCGGCGAGCCGTCGGGGGTGGCCACGACGCCCGACATCACCTTCGAGTACGACGCGGCGGGCAGCCGCACGAAGATGATTGACGGGCTGGGCACCGCCACCTACCACTACGACTCGCTTTCGCGGATGGACTGGGAGTCGCGCACCTTCGGCGGCTTAGGCCCGTTCTATCTCTACTACGGCCACAACAGCGTCGGGCTGGCGTGGGTGAACAACCACTGGGGCTCGAGCGTCGACTACACGGTTGACCCCACGGGCGCGGCTGTGTCTGTGAAAGGCTCGGGCCCCTGGAGCGCGGCCACCTACGTGCAGGGCATCCAGTACCGCGCCTCGGGCGGCATCAAGGCGGCATCCTACGGCAACGGCCGGGCGCTGTCCGTCGCCTACGACAAGATGCTGCGCGTCACCGACTGGGGCGTGTCGGGCGTGACAGGCTGGAAGTATTTCTACTCGGACTTCGGCGAGAACACCGGGCGCGTGACCTTCGCGCAGAACACGTTCGAGTCGTCCAATAACAACCAGCCCGACCCGACGCTCGACCGCTCGTACAACTACGACCTCGTGGGGCGGCTCGACTCTTCCTACACGGGCTCGCAGGCCCGCGCGCACACGGCCCGGCCCGGGGGCAACTGGAACGTGCAGGACGGCCCGTACGGGCAGGCGCTCGTGAAGGACGTGTGGGGCAACATCACGCAGAAGACCGGCTACGGCGGGGCGCAATTCGGCGTCGCCTACACGAACAACCGGCGGAACGGGTTCAGCTACGACGCGGCGGGCAATCTCACGAGCGACCTCGGGCAGACGTTTATTTACGACGCGACGGGGCAGCAGGCCAGCGCCACCTACCCCGGATACAGCTTGCAGCAGTCGTACGACGGTGCCCGGCTGCGGGTGGCGAAGACCGAGAACGGGGCGACAACTTACTACCTAAGGAGCAGTGTGCTCGGCGGGCAGGTGGCGGCCGAGATCAACCAGTCGGGCGGGTGGCAGCGCGGCTTCGTCTACGGCGGAGGCGGTGGACTTCTGGCGCTCCAGACCTCGGGCGGGGTGACGTGGACTTACCAGGATCCCGCGACGAAGAGCCAGCGGCTGGCGAACGCCTCGGGCATCACGACGGCGGGCATAGACCTCGACCCGTGGGGGTGGGAGACGGGCAAGAGCTGGAACGCGCAGGCGCAGCCGCGCCGGTATACCACTTACGAGCGAGACGGGAATAACTCGGACGAGGCCATGCACCGGCGCTACAACCGCTGGCACCTGCGCTTCGACCAGCCAGACCCGTACGACGGCAGCTACGACCTCTCGGATCCCCAGTCATTCAACAGATACGCCTACGTCAATAGCGACCCGGTCAATTTCCTGGACCCGACCGGGTTGCAAAGTTCGGTGGTGTGCGGCGCGGAGTACGGCTTCGGCGAGTGTGGGGGCAGAGGAGGTTTCTGGGGCGGCAACTTCGGCTCACACGTCGCCGAGTACAACCGCGAATTCGGGGGGCTGTCGCCAAACATAGCCGCGGCGCTCGCCGAGCATCACGACCGGGTTCAGAACACGATGGACGCGCTCGACGCGCAGAGGGCGCTGGAGGCAGGCGATTACGAACGCCTCCTCGAAATCCTGGAGGCCAACCCGACCCTGGAGATATCGGTGACCGGCAGCGTCGTGGCATCTCTCATGCACATCTTCAACCCCTTCAGTTTCCAGAAGGGGGGGCCGATCTTCAGACCTCCGCCCAGACGCGGTGGTACTGGCGGCGGCCGCGGCGGCCGCGGCGGCGGCAGGTCACCCAGACCCCGCTTCCCCAGCGCGAAGGATCATACAAAGAGGCATCAAGTCGGGGGGAGAACGCTGACCTACGAGCAGTACATCCAGTCTGCGGTACGACACACGCAGAAGTACCATGCGAAGTACTGGATGCGCTACCACGTGGACGGGTATAATTTCACCCGGATCAACTACGTCAACCGCCTGGGCCCTGATTCGTTCCTTTTCACCTCAACGAGTGCAAACGGAAGAGTACTCTTCACACACATGGAGGTGAACGGCCAGTACCTCAGAAACCAGGGGATACAGGTAAACTCATATCCCCCGAACATGTACGGGCCTTTTGGCATACCATGAAAACTCTAGAGCTGGAGGAAGCGTTCGATGAACGCTTCAACGAATATCGTGGACTCTTCCAGGCGGGCGCATACTTCGGCGCCGTGTCAAAGCTGGCTGAGCTGGAAAACTGCCTGCCTCTATTGCGGAAGGGGTCACAGGCCCGGTGGAGGAATCAGATCAACAAAGAGCCTTTGTCCGAGGAGGTGCTCCGCGCACTTGAGGCCGAGATCGAAACAGCGACTCAGAACATCAGGAGGATTTTGTCATTCGGCACAAAGTGGAACCACGACGAGCTACTCCTTGTCTGGACAATCAGAATCCAGATCGAAATGTTGTCGCGCTTCCTCACCCGCCGTCAGCAGCTTTCGCCTCTCTGCTTCCCTTCGGACGACGTAGATGAAGCTATGCTTGAGGTGGCAAAGTCGAAAACGAACAAACGAGACCTCCAGATAGCCATCAACCTGATCAAAAGAAACTGGGGTCTTCCGATATCGAGTAGGTGGCTTGACGGTTCGTTCGAGCAGCACGGCGCTTGATAGTGAACAGCGTTTCCACCCTCGTGGCTTCCGCAGACTCGTTTCTGTTCGCTATGCCGTCAAACCCGCTCACCTGGCCGCGGGCGTGTCGCCGCGGGACAACTCAAGCACGACGAAGCCCTCCGTCCCGAAAGGGCGCATGTACGACCAGACCGGTCGGCCGCACCCCGGCAGCAGCGCAGCCGCCTCCCTCAAGCTCGGTTTTTTGTTGACAGATTCAACGTTCGGTTATAAGCTCCGCGCCACTTCCACTGCTCTTGTTAATTCGTTCACGCGAGCCTGCTTCCTCGGAGACTCACGTCAACGACCTGTTTTCTCGTTTCACTTTCTTCATTGACTTGTGTCGATCCCGGGCGTCGCGGTTACGCTTTGACCGCCGGCCCTCTTGTTGTCTGCGAGTCTCCCGTGAGTAGCGCAGTGAAGCTTCGAGCAGAGGCGCGCCCGTGGCCCCTCCCTCTCAACCTGTAAGCAGGTGCGATGCTGTCTGCTCCCGCTTCTCGTATCTACCTGTCACGCCGCCTGTCGCCGGCCGCGCCGGGCCCTGTCCTCTGCGCCGACCGCGAAGGCGTTGCCGAGGAGACCGCATGCTCATCTCCGCCGCCAAGCAAACTACTTACGACGACATCCTGAATAAGCTGCTCGCCGCTGACGTGAAGTCACGCATCTTGAACTCGTCGGTCAGTCTGAAAGGCAAGAATCCAAAGAAAACCGACTTCGACGGGTCGGCGGCCATGTTGTGCTACAAAGGGAATACTACTTTTCTGGTCAGCGCCAAGCACAACCTGGAGGTTTACTGGGAGGGAGGGAGCAGGCCGCCTCTGAACCAAACCCTGCTGGATAGCTTCCGCCAGAGCATCAAGATTTATTATCAGGCCAGCATGCAGTTCAACGCGGTGCCTGCTCAGGTGGCCGTCATCAGCGAGGTGATTCCGGTAAAGATCGGCAGCGAAGGCGACTGGGACTATGACGTGATGATCCTGAAGTCGACCGACCCGGGGCTCCTGCAAGTCTGCAAAGCGAATCAGATTTACCCCCTCACGGACACCAAGCAGAAACAGGCGTACGATCAGGTCGTCAAAGCGGGAAGGCTCTACCTCTCGAAGACTCCGGTCAAAGACAGCACGGCCTACTTTATCCAGTCCGGCTTCGGCCGGGTCAGGGACACGGTGGAGGGCACGTCGCTCCCGAAGGACAAGCCTGGCCCCGGCAAGCACGGCGGGCTGCAATACCGCGACACCGCCCCGAAGGCGCAGGCGACCGACACGGTCTACTTTCAGGTGGGGCAGACCAACAATTACGAACCATACATCGCCGCCATCCAGCTCGACGCCGACGCGAACAGCTCCACGTTCAAGGGCGATTCGGGCGGCCCTCTCTACTTCACTTACTTCGACAAGTCGGCCAAGGTGTGGAGGCTCTTCGTGATCGGGGTCACGACGGGCGGGGACATGTCCACCGCGCGGGAGCCGTGCCCGCCGAAGGGCACCCTCGTGGCGAACAACATCTCGACTTCGCTCGCGCACTGCTACTCGCAGGGACTGTTCCAATGAAGGGAGCGCCGTGGTGGACAGAAGTGAACTGCCGGCCGAAGTCATCTCGCTGGGGTTGTTAATCGGGCTGCTGACCGAGAGCGGCAATCAGTTCAACGTCAACACCGACTGGTTCTCCAACCCCGTCGCCGGGCTGGAGGGTGCCGAGACGCGACTCGACAACCTCGCCGCCCTCATCGCCGAGGTGCTGGCGCCGGGCGTGACCTCGCCGCCCGATGTCTTTCCCGACGCGCAGTGGTTCCCCATCCCCAACCCGAACAGCGGCGGCGGCACGGTCTTCCACCTCGTCGTCCCGAAGGGCACGGACGCTCAGGGGCAGATCGGCCTCGGCGTCCTCTACCCCATCAACATCGGCAACCTGACCATCAAGGCTTACGGCTACCTGCCGGTCTTCACCTACGACGGCAGCGGGGCGCAGTTCGTCGCCGACAGCGCCGACCACCCGAGCCAGATCGGCCTATATGCGACCTCGTCCGCCGGTTTCCAGGTCGGGAGCGTCTCCTTCAGCGCCCTCAATCTCGACGCGAACATCTACCTGAGCGGCGCGCTCCCGACCATCAGCCTCACGTTCGAGAACTTGCAGGGCGCGGGCGGGCTCCCCGGCACATACAACAACCTGCAAGACCTTCTGAACTCGACCGCGGCGCTGGAATGGATCGGCGAGGTCATCGTACAGGGGAGCTACTGGCTGAACCTCTACCTCGGCAGCAGCGCGGTGACGGTGGGCGAGGTTCTGACGCAGGCGCAGTTCCTCACGCAGGACACGGAGGGCAATTACCATCTCAGTCTCGCCGACCTGAAAGACCTCCCGCCGGCACAGATTGCTCTGAACTTCCTCTTCGCAATCCTCGGCGCACTCGCCAACCTCGACCTCGCGCTGATTCCGCTGCCCGGCGGCGGCATCTACATCGCCGAGCAACAGACGGGCGGCGCCGCCGACTACGGCCTGCGGATGGTTCTCGACTTTCCGCTGACGGGTTCGGCCGACACGGCTGCGGCCGACGGCGGCGCCGCCGCGCCTTCGACGGAAGTTGACCTGTGCCTCGGCACGTGGTTGACCGGCGAGACCGACGCCGACAACTGGATGAAGAGGTCGGGGGGCACGACCCCGACGCCCGCGCCCGGACTCTCGGTCTTTCTCCTGCATCGCGCCGCCGACAACACACTCTCCTTCGCCCCGACCTTCCTCCTGGCGAGCGCCGGGTTCAACCTCAAGGGCGGTGCCAAGACGCCGCTCGTCAACGTCGGCGGCTACACGTTGCGCGGAACCGACCTGCGTCTGTATCTGAACCCCGAACAGGCTTTGAGTAACCCGAGCCAGTGGCAGTACGGCTTTGCCGTCCGTCTCGACGACGCGGGCTTCCCGCTGGCGGCGAAGTTCGGCGGCGGCGGGGTGGGCGGCAACCCCGTGGCGGAGAACCTCCTGTCGTCGGGCACGAACGACGGCCAGAACGGCAAGCAAGGGGCCGGGGCCGACAACTCGCCCGTCAACCCTCCCTTCTCCGCCGCCATCGCCTGGCGCTCCGACTCGACCAACAGCCCGAAGTTCAACTTCCAGCTCTACGGCCCGGACGAGAGCCCGACCGACAAGGTCTGGATTCCGATTCAGAGGGCCTTCGGCCCGCTGCAATGCCAGCGCCTCGGCATCGCGTGGCCGCAGCCGAACGACGACCTGCGTCTTTCGTTCCTCTTCGACGGCGCCGTCTCGCTCGCGGGGCTTGAGGTCAATCTCGAAGGGCTCTCCGTCGGCATCCCGCTCAAGTCGCCGGGCGACCTCGGCAAGTATCAGTTGGGGCTCGACGGCCTCGCCATCGACTTCAGCGAAGGGCCGGTCGAAATCAGCGGCGGACTGTTCAAGGCTCACGTCACGGTGGACGGCCGGGACGTGCTTGAGTACAACGGCGAGGCTCTCATCAAGGCGGGCAGTTGGTCTCTGAGCGCCGTCGGCTCGTGGGCGTCGCTCGACGGCCAGCCCTCGCTCTTCATCTTCGCCTTCCTCGACGCGCCCATCGGCGGCCCCGCCTTCTTCTTCGTCACGGGGCTCTCGGCGGGTTTCGGCTACAACCGCGCGCTGGTCTTGCCGACGCAGGATCAGGTGCAGAACTTCCCGCTTCTGGCCGGCCTCACAGACCCATCCAAGATCGGCGGCGCGGACGCGGGGCCCGCGCAGGCGCTCCAGGCTTTGCAGAACTACGTCCCGCCCGCGCAAGGGGTCTACTGGCTCGCGGCCGGCGTGCAATTCACCTCCTTCGAGCTGATCAACTCCAACGCCCTCGTCATCGTCGAGTTCGGCAAGCATTTCGAGATCGCCGTGCTGGGACTGTCGCGCGTGCGACTGCCGCAGGCGGGCCCCGTCGTCTACGCCTACATCGAGCTGGCCCTCGAAGTCATCTTCGACCCGACCGACGGCGTCTTTCAGGCGACGGCCGTCATCACCAACAACTCTTTCGTCATCGACCCGGCCTGCCACCTCACGGGCGGCTTCGCCTTCTACGTCTGGTTCGGCGGCAATCAGCATGCGGGCGATTTCGTGCTGACGATTGGCGGCTATCACCCGCACTTCAACAAGCCCCAGTGGTATCCGGACGAGCCGCGCCTCGGCTTCAACTGGCAGGTCAGCGACCAGCTCACGATTAAGGGCGGGGCCTATTTCGCGCTCACCCCTTCGTGCGTGATGGGCGGCGGCTCGCTCGACATGCAGTTCCACTCGGGCAACCTTGCGGCATGGTTTACCGCCTACGCCGACTTCCTTATTCAGTGGAAGCCCTTCTACTACCTCATCCAGATCGGCGTCGACATCGGTGTCTCTTACCGCATCAACCTGCTCTTCACCACCAAGACCATCCGAGTCGAGCTCGGGGCCGACCTCTCCGTCTGGGGGCCGCCGACGGGGGGCGTCGTCCACGTCCACCTCTGGATCATCACCTTCACCGTCTCGTTCGGCCCCGACTACGGACAGGGCAACGACTACCTCGCGTTCAAAGACTTCCAGACGCTTCTGCCGCAGGACACGCACGCGCAGAGTCCGCGGGCGGCGGCTGACAGAATGATGTTCGCCGCCGACCCGCCGCTCGCGCCGCTCGTGCCGCTCGGGAACATTATCAAGCTCATCGCCAACCGCGGGCAGTTCCCGCAAACGTCGGCCGACGGCCGTTGGCTGGTGCGCTCCGACGAGTTCGCGTTCACCGTCGAGACGGCCTTCCCTCTGACCGTGCTCGACCTCGCCGGGCCGAACAAGACGACGACGCCCGTCGCCCCGCCCCAGTTACCCACGAAAGACCCGAACGCTCCTTCGTGCGCGCGCGCCTCCGACGGCTACTACGTCGGCGTGCGGCCGATGGGCATTAGCTGCGCCGACTCTGTCCTCACGCTCACCGTCACCGACGAGCGGGGCGTGGTGCAGAACCTGAACGGCGACTGGCTCTGGAACGCTCTGACCCGTGCCGTGCCCGAGGCCCTGTGGGGCGTCGCCATCCCGCAGACGCAGACGCCGACCCCTTCGGCGAAGACTCTGCCGGGCCGTCTCGTCGGCCTGACGAACATCTCGCCCCGCATCATCGAGCCGAACGGGCCGGACGCCATCCCGCTCGCAAACCTCAGCTACGACCCCGTCAACCCGCAGGACGAAGACTACCTGCCCTTCCCGCAGCCGCCCGTCACCAACCAGCCGCAGGTGTCGCCCACGTCCCTCAAGACGATTGCCGACACCATCAATCAGGACGGCTCGGCCGACTCGCCCGTGGCGAAACGCCTGGCGATCTTCCAGGCGCTCGCCTCCTTCGGTTACGACGCGGGCGCCAACGACGACCTGTCCGACCTCGCCAACAACGTCAACCTCAACTACTCGGCGCCCCCCATGCTGGGCGCGCCCGTTGCGTAAGGTGAAGCGCCGGCAGTCATCTCTCAGGAGTTGAAAGCAGTGAGCAGAGCAACCCAGGACGCCTCCAGCGACCCGCTTCCGAGCGGCGAGATTCGCTTCTACGACAACTACGAGGCCCCGCTCGAAGCCGGCGACTACAGCGTCGCCGTGACGCAGCACGTCCAGAACGCGGCGAACGGCCTCGCCCCGAGCGGCCAGCCGTTGAATCAGGACATCCCCGCCGACGGCCCCGTGCAACAGCTCTTCACGGTCGTCGCGCCGCGCTTCCAGCTCGACCCGGCGGACGTTCAGTCCACCTTCCCGCCCAACTCAAGCAGCGGGACGTTCGACCAGAACCTGCCGCACATCGTCCTCACCAAGCGCGGGCTGCCGTGGGAGCGTTACCTCGTCGCGGGGAATAAGACGACGCCGTGGCTGGCCGTACTCCTCTTCTCACCGGACGAGCTTGTGCCGCCCGCCGACTCTTCGAACCTGAACCCGCTCGCCAACCCGAGCCGCGCGGGGACTTACTACTTGAGCGAGGTCATCAACCCGCCGGCCGGCACACTCGGGCCGCAGGTCGTGCAGGAATCGGAAGACCTGCTCGGCCGAGTGACGGGACTCCGGCTCACGCAGGGCGGCGCGGGCTACACGTCCACGCCGGATGTGCTCATCTCGGGCGGCGGCGGTTCGGGGGCCACCGCGACCGCGACCGTTCAGGGGGCAGCGGTCACGGCGTTAACGCTCACCAACCCGGGCTCGGGCTACACGTCCGACCCGACCGTCGTCATCAACGGCGGCGGCGGTTCGGGCGCGACCGCGCAGGCTCTACGCGGACTGCCGTGCCGTGCCATCGACGTGCCGACGGCGGTCTTCACGCAGGTGACGCCCCGCTTCACGACCGGCGGCCAGAACTCTTTCGACGAGCTGCAATACCTCGCTCACGTCCGACAGGTCAACACGGGCGACAAGGAGCTTCAGGCGACCAAAGACGACGGCTGGTACTCCGTGGTCATCGGCAATCGCTTCCCGAGTCCGGGGGCCGGGCCCGTCCTCGGCCTGACGCTCAACGAGGAGGGCGAGAACTACACTTCGGCCCCCGATGTCACTTTAAACGGCGGGGGCGGCAGCGGCGCGGCGGCGGTCGCAAACATGCAGGACGGCGTGATCGTTTCGTTGACGCTGACCGGCGGCGGCGACGGCTACACTTCGCCCCCGACCGTTGTCTTCAGCGGCGGCGGCGGGACGGGCGCGACCGCGACGGCGCAGATCGGAGCGCCGTGGGTCGCGCATCTCGTGACGCTCGAAGGGTTCGCGGGCTACCTGACCGACAGCCCCACGTGGCCGCAGGGAGTCAAGCGCGTGCGCCTCGTCTCGCTCTATAGCTGGAACTTCACCTGCCTCTCCGAGACCGGCGACTTTCGCGACCTGATGCTGAACCTCGTCAACGGGCAGGCGCAGGGCGGCGCGGGACTCCTGCTGCGCCTTCCCGTCCCCGCTCAAACCTATCCGCCGGAGGGCGCGGCGGCTGAAGTCCAGCAGGCGCTCGACGAGGGCTACGCCGCGCTCCGTTACGACACGCTAATCGGCGATCACACCTTCGCGTGGTACAGAGGCCCGCTGCTGCCCGCGCCGCGCCCCACCTTCCAGAACATCCCGCCTTACTCCGGCGCCTCGGCGGCGTCGGTCTACGACCAGACCGCCGGACTCTTCGACCAGTCCTACGCCGCCGCGTGGCAGACGGGCCGCCTGCTCGCGCTCTCGGACGCGAGCTTCGGCACCAGGCTCTTGCAGTGGCGTCGCACGGGAACGCAGCGCGTCAACCTGCTGTTGGAGCGCCTCAACTCGCCCCGTCTGAACGCGCCGGCCGCGCGCCCAGACCTCGGCGACGACTCGCCGCAAACAATCAGTCAACTAAAGACTCTCCTGCAACCATCTCTCCTCTCCGAAACTCTGGTGGGGCGCCTGACCGGAGCCTTCTCGGAGAACGCCGCCGCCAAACTCGCGCGGGCCGAAGTCCCGGATAGAAGCCCCGCCACGGTGTCGAGTCTGCGCGCCGCCACCGCGACGACGGCCGCAGCTTCCAACCGCGTCAGCGCTATTAAAGAACTGCACGCGCGGCCGGCGGTGAGGCAGTTGTTGACGGAACTGAACCGGCAGGACTTGGGCGACGAGGACTCGCCGCTGGCGTACGTCTGTAAGTGGCTGACGGAGTTGTGCCTGCTCTACAACGTGCCTTTCGTCAACCTCGTCCCGGACGCGCGTATGCTGCCGGCCGAGTCGCTGCGCTTCTTCTATGTAGACCCAAACTATCTTGAGGCTTTAATCGACGGCGCGCTCAGCATCGGGCTTCAGAGCAGCCGCGACAGCCTCTATCAAACGATGTTGCGCCCCGTCCTGCGCGCCGGTGTCGAGCAGGCGTTGCCAACCGTGCGCGCGCGTCTCGCCGCGGGTCGCGCGGCGTGGGCGACGACGACGGCGACGGCGGCACCGACGACCGACGATCCGCTGCCGACGCCTTCGCAGACGATGGCCGGTTTGCTTCTGCGTTCGGCCGTCGTCTCGGGTTGGCCGGGGCTTGAGGTGCGCGGCTACAGCGACGCGGCGGGCACCGCGCCGCTCATCCCTCTGCGACTACAGCGACTCGCACCGGACGTGCTGCTCTGTCTCTTCCCGCAGGCCCCGGCCCGCGTCGAGATCAGCGAGCCGAAGGAGGGGCTGGCCTTCGGCCATGAAGACGACTTCATCGTGTCCCTGCGCTGGGTGACGAACAACCCGCCCAATCAGCCCATCGGCAGCATCATCCCCAACCACAACGTCACCATCAACAGTTACTTCCGCACGAACGGCCCCGGCCCTGTGCTGAACGTCAAAACGTGGCAGCCGTACCTCAATCAGCAGCTCAACGCGGCCTACGGTCAGGGAAGCATCACGCTCGGGCCGGCCGACTTCGCCATCCAGATGGTGCGCGCCCCCGAGGAGTTCGTGCTGAACAACACGCCGCCCGCGCCAGGCCCCGCGGAGGGGGCCGAATCATGAGCGACAACAGTTCACCCTTGTTAGTCCCCCTCGGCGTCGAGGCGCTGGTGGTCAACGCTCCGGAACAGAGTCAGGTCGTCTTCTATCGCTGGGAGGCGGACTATGCGAGCCTGAACCAGTTCACGAATCCGCTCCCGCAGCCCTTCACCACCGTCTCGACACCGCCCGACCCCGGCGTCCACCTGCACTGGGCCCTGCCGCGCGGGTTGACCCTCGGCACGCAGGTACAGGCGACGGCGACGGCCGAGGTGTCGGACGGCCAACTGACCTCCGTCACCTTGGGGGTCAAGGGATACGGCTACAACGACCTGCTGCCGCCGTCGGTCATCATCACGGGCGGCGGCGGGGCCGGCGCGTTCGCAACGGCCGTCGTGACGAACGGCGTCGTCACCGCCGTCAAGATCAACAACCCCGGCGGCGGCTACACCTCCGCGCCGCAGGTCACCATCGACCCGAGTCAAGCGACCAGTTTCCCGCTCGTGCCCAACCGCTGGCTCGTCGTGCGCTACGCCCCCGCGCCCTCGCCGCAGGCCCCGCGCCCGACCACCGCGTGGGTTCTCCAAAGCGACAGCCTCGACCCCAACGCGGACTCTAACCAGTCGAACTCCTTCGTTAACCCTTTCCCCTCGCAGCCGGGCACCATCGAGCCGACGCGGATCGGCACGAAGGCGACAGTCCTCTCGTCCTGGGCGGGCGAGGCGGGCGACACGCAACAGCTCTTCCTGCGCGCGCTCGGCCCCGGCGACGAGACCTTCGCCGCTTATCAGCCGGGAGTCGTCAACGTCTTCTCCTTCTACGACCCCATCTACGACCCGCACGCCACCTCCTCCGACCCCAACTACAAGACGGATGCGGCGAAGTTCCCCGACGGCACGGCGCTGAGCTACCTCGTCGTCGGCTGGTACTCCGACCCGACGCATGACCCGCTCTACGGGCCGGTCACGGGCTGGGACGCGCACGGCTATCCCATCCGCACGCCGTGGAACGGGACGGGGAACCCGCCGCCCGCGTGGGAGGCTCTGCTGAACGGGCTCAACTGGACGGTGACGGACGCGGAGCAGCAGACCGCCTATCCAACGCAGTCCATCTACCACGGCTCGGTCTACGACATCGTGTGGCAGACGACGCAGCTTCCGCCCAACGCCAAGCAGTCAACGCAGAACATGACGGTGGCCGTCGGCAACACTTCAGTTGATGCGCTCTCGGCCATCGTCGCCTTCTACGCCGACACGCCGGAGCATGGACGCCTCGAAGCACAGGCGCTCGAAGCCTTTCAGTACAACCAGCTCAAGACGCTCGACGCGCCTGACGGCGAGGCGCAGCTCGACCTGAAGATTCGAGAAGCGTGGTTCGGCTCGGAGCCGGGCGGGACGATCTGGACGGTCGTCGCCGCCGAGACGGGGCAGACCTCGACGGGGCAACTCACGCCGGGCGTGATTCCGCCGCCGCCGCCCTTAACGCCGCAACAGGCCGCCGCGCTCGCGCTCCTCAACCGCAACCAGCAAGCCTTCGACCAGTCTCAGCGCCTCCTCTTCTCGATGCAGTGGGAGCTGTACGCGCTCTGGTGGAAGCAGGGCTGGCTGAAGACGAACCCCACTCTGATTCCGGTGCTCAACCAGTATTTCCACAACAAGATGGGGGCCATCGGCGACCTGATTAACCAGAACCTAACGCCGGGCAACCAGACCGGCCTCTTCTCTCAAGTCGTCCAGCAGCAGGCCGCGGTCGTGCAGCAGGCGCAGGTTCTGCCGAGCCCGACCGACCCGCTCGGCATCCTCGAATACGCGACGAAGACCATCGGGCTCGACCCGACCAAGCTCCGGCTCAAGCCCTCGGCGATGCCGCGCTTCTTCCAGCCCGTAGACCCGGTCGTGCTCGTCGCGGGCATCCAGACTTCCGAGAAGCAGGGGCCGCTCGCGACGGAAGACCCGCTCGCCTGCCGTTTCACCTCGCAGGCGGTGACGGGTGTCAACGTGGCGGGGCAGCCGCACCCCGTCACGGCCTCGACCGGCGGACTCGCGCAGGTCATCCCGACTGTCACCAGTCCCAACCTGCCGCCGGCCGTGACCGCGGGTCTCAACGCGCTGTGTGTCGAGACCTTCTTCGTCGATCCCGTCAACGCGGCGACCATTTTCAACGTCGGACTCGGCTCGAACGACCAGACGGCCATCGACGCCCTCCGGGCGGCAATGCAGGCACAGACGGCACAGGTCGCGTCCATCGGCGAGCCGCTCTCGGAGGGCTTCGCCTTCTCGAACTGGACGGGTCAGGCGTGGTCGCCGCTCTACATGGAGTGGGACGTGACCTTCCACCCCACGGTGCAGAGCAAGGCGCTGCGTCACGACGACAACTGGCCTTTCATCCCGGCGGCCTTCAACGACCCGCCCGCGCTCGCCGAGCAGCCCTGTTGGGGCTTCAACGGCATCGGGTTCGACTGGTACGGCGGACTGCCGAACAGCTTCGCGCAGGACTACGCCGGGCGCACCTTCCTCACGCCGCAGGCCACCTACCTGCTCATCCGGAGGCTGAAAACTTATCTCGCCAACAACCCCAACGCGGAGCTACAGGCGGTCGAGGACTTGATAGATAAAATCGGCGACTGGAACATTCTCTCGCAACGCCTGAGCGGGCTGGTCGATCAGCTCGTCATGCGCGACCTGTCGCAGAGTCCGCCGCCGGGCTCGTCCGTGTTCGATCAGGTGGGGGAGCAGTTTCACGCCGTCCCCGACCCCACCCGCGGCAATCAGGACACGGACTTCGGCAGCGGCACGCCCTTCTTCTTCCCCGTCTACGGCGGGTTCTTCAAATTCAACAGACTGATCGTGGTCGATTCGTTCGGGCAGGTGGTTGACCTGATGCAGGCGCAGGGCAACACGGGCGGCGGCGCGGCGTGGGCGCCCGTGCGCGGTGAAGGGCTGTCGCCACTGCCCTCGACGCAACTGCCGCAACCTTCGGTGCTGGTCAACCTCGCGCCGCAACTGGCGCAGCCCGGCCGTCTCAACTTTCGCTTCGTCTCGGCGGAGGACGACACACACGAGACGGGACTGTGGCCCGACTCCAACCCCGTCTGCGGCTGGGTGCTGCCGAATCATCTCGACGGCGGGCTCGCCCTCTATGACGCCGCGGGCGACCCGCTCGGCGAACTCCTGCTGCTGGTGAACACCGACGGCACGTACAAGGTGAGTTGGTTGCCGGCCCCGGACAGCCCCGCCGCGGTCAGCGACCCTGCGAAGATTCCTAACTCACACCTCAGCAAGTTCGCCGTCGCGCTCACACAGACCACCGACCAGGGCGCGAGCTTCCGCAGCCTGCTTGAAGTCATCGACGAGACGCTGTGGACGGTTGACCCGCTCGGCAGCCGCGCCGACGCGAACCTCTCGGTGCTTATCGGCCGCCCGCTGGCCCTCGTCCGCGCGCGGCTCGACTTCGAGGTGGCGGGCAAGCCCGTCTCGAACCAGAGCTGGCCCGACACGCTGCAAGGCAAGACGGCCAACTTCGACGTGCTCAACTTCCCCGTGCGCCTTGGCAGTCTGCAACTCTACGACGACGGCCTGCTCGGCTATTTCAACGCCGACACTTACACGACCTTCAACTCGGTGCATACGCCCGCGAGCTTCCAGCCGGGCAAGTACCTCAACCCCATCGGCTACAACGGCAACTACCTCAAGCTCGAATTCAACTACCCGACCTACACCCCGCAGTTCATCTCCATGCTCTACGACCCGCGCGGCGACGTACACGCGTTCACCGGCCTCTTCCCCGCCAAGACCGTGAGCCTGCCGCCGGAGTATTTCGTCGAGGCCGTGGCGCGACTGGCAGTCACCTTCCGCACCGCGCCCGCGCTCACCGACGCGCAGGACATACGCCTCCCCTACCCCACCGAGAAGAACGGCACGTGGTCTTGGGTGCAGCGCACGGGCCCGACTCCGTCCGACTGGACTGACCCGGCCGGCTGGAACGTGGAGACCATCGTCAAGGCCAATCAGCAGGCGCGCCTGAACGATGCCCCGTCGCGCCTCGTCGAAGGCTGGCTCAAGCTCACGCCGAGCGACATCGAGAACTAGCCGGCACACAATTCCCGAGGAGGAACATACTTTGCCCAAGAGCGCCAGCGTTACCGCCACCATCGTCCAAACCGTGCCCGTCGGCACCGTCGTCTCCAACATCTTCAGCCTCGGCGACCTGCCGCCGGGCTGGCTGGCGTGCGACGGCTCGACCTTCAACGCCGCTCAGTACCCGCTTCTCTACCAGAAGCTCGGGAACAAGAACGTCCTGCCCGACCTGCGCGGCTACTTCCTGCGCGGGCTCGACCCCACGGGCAAGGTAGACCCCGAAGGCGCGGGGCGCGCGCCGCTCTCCGTCCAGCAGGATCAGTTCGCCTCGCACACGCACTCCCTGGGGCCCATGAGTAATGCGGGCGCCTCTTTGGCTGCCTCCTACAAGTATTATTGGGCAGACCGCGGGGGGAGCCTGACAACCGGCGCGGCCGGAGGCAACGAGACGCGGCCGAAGAACGTCGCCGTCCACTACATCATCTTTGCGGGGATGCCGTCGCAGATCGTGAGTGAGGCTCCGAACGATTCCGACCGAGGAGAAGCGAGATGAGTGACACACTTCTGGACTACGCCATCAACCCGAGCCCCAACCCGATTCAGGCCAGCCCCAAGAGCGGCAACGCCAACACGGCCACCCTGAACCTCGTCGTCTCGAACAGCAGCGGCGACATCATCACGTGCAAGAGCATCACCCTCAGTTACCTGATGGGCACCAACGCCGAAGACCTCAGCTCGGACGGGTCGGGCACCAGCGTCTCGTTCCCCACTGGGTGGACTCCGAGAGTCCCGTCCGGGGGGATTTACGTCTTCACCCCGGACACCGCGAAGGATGGTCAGATCGCCGGGCAGGGGCTGAGCTTTGCCATCTCAGGCATCAAGGTCAACCAGGAACCCGGCCCGTTCACCATCACCATTGCCGAGGACGCCTCCGACCCGGACGCCGTGCCCGAGCAGCCCGAAGAAGTCCGCAACAAGTACGTCCAGATGGCGAAGTTCCCCGCCGAGTTCACGGTGGGCGACCTGCTCGCCGACCCGCCGACCGTCCAACAGGGCGACAGCACGACGCTCTCCTGGAGCGGCAGCGGCAGCAGCGGCAACTACACCGCCACTTACGAAATCCAGTACGTGGACGGCAACGGCAACAAGGTCACCATCAATCACCCGAAGAACGAGCCGAACCAGCCGCTCCCCCCCGTCGGCAGCTACAAGATTGACAACCTCGTGACCAACCCGACGGTCTTCTACCTGAACGTGCAGGTGCAGGTGACGGGCAACACACACCCGCTCCTCTTCCGGAGGACGGCCGTCGTCACGGTCGTCCAGCCGCAGCCGACCATCAACTACTTCCACATCGACGCCAACCCCATCGTCTCGGGCCAGCCGCTCTCCTTCATACTCAGTTGGAGCGTCGCCAACGTCGCGGACTTTCAGGTCGTGGCTAACGACGGCGCGGGCGGCCAGTGGCGGCGGCTGGACGTGCCCTTTTCGCTACAGGGCAAACACACCGTCTACCCGCGGCAGCTTCAAACGACATACCAGATGCAGGTCTTGTCCTCTTCGCTCGAAGAGGGAGAAATGGGAGGGTGAGAGTGTCGGACAACCACAAGGAGGCGAGCGTATCGGCGACCATCGTGCAGGTGGCGAACCCGCTCGGCAGCGTCATCGGGTATTCGGGCTCGCAAGACCCGCCCACGGACAATCTGGACGGCGCCGTCGTCTGGCTGCTCTGCGACGGCCGCGCGCTCGACCGAGCCCTCTACCCCGACCTGTTCCAGCTCATCGGCGACTCGTTCGGCAACGGCTCGGATAACAACCCCACGCACATCACGAACGCCTTCAACATCCCCGACCTGCGCGGCCGCTTCGTCCGCGGCACCGACGACATGGGCGGGAAGGCGGCCGGCAACGACCCCGACATGGCGACGCGCACGGCGATGATGGCCGGCGGCAACACCGGGCAGTTCGCCAACAAGGTCGGCTCACTTGAAGCGGACGGCTTCGCCAGCCATAACCACACCTACGTCGGCAAGTTCGAGCAGGCCTATGGCGGGCCACAGTTTAGGGGGTATGGGTTCGAATCGAACTCCGACCCGCAGGACAAGACGTTCACGATGTCGAACACCGGCGGCTCTGAGACGCGACCCAGGAACGCCTATCTCAACTACATCATCAGGGTGATGTGACGCACGCCGGCCGCCGCGCGTGCGCCCCCTTATTACACGACAACGGAGGAGCAGACCAACATGCCCATGATGGAATTTCCGTCCGCGACCACCAGCGCCACCATCGTTCAGCCCTTCCCCGCCGGGACGATCATCCCGTACGTCGGAATGCAGTCCAGCCTCGCGGGGCTGGCCTCGCTCGGCTGGCTGCTGTGCAACGGCGCGAACGTGCAGATCAGCACTTACAAAGCCCTGTTCGACGCCATCGGGACGGCCTTCGGCGGCGACGGGACGACCAACTTCAACCTGCCCGACCTGCGCGGACAGTTCCTGCGCGGCGTAGACTCCGGGGCCGGCGTCGACCCGGATGTCAACTCACGCACCGCACAGGCTTCCGGCGGCAACTCCGGCGGCAACGTCGGCAGCCGTCAGCCGGAACAACTCCTCAATCACACGCACTACTGGGATCGCAATTTTGGACAGATCAGCGCCTCGGGGAGCACCCTTAACATACAGCTCTGTGACGGCGGCGATAAGTCACCCAATCAGGGCAGGCAGGCAACGACCAACAACGACGGCGGAGGGAACGAGACGCGTCCCGTGAACGTGTACGTCTACTACCTCATCTTCGCCGGCCTCGTCCCGACGACTTTGGGCCACCGGTAGAGTCAACGAACCGCGCAGACACGTGAAGCGACACCAAATCTTCTTAATGTCGCTTCACGCATCTTCGCGCCCAGAGTCGCACGAAGGGAAATGTTATCGGGTAACAGCAGCTTCACACTGACACCGCCGAACGCCCCGCAGCACCCGCCGCCCCGCGCGACTGAAAGTGGATGACAAGATGCGTGTCGGCCGTCGGGTGCATGCCGTTGTTGGGCGGCGCGTTGAGACGACGCCTCAATGCCGCACGTCAGCCCGACAGATTGAAAGTGAAAAGCGTCACGGCTAAGGCGTCTCCGTTATTAACGACCCGCACCTTCAGCGGATAAGTACCCTTCGTCGTGGTTACGCTATAGATGACCTCGTGAGTAGGCTTAGGCTGCCCGTTATAAAGGACTCTGACGCCAGGGCCGTCACTAACTTGCTCGAACTTTAGCGGCTTACCGACCCGCTCATAAAGAGTGTTCAGGCTGTCATCAAATTGCTGCCTGCTGGTCAGGCCGTGAAACTCAGGCTCCATCTTTGAGTACATCGCGTCACGCCTGTCATGAACGACCCCATCCATGAATGAGTCGCTGAAGGCGCGAGCTTTTTGAGAGTCCACGACGACCCCGCCGCGGCCACAGCCTGATAACAAAGCCACGATTACTACCGTGCAAAGATGTCTGATATGAAGCTGCATATCTATAGCGGTTGGCAGTTGAGTGTGAGCGTTTAGAGGCGGGCACGGCCCGCCTCTAAACGGGATGACAAATAGTCCCAGTCAAATCCAAGTCGCTGACGGAAGTATCTCGCTTTATCGTCTGTGATCCATGAGCACCTACTGCGGAATCATCCCGATTGTTCCCAGCCACCTCTCCACCAACTGCGGCCATCCCGTGATCGGAAACTTCGTGCGCCGTAACCCAAACGCGTGCCCGCCCTGCGCGTATAAATGAATCTCCGCGGGAACTTCGGCCTTCTTCAGAGCGGCATAGTAGACCAGCGAGTGGTTGACACTGTTCACGTCATCGTCCTCCGCGTGCACCAAGAACGTCGGCGGCGTCTTGCCCGTCACAGGAACAAAGGGGCTCAACTCGAACTTCTCGTCTCTAGTCCACAGACGCCCCGGGTAAAGCACTACCGCAAAAT
>JBEVJD010000414.1:0-12681 GCA_040510435.1 Pyrinomonadaceae bacterium | reverse complement strand
CTGCATCCCTTTATTGTCCCGCCCGCATACTTTATCGCACGACCCCTAACCGCGCGTGGGGTCGGCCGACCCTTCTCAGCCCGGCCGACCCCTCGCGCGGGAGTAAGAGAGAGACTTCCGCGATTAGAAGATGAACTTCGCGCCGAGCTGGACGCGGCGTGCGTAGTTCTCCTGGTTGGCGGTCGTCAGGACGTTGATGGCCCCGAAGGTGGTGTTGGTCGGCGCCACCTGCGGGACGGGGAAGTAGGGCTCGTTGAAGGCGTTGAGCGCCTCGAACCTGAGCTGCACCTTCATCGTCTCGCGGATGCGGATGTCCTTGAGGAGAGTCAGGTCAACGTTCTTGATGTAGTCGCGGCGCACGGTGCTGAAGCGGTACGGGAGCGTCCGCAGGTGGAAGACGGGAGTCGCGGCAGTGTTGGCGGCGGTCTGCGCCGCGTTCCGCTGCGCCGTGGTCGCCGTCTCCTGGGTCACGCCCGCCGGCAGGAAGCTGGGCCAGTTGTAGAAGGACTGGAACGCCGCCGTGTTGAACCAGCGGTCGGTCGTCCTCTGGTTCGAAGGGATGTCGAGGTCGCCGCCGACGTAGAAAACATCGCCCGTGGGGTTGCCGTTGTTGACGTTGACCGAGCCGAAGGCGATGGGGAAGCCGCTCTGGAGCTGGACGTTCCCGCCGATCTGCCACCCGCCGAGCAGCGCGTTCGTCAGCCACCCGGCATTCGACAGGAACTCGCGGTTCTTGCCGAACGGGAGCGAGTACATGCCGCTGAAAGAGATGCGGTGCGGCGCGTCCTGATCGGAGATCATCCTGGTCGGCAGCGCGTCGCCCGCGTTCAGGTACTCGGTCGCCTGGAGCCACTTCGACCAGGTGTAGGCGGCCTGCACGGTGTAGCCCTTCGAGAACCGCTTGTTCAGGCTGAACTGGCCGGAGTGATACCAGGACTTGCCGTCGTTGACCGTCGCCACGATGTCGCCGAAGGCCGGGAAGGGTCTGAGCAACTGCTGGCGCGCGACCGTGGCGTTGAAGAGACCCGTGCCGCGGAACTCTTCGAGGCCGGCGAAGGGGTTCGCGACCGTGCCGGTCAGGAACGTGTTGTTGGTGTTCATCGCCGCCGTGCGCGAGTTGTCCGCAATCAGGTACTGGTTCGGCAGCGCGTTGATGTTGCGCGTGATCTCGATGTTGTAGCCATAGTTGCCGACGTAGCTGGCCTCCGCGAGCACGCCGCCCGGCAGTTCGCGTTGGAAGCCGATCTGCCACCGCGCCTGCTTCGAGACATCCGGGTTCTGATTGAAGAACGAGATGGCGCCGCCGAGACCCGTCTGACGGCCGCGCGCGTTGCCGACCGGCTCAAGAATCGCCACGCTGCCGAAGCCCGAGTTGAACGACTGCGGGATGGGCGCCCCGTTGGCGAGTGCCGTGAGCGGAACGACCGTCGTCTGCGTGTAGCCGGGCTGAATCACGTCGCCGCGGCGCTGGCCGAGAAAGCCCGCGAAGAGGCCGAAGCCGCCGCGGATGACCGTCTTGTCGTCCCAGCGGTAGGCGAAACCGGCGCGCGGCAGGAACGAGTTCTTCGGCGTCTCGTAGAGCCCGCTCCCGGTGTCCTTGCCCGCGAAGAGGAGGCCGCCCCTCACGTTCAGCGTCGGCACAAGCGCCTTAAGCTGCGCGTCGTTGAGGTTGGCGTAGCGCGTCTGCGCCGTCGTCTGGATGGGCTGGACGTAATCGAAGTCGAAGCCCGACACGCTCTTGTTGTTGCGCTCGACGAGCGGCGTCTCGACCTCGTAGCGCAGGCCGAGGTTTAAGGTCAGGCTCGGCGTGATGCGCCAGTCGTCCTGCACGAAGAAGCCGTAGGTCTTCGAGAACTCGGAGTAGTCGGCGCGGCGGACGATCTGCTGCGTGGTGGGGAGCCCGAGCAGGAAGGACGCGAAGCCCTGCAAGCCCTGCGGGTCTTGCCCCGTGTTGCCCGAGCTGAGCTGGCGCGTGTAGGTGTTGTCGAAGATGAACTGTCCCGTCTGGTCGTTGCTCGTGAAGAGGTCGTCCTCGCGGTAGATGCGCAGCTCACTGCCGAACTTGAACGAGTGAGATTCCAGAGTCTTGTTGAGCACGCCGGAGACGTAGTGGCTGGTCGTCGGCCGGAACTCGTTGCCGAAGCCCGTCCCGAGCGCGCCGTTGGTGAAGTCGAAGCGCGGGAAGCGGCGCGCGTCATCGGAGATGACGTTGTTGTAGGCGGACGGGAACCCGAGCTGCGTCAGGTCGAAGCCCCACGCGTCGGCGTCCTGATCCTGGTGGCGGATGAAGCGGTTGAAGCCGTAGCGCACGTTCAGCACCGTCGAGGCGTTGAAGGTGTGCACGTCGTCGATCACGCCCTGGCGCGAGATGAATTTGAAGTTGACGCCCGTCGCCTCCGAGCCGAGGTAGTCGTTGTAGTGGCTATCGCGGTTGTAGCTGCTGCCGCGGACGAAGAACCTGTTCTTGTCGGAGAAGTTCTGGTCGATGCGGAACGTGTAGTTGTCGTAGGGCTTGGTCTTCTCCGTCAGCGTCGAATCGAAGAGGTTGCCCAGCAGTCCCTCGCGCTTCGGCGCGCCGTAGTACTTCAAAATCGACGCGGCGACGGGGCTGATGCGCCCGGCCGGGATGACGTTGTTGGGGAACGGGTCGCGCGTGAACGTGGTGCACGGGTTCGAGTTGTTCGCGCAGCGCGTCGTCAGGGGGTCGTAGATGGTGATGCTGCTGGCGAAGCCCGAGAAGTCGCCGTTGCGGAGCGCCTGCGTCGGCGTCCAGACGTTGCCGCCCGCGTCGAAGCGCGGGCGCGCGTCGCGGATGCCCTCGTAGCCGAAGAGGAAGAAGGTCTTGTCCTTCCCGTTGTAGAGCTTCGGGAGCCGGACGGGGCCGCTGATGCTGAAGCCGGGGCGGTTCGAGAAGGTGAACGGGCGGCCCTGCCGCTTCGCGTTGCCGAAGAAGTCGTTGGCGGCCATCCCGCCCGGCTCCGTCCAGATGTAGGCCGAGCCGTGGTAGTCGTTCGTGCCCGACTTGATGACGATGCTCGTCACGCCGCCCTCGGTGTTGCCGAACTGCGCGTCGAAGGTCGCCGTCTGCACCTTGAACTCCTGCACGATGTCGGACGGGGGCACGTAGGACGCGATGACCTCGTTGGCGTTCGCCGTCGAGGTCGAAGGCGCACCGTCGATGAGGAGGTCGCTGCGGTTGCCGCGCGTGCCGTCGATGGCGTAGCCGACGATGTGCGTCGGCTCGAACGGGCGGTCGAGGCGCTGGCTGCCGGTGTGTGCGACGCCGGGCGACAGGCCGATCAGCGTGTACGGGTCGCCGTGCACGAGCGGCAGCTCGGCCAGTCGCTTCTGGTCAACCGTCTGGCCGAGGTTCGCGTCCGAAGTGTTCAGCTCAGTCGCGCCGGCCGTCACGGTCACGGTCTCTTCCGTGCCGCCGACTTCGAGGATGATGGCGAGGTCGCGCGTCTCGTTGATGCGCAGCTCGACGTTGTCCTGAATATATTTTTTAAAGCCCGCCACCTCGATGACCACCTGGTAGGTGCCCGGGAGGAGATAGGGAGCCTGGAAGAACCCCTCGTCGTTGGTCGTCAGCGAGAGGTTCGTGCCCCTCGCCGGGTCGCTGATCCTGACCGACGCGCCCGGCACCGCCGCCTTGTTGGGGTCGGTGATTGTGCCCGTGATCTTGCCACGCGACTCCTGCGCGCGCAGCGTCACAGGAGCCGACGCCGCCAGCAGGATGGCCGAGAGGGCCGCTGCCAGACTTATCGTTTTAGCAAATCTTGATCTCATGTTCGTATCTCCAAAAGAGGGTTGATGGCGGCTGGCACTCACCTTGGTGACGGTGCCGGTTGCTGCCGGCGGGCCGGCGGCGCCTGCGAGTTCAAGCCGAAACTGACGTGTGCAGGCGCCCCGCGCATTTGCCGACGCGCTCGCGACCCCCTTGGCCGCCGGACGCGAACCGGCACTCCTAATCTGCGTTGGACACTAGAACCGCCCTTGATCGTTCGAAGAGAAGGTATCAGCGTCGAGGTTGCCGGTTTATTTACCGTCCCGACCTCGACCGCCGAAGCATATAACCCAATCGGCGCTGGCACGACAGGTTAGGTCAAACCAACTTAACCGGTTAACCCATCGTTCGAGGGAGGCTTTGAAAATGCCGCCCGTTCACTCGCTTGTCTTGATTCCGGCTCAGGCGGCCGGACGAGAAAAGTCCAAAGATTACTTTACAGAAACGCTTTCACACGAGGAATGAACTTGGGGCTGTCTTCTCTGTCTTCTGCAAACCCCTGTGAGAGAGTTCGCCGTTCTCTTGAAGCGGGCGCATTTTCTAACGGACGGGGCGACATGTCAAGAGTTTTTCTACCAAAATTCATGCGATGCCTTCGATGGTATGACCATTTAAAGGAATTCGCTTGGCCGATCTGTGTCCGCGTCGGACGCGGCTTGAGCGTTTTTTGGGCGCAGAACCGCTATCTTCTCATCAGGCGGGCAGAGCCGTGCGGCCGGCTCTCGACGGCGCGGCGGGTCTGATTTGTCGGGAATTGGTTAGGGTAGAGTTAGAGACGTTTACCTGGGGTCAGGTTTGACGAGTCGTCTACTGCGTGACCTGTTCGAAGCGCTCGGCGTAGTCCTTCGCGTACAGCTCGACGGTGCGCCTGACCCTCGTGAAGAGTGCGCGCTGCTGCTCCACGTCCTTGAACCTTTCGCGCAGGTAGAGCATGGCGTTGACCTCGCCCCAGTACTCGCGGTTCTCCCAAATCTGGACGGGGGTGCCGCCCATCCGCCCCTCCAGCTCCTTCAGGCGCTGGTCGCTCGTGTCGCGGCCGTTGCTGAGGAGGGTCTGGTTGTAGACGGGCATCAACTGATTCTGTAGCCGGTAGAGTTCGCCGCCCGTGCTCGCGGCCTGTTTGACGTGCCCCAGCTCGTGCGCGATCTTGGCCGCGGCGAGGACGTTGCCCTCGACCGGGAAGGACTCCGAGAGCGGCGACAACGAATACATGACGGGGTAGTAGATCGGGTTCGGGTAGCCTTCGTCGATGCGGCTCCCGAGCGTGATGGTCGCGGCCACGAGTTCGCCCGCGTCGTTCCACTTGTAAGAGCCCGTGCCCGCCCCGTGCCGGTCGTCTTCCGAGACGGCGACGGTGAGCGTGAAGCGCGGGTTTGAAGCGTAAGCCTCCCACTGGCCGCGCCCCGTCTCGGTCGAGAGCAGGTCGCTCTTCCAGACCCGATAACGTTCCCTGTACTTCGCAGGGATGTTCTCCACCAGCCCGCCGCGCTGGACGGGCGCGACGCTCCGCGGCTCGCCCCCTGCGCGGTCAGGCCCCGACGCCTGCACTCTGTAAAACGTCGCAGGGGCGAGACAGCAGAGCAGGATGATGACGACGGACAGAAAAGACTTGCGCGGTCTTAGCATCGGGTAGACCTCTCCGGGTTCGTGGCGTGGCCTGCAATAAAACCGTTAGGGGACGGAGTCGCAACTAAACAACAGACCGCGTGCGCAAGTCAATGTTTTTGTGACCGAAGAGAGTGCGGCCGGATGAACCAGGTGTCAGGGATGCGTCCGAGACTCTTTTGCGTGCTCGCTTCCGCTCAGGGTGTGACGGCGCACGTTTCGGCACGGCGGCTTTCGAGCGTCTGCTGCACCTGCTCGGCGAGCCCGGGGTGGCGTCGCATGAGGTTATCGAGCTGTTCGCGTTGGAGGGCGAGGAAGGTTCCGGGCGTGAGCGTTTCGACCGTGGCTGTCGTCGGGGAGTTAGTGAGCAGCGCTATCTCGCCGAAGAAGTCGCCGTCCTCAAGCGTCGCGAGACGGCGGGCGCGCCCGTCCGGGCCCTTCGCGCTGACTGAGACTTTGCCGCGCACGACGATGTAGAAGCGGCGCCCCTCCTCGCCCTCCTTAATCAGAGTCCGCCCGGCCGGGACGCGCTCGGTGATGAGCGCGCCCGCGATCTCCTTCAGATATGCGCGGTCGAGGTCTTTAAAGAGCGGCACTTCGCGCAGGACGTTCAAGTCCGTCACGCAGGGGTCGCCGGTTGGCGAGAGTGTCGTGCCCGACTGCCGCCGCCACATCGCAGCGTATGTGCCGCCGCCATCCAGAAGTTCTTCGTGCGTTCCCTGCTCGATGAGCCTGCCCTCGTGGAAGACGAGGATGTGGTCATAGTTCACCACGGACGCGAGCCTGTGCGTGACGGAGACGACGGTGCGGCCGAGCGAGATGCGTTCGACGGTCTCGTTGATGGCGGCCTCGGAGTCCGGGTCGAGCGCGGAGGTCGCCTCGTCGAGGACGAGGAGCGAGGGATTCCGTATGAGTGCGCGCGCGATGGCGACGCGTTGGCGCTGCCCGCCGGAGAGTTGACCGCCGCGCTCGCCCACGACCGTGTCGTAGCCCTCGGGCATACGCATGATGACATCGTGAATCTCGGCAGCGCGCGCGGCCGCTTCGACCTCCACGTCCGTGGCCCCGGGTCTGCCCATGCGTATGTTCTCACGGACGCTCGTGTTGAAGAGGAAGCTCTCCTGGAAGACGACGCCGATCTGTTCGTAGAGCGAGTCGAGCCCAGCCTCGCGCAGGTCAATGCCGTCGAAGAGGACGCGCCCCTCGCGCGGGTCGTAGAAGCGCATCAGCAGTTTGAGACAGGTGCTCTTGCCGCAACCGCTGTGGCCGACGAGGGCCACGCGCGTCCCCGCGGGCAGTTCAAACGAAACGCCCGCGAGGTCGTCGCGCTCCTGCGTGTAGCCGAACCTCACGCCCTCGAAGCGAACGCTTGAGAGCAGCGGCGGAAGCTGCCGCGCGGCCGAGCCTTCGAGGACGGTCGGCCGCTCGTCGAGCACTTCCTGCACGCGTCGCATCCCGCCCGTCGCTTGCAGCAGCGTCGGCGTCACGGCCGTCAGGCCCATGACGGCCGTGCTCACCGTCAGGAAGAGCGCGTTGAAGGAGACGAGCGACCCGACCGAGAGCGACCCGCCGTAGGCGAGGAAGGAGCCGACGCCGATGAGCAGGACGTGGAAGAGCAGCATGGCGATGTTCGGGCTGCGCTCGCTGACGTAACTGAGGAAGTTGAAGCGCGAGGCGAGGCCGGTCACCTTACGCGCCCGCGCGTCGAAGCCGGCGAGGAGCGGTCGCCCGAGGCCGAAGGCGCGCACCACCTGCTGCGCCCCGAGGTTCTCGTGGATGACGTTCGTCAACGCCGACTGCTCGGCGCGCAGGCGGTCGCCCGCGAGGAGCGCGCGCGGCGCGAGCAGACGCGGCCCCGCGAAACACAGAGGCAGCCCCGCCGCCGCGCAGAGAGCGAGCCGCCAGTCGAGCACGAACAGCACGCACGCGCTGAAGACCATGTTGATGAGGCAGAGCAGCGCGCCCGGGATGCCGAGCACGACGGCGTTCTCGACCGCGCTCAAGTCCGCCGAGAAGCGCGCCGAGAGATCGCCCATGCGCGCACGCGCGTAGAACTCCGGTGAAAGGCTCTGAAGGTGCCTGAACATGTCTGCGCGCAAATCGCCGATGACGTGCGCGCCGAGCCACGCGTATAGATAATCGCGGACGACCTGCGAGGCCGCCGTCAGCAAGTACCCGACGCCGAGCGCAACAAGGATGAGTGTCAGAGCCCGCGCGTCCCGCGGGGTGAAGGCGTAGTCGATGATGAGCTTGAGGCTGAGCGCCAGCAGGACGTTGAAGACTCCTTCGACGAGCAGCGTCAACACGAGCGCCGCGGCCCGCGGCGAGTAAGGCTTAACGCGAGCCAACAGAATCCGCAGGAGCCTGCCCGGGCTCATCGACACAACGTTCTTTTCACTCTGGACTGACATCGCGCGCTTCGTTGTTAATTCCGACCCGGCGTCCAACACGATGGATTTCAAACCGTCCCTGTCTTCTAAGGCGGCACGGGCGCCCGGATACTATCAGGGGGGGAGTTTTTTTCGGAAATATTTTCAGCCTGCCGGGCAAGATAGCGTATATTTACGCCCCGAGTAGTCACGACACCACGCGCATAAAAATCCACGCCAATTTTTATGCGACAGATACACAGGCGCGTGCCCCACTCCTTTCTTGAGCTGCACCCGTATGAGCGTGCCCGACTCGCACGAGGTCACGGAACTACTGGTCGCTTGGAGTGACGGCGACGAGCAGGCGCTCGACCGCCTCGCCCCGCTCGTCCAGGCCGAGTTGCACCGGCTCGCGCGGCGCTACATGAGCCGTGAGCGCGACGACCACCTCCTTCAGACCTCCGCCCTGATTAACGAAGCCTACGTGCGCCTCATCGACTGGAAGTCGGCGCGGTGGCAGAACCGCGCGCACTTCTTCGGCGTCGCCGCGCAGATGATGCGGAGGATTCTGGTTGACTTCGCGCGCCGCCGGCCGCGCGCCGCGGAGGGCGAGGTGCGCCACGTCTCGCTCGAAGACGCGCTCGTCATCGCCGAGGAGCGCCAGCCCGACCTCGTCGCGCTCGACGAAGCCCTCGTCGCCCTCGCGGAACTTGACGAGCGCAAGGCGCGCGTCGTCGAACTGCGCTTCTTCGGCGGCCTCTCCGTCGAGGAGACCGCCGAAGTGCTGAAGCTCTCCACCATCACCGTCATCCGCGAATGGAACAAGGCCAAGGCGTGGCTCTACCGCGAGCTGCAAAGGTCGTGAACCGCGAACCGTAAACCGTGACATGGAAAAGCCGTGAGACGTGAACCGTAAACCGTGACGAGATAATACTCATTCTTTCTTGTCACGGTTCACGGTTCACGGTTCACGTCTCTTCACGGTTCACTCTTCTATGAACCCGGAACTCTGGAAACAGGTTGACGAGATGCTCGACGCCGCGTTGGAGCTGCCGCCCGCGGAGCGCGAGGGTTACGTGGCGGCGGCCTGCGACGGCAACGACGAGCTTCGTCTGGAGGTTCTGAGCCTGCTGCGCGCGCAGGAGCAGGCCGGGACATTCCTCGCCGGTTCGGCCATGCGCGCGGCGGCGCAGGCGCTGGCGCTTGATTCGAGCGGGCAGCGGCGCGGCTCGCTGGAAGGCTCTGAGGTCGGCACGTACAAGATCGAAAAGTTACTCGGCGCGGGCGGCATGGGCGAAGTCTATCTCGCGTCGGAGGCGCGCCTGAACCGCAGGGTCGCGCTCAAGATTCTCCCGCCCGAGTTCGTCGCCGACGCCGAGCGCCGAGCGCGCTTCGAACGCGAGGCGCGGGCCGTCTCGGCGCTCAACCATCCCAACCTCGTCACCATCTACGACCTCGGCAGCCTCGACGGCCTGCACTTCATCGCGATGGAGTACGTCGAGGGCCGCACGCTGCGCGAGCTTGCCGGCGGACACCTCAAGCTGAAGGAGATTCTCTCCGTCGTGGCGCAGGCGGCCGAGGCTCTGGCCGCGGCTCACCGCGCGGGCGTCGTCCACCGCGACGTGAAACCGGAGAACATCATGGTGCGCGCCGACGGCTACGTGAAGGTGCTCGACTTCGGGCTGGCGAAACTTCTGGAACAGTCCGCGGACGGCGCCGACGCGCAGGCCGAGACGCAGGCCGGGGCCGTCATGGGCACGCTCGCATACATGTCGCCGGAACAGGCCGCGGGCGAACCGCTCGACGCGCGCACGGACGTGTGGTCGCTGGGTGTCGTCCTCTACGAGCTTGCCACGGGTCGCAAGCCCTTCGCCGGGAGCAACCGGCGCGAGACCGTCAACGCCATCCTCTCTGACGAGCCAGAGCCCGCGACCGAGACCGACCCGGCGCTGCCGCCCGAGTTGGATCACATACTCTTAAAGGCACTTGAGAAAGACCGCGAGCTGCGTTACCAGACCGCCTCCGACCTGCGCGCAGACCTCAAGCGGCTCAGGCGCGAGTTGGATTCCTCGCCGTCGTTGAGCGCGAGCGGTCGCAAAAGCTCCGGAGTCAGACGGGCCGCGGCGCGGGCGCGCGCGAGGCCCGTGCTCGTCGTCGGGGGTCTGCTGCTCCTCGTCGCGGCTGCCGCCTTCGCGGGCTGGAGCATGTTGAAGTCGCGTGAGGGCGGGCCCGACTGGTCGCGCGCGAATCATCAACAACTCACAGACCAGGCGGGGACAGAGTTTCACCCGAGCCTTGCGCCCGACGGCAAGACGTTCGTCTACAGCAGCGACCAGGCGGGCAACTTCGACCTCTACCTACAGCGCGTCGGCGGCAAGAATCCGACTAACCTGACGAAGGACTCGGCGGCCGACGAGAAGCATCCCGCCCTCTCGCCCGACGGCGAGCGCATCGCTTTCCGCTCCGAGCGCGAGCCGGCCGGCATCTACGTCATGGGCGCGACGGGCGAGAACGTGCGCCTCGTCTGCGAAGGCGGTTTCCACCCGGCGTGGTCGCCCGACAGCAAGGAGATTGCCTACAGCCTGAGGGGCCGCGACGCGCCCGACGTGCGCAACAGTGTGCCGAGCCAACTCTGGGTCGTTAACGTCGGGACCGGCGCGAAGCGACTGCTCAGCGACCTCGACGGGATGCAGCCCGCCTGGTCGCCGCACGGCGCGCGTGTCGCCTTCTGGTTCATGCCGCCGAGCGTGGGGCGCAGCGACGTGGTCACCGTCCCGAGCGCGGGCGGCGAGCCCGTCGTCGTCACCAAAGACGCCACGACGAACTGGAACCCCGTCTGGTCGCCCGACGGCAGGTACCTTTACTTCGCCAGCGACAAGAGCGGCAGCATGAGCTTCTGGCGCGTGAGGGTCGAGGAAGAGACGGGCCGTGTGCTTTCGGAGCCCGAGGCCGTCAACACGCTTTCGAAGTACAGCCGGCACCTCGGCTTCTCCCGCGACGGCAAGCGCCTCATCTACGTCCAGACCAACAACCAGTCGAACATACAGGCCGCCGACTTCGACGCGCGCGCCGAGAAAATCATCGGCGAGCCGCGGTGGGTCACGCGCGGCGACCGCGTCGTCATCCGGCCGGAGATTTCGCCCGACGGCCGGCAGTTCGTGATGCGCGTACCGCGGCGGACGCAGGACGACATCGCCCTCGTTAACAGCGACGGCACCAACTGGCGCGACCTGACCGACGACAAATACTTCGACCGCTACCCGCGCTGGTCGCCCGACGGCAAAAGAGTCGCCTTCGTCTCCGACCGCACCGGCACCTACGAGGTGTGGACGATAGACGCCGGGGGCACGAACCTGCGGCAACTCACCTTCGACAGCACGCCCAACGCCGCCTTCCCCGTCTGGTCGCCCGACGGCGCACGGCTCCTCTTCCAAAAGCAGGGGAAATACTTCATCCTCGACCTGAGCAGGAGTTGGGAGGCGCAGACGCCCGAGCAGGTTCCGCAGCCGCCGATCCCCGGCGATAACTTCGTCGTGTGGGACTGGTCGCCCGACGGCAGGAAGCTCTGTGGGACGTTCGAGGGGACGAGCGGGCCGGGCGCCGGTTACTTCTCGTTCGAGACGGGGCGCTACGAGAGGGTGCTGGACATCAATGCGCATCCCTTCTGGCTGCCCGACAGTCGCCGCGTCGTCTACGCCTACGAGGACAAGGTGTACATCGCCGACATCGTCACAAAGAAGGCGCGCGAAATCATCGCCCACCCGCCCGAACAGATTCGCAGCGTCGCCGTCAGCCGCGACGGCCGCCTCCTCTACTACACGCTGCTCTCGACCGAGAACGACATCTGGCTGCTTAACCTCGAATGAATAGTTAAGGCAGTGATGAGTGATGAGTGATAAGTAGCCGCGACTGAAGGGAGACGAAAGCCATGACGACCGACACTCACGACGAACTGGAACGCGACCCCGTCGAAGAGGCTTGCGAGTTGAACGACGCGGCCGTCGAATCGTTCCGCGCGGGTCGCGCCGAGGAGGCGAAAGAACTGTTCCAACGCGCGCTGCGTCTTCTGATTGAGTCGGAGGGCGAAGACTCTCCTGACGCGGCCAACGTCCTCTCAAGTTTGGGCGCCGTCGGCGAGCAGCGCTGCGACTACGCCGCGGCCGAAGAGCACTACGCGCGCGCCGCCGCTATCATGGAGGCTCACGCCGACTCAGACGACGAGGACGTGCGGCGTCTGTGTCTTCAGGCACTTTCAGACCTCGGCCGCATCCGCCGCGTCCGCGGGCGCTACGAAGAGGCCGAACCTCTCATCAAGCGCTCAATCGCCGTCGCCGAAGACTACTTCGGGTCAGACAGCGTGGAGACGGCCGGCGTCTTGAACGACCTCGGCATGCTCTACAAATTCAACGGCCGCTTCGACGAGGCCGAGCCGCTTTACCGCCGCGCGCTCTCCATTCTCGAACGCACTCTCGGCCCCGAGGCCGTCGAGCTGGCCTCCATCTACCACAACCTCGGCGGGCTCGAACACGCGCGCGGCCGCCACGCCGCGGGCGAGCCGCACGCACGCCGCTCAATCGAGCTGCGCGAGCGAGCGCTCGGCCCCGAACACACGGACGTGGCGGCCGACGTGGCCGCACTGGCCGCGCTGCTCGACGGCCAGGAGAAGTTCGACGAGTCGGAACCGCTCTACCGCCGCGCGCTCGCCGTCTTCGAGCGCGCGTTCGGCCCCGAGCATTACGAGGTGGCCGTCAACCTCAACAACCTGGCGATGGTGTTGGAGGCGAGGGGCGAGGCCGAAGAGGCGGAGGCGCTGCTCAAGCGCGCCCTCGCCATCAAGGAGAATCTGTTCGGCGCGGAGAACGTCGAGTGGGCGATGACGGCCAACAACCTCGGCGTGCTCTACCGCGAGCAGGGGCGCGA
>JBEVJD010000413.1:0-2625 GCA_040510435.1 Pyrinomonadaceae bacterium | reverse complement strand
CTGCTTCTGAGATTAACGTGAATCATTCTCGTAACCTTATTGCAACCGGATGCTGATAACTTAATCATACTTTCATTCGGAATGTGCAGGACGGTACGGTGCGGGCGGCGTTCACTCGTAGAGGGTATCGGCCCGCGTTGAATTTTCAGACAGGGGGGTTTGGATATGGCGACTGGAACGAAGAGACAGGAGCAGGAGTCGGGTCAGCAGGGCGAGGCGGGCGAACAGTCCTCGCAGTCACCGCTCGCGGGCGGGATCAGGGACGGGCTGACGGGGCCGGAGGCGCCGGTGAACGGCCGCGAGTTCGGCGACGGCCGGCGGCAGGGGGCCTTGAAGTATGTGGACGAGGAGCAGTTGGCGCGCGGGCTCGGGTGGTTCAGCCTCGGCCTCGGACTCGCCGAGTTGTTGGCGCCGCGCAGCGTCGCGAAGGTCGCGGGCCTTCGCGGCAATACGGGGCTGATACGCCTGTTCGGGCTGCGCG
Source organism: Pyrinomonadaceae bacterium (assembly GCA_040510435.1). Taxonomy (GTDB): domain Bacteria; phylum Acidobacteriota; class Blastocatellia; order Pyrinomonadales; family Pyrinomonadaceae; genus QHXN01. Next base: position 2,144 of record JBEVJD010000413.1, on the reverse strand, counting down.
AGATCGCGAGCGGCATCGCCATCTTCACGCAGGGCAAGAGGCCGGCCGGGGCCCTCTGGTCGAGGGTCGTGGGCGACGCACTCGACCTCGCTTGCCTGGGCGCGGCCTTCGCCTCGCCGGATTCGAACAAGGGTCGCGTCGCGTTCGCGACCGCCAACGTGCTCGCCGTGACGGCGCTCGACGTGCTCTGCGCGCAGCAGCTCAGCGGCGACGGCGACGGCGCGAAGACCGAGAGGGGAAAAATTCCCGTGAACAAGAGCATCATCATTAACGCCTCCGCCGAAGAGGTCTATCAGTTCTGGCGCGACTTCGAGAACCTGCCGCAGTTCATGCGCTACCTCGAATCGGTGACGGTGACGGGCGAGGGGCGCTCGCACTGGGTGGCGAAGGCGCCGGGCGGGAGCGTCGAGTGGGACGCCGAAATCACGGAAGACCGCCCGAACCAGTCCATCTCGTGGCGCTCGCTCGAAGGCTCGGAGGTCGAGACCTCGGGCACGGTGCGCTTCGAGCCGGCGGTCGGCGGGCGCGGCACGGTCGTCCACGTCCAGCTCGACTACAACCCGCCGGGCGGCGCCCTGGGCGCGCTCTTCGCGAAGCTCTTCGGCGAAGACCCCGACGGGCAGATGCAGACCGACCTGCGCCGCTTCAAGCAGGTCATCGAGTTGGGCGAGGTGGTTGTCTCCGACGGGACGTTGGTGGGCGAGGGCTACACCGAGCAGAGGCCCGCGCAGCCGCTCGGCGTCGGCGTCGGCCCCAGCGCGGGGCAGCTTCAGAAATAGTTTTTAGCAGAATAAGGGGGACGTGATGAGAGCGAACTGTTGGTACGGCAAGAAGGACGTGCGGGTCGAGCAGGTGCCCGACCCGAAGATTCTCAACAAGCGGGACGCGATAGTTAAGATCACCTCGACGGCGATCTGCGGCTCCGACCTGCACCTCTACAACGGCTTCATCCCGACGATGCAGGCGGGCGACATCATGGGGCACGAGTTCATGGGCGAGGTCGTCGAAGTCGGCCCCGAAGTGCACGACCGGAAGGTCGGCGACCGCGTCGTCGTCTCCTTCCCCATCTCGTGCGGCAAGTGCTTCTTCTGCGAGAAGGAGATGTTCTCGCTCTGCGAGAACTCGAACCCGAACGCGTGGATGGCCGAGAAGATGTTCGGCCACTCGACCAGCGGCATCTACGGCTACTCGCACCTGACGGGCGGCTTTGCCGGTGGGCAGAGCGAGTACGCGCGCGTGCCCTTCGCCGACGTGGGCACGCTGAAAATCCCCGAGGGGCTCGACGACGAGCAGGTCTTGTTCCTCTCCGACATCTTCCCGACGGGCTTCATGGGCGCGGAGATGTGCAACATCCAACCGGGCGACACGGTGGCCGTGTGGGGCTGCGGCCCCGTCGGCCAGTTCGCGATGGCGAGCGCGTACCTGCTCGGGGCCGAGCGCGTCGTCGGCATCGACCGCTTCCCCGAGCGCCTGCGGATGGCGCGCGAGGGCGCGAAGGCCGACACCATCAACTATGAGGAGGCGAACGTCTACGAGACCCTGATGGAGATGACGGGCGGGCGCGGCCCCGACGCGTGCATCGACGCCGTCGGCCTCGAAGCGCACGGCGTGGGCATGCACGGCATGGAGTACGCCTACGACCGCGCGAAGCAGGCTCTGATGTTGGAGACCGACCGCCCCATCGCGCTGCGCGAGGCGATCATGTCGTGCCGCAACGGCGGCACGGTCTCGGTCATCGGCGTCTACGGCGGCTTCATCGACAAGTTCCCCGTCGGCTCGTTCATGCAGCGCTCCCTGACGATGAGAACCGGCCAGTGCCACGTCCAGCGCTACTGGAAGAAGCTGCTCGGCCACATCCAGAACGGCGAGATCGACCCCTCGTTCGTCATCACGCACCGCATGAAGCTCGACGACGCGGCGCACGGCTTCGGCATCTTCAACGACAAGGAGGACGACTGCATCAAGGTCGTGCTCAAGCCTTAACCGCAAAGTTATAAGAGAGAGGGGCGGCGGGATTCTCGTCATTGACCGTTGACGAGAATCGCGCCGCCCCTCCCTCTTATAACTTTGCGGTTAAGGCTTGAGCACGACCTTGATGCAGTCGTCCTCCTTGTCGTTGAAGATGCCGAAGCCGTGCGCCGCGT
>JBEVJD010000412.1:0-13374 GCA_040510435.1 Pyrinomonadaceae bacterium | reverse complement strand
GGCGTGCCGGCGAAAGTTTTTGCGTTACTTCCCCGGCGGATTCGAGGATAAGAAGTATCTCGATTGGGAGCGCGACTACAAGTGGGAGGCGCACGAGCGTTGGGAGGAGGCTCTGGGGCGCGCGGAGTTCCGGCGACTCCTGCGCGCGGGCGAGTTCGCGGAGGTCGCGGCGCGCGCCGTGCGCGTCGAGCAGCGCACGCGCCACAGCATGATCTTCTCGTTCGAGAAGATGGCCCTGCGCGACGCCGTCAAGACGGAGGCGGGCGCGCGCGCCTTCGCCGAAGGGCTCTACGAACTGCTGCACGGCGCGGGCGGTCTTGAGCGGCGCTTCAACGCCTGGGTCGAGTCGGTGGCCGCGCTCCCGCGCAGGCAGACGCGCGTGCTGACGTGGCCGATGGTGACGGTCTGGGGCTTTCTCGCGCAGCCCGACAAGCACATCTTCCTCAAGCCGACGGTGACGCGCGCCGCCGCCGCGAAGTACGGCTTCGACTTTAAATACAAGTCGCGACCCGACTGGGAGACCTACGCGAGCCTTCTGGAGTTGGCCGAACTGGTGCGGCGCGACCAACAGGACTTAGGCCCGCGCGACATGATCGACGTGCAGTCGTTCCTCTGGGTGCAGGGCTCGGACGAGTACCCGGACTGAAGCGCCCGCCCCGCGGCGGCCGGCGCCTTCAGAAATGTCTTGTGCGGCGGGTCGGAAAGTGATTCAATGCGCGCCGCTCCAACAGCCTCGACGCCCCCGGAGGAACTGACGAAGATGAGGCTTCGCACCTTGAGGTTGGTCAGGACGTTCCTGACCTGTCTGGCTCTGTCGTGTCTCGCGGGTCACACGGCCTCGACGGCCTCCGCCCCGCGGGCGCTGCCCAACCCCGTCCTCTACCTGAAGATTTTGGAGTCCTACCAGACCGGCGGCAAGAACTTCATCCGCTACCGGTTCGGCGTGATGAACTCTGACGCGTACCCGGCCGACATGTTCGCCGCCGCGCCCGACCTGCCGCCCTGCGGCCAGAACACGAAGTCCTCGCGTACCTGGGTGGACATCTACGACCAGTCCGGCAAACGCCTCTACGGCTTCTGCGCCTTCGCCAAGCCCGACGACCTCGACTCCATCTGGTTCGCCTTGGAGGAGACGGTCGTCCCGCCGAGCTACGTCTACATCGAGCTGAACGACCGCTCCACCAACACTAAGTACAAGTCGAACCTCTCCGAGACGACGCCCTGAGGAGGGTGTTAGGTGCTGGGTGCTGGGTGTTGGGTTTAACCAACACCTAACACCCAGCACCCAACACCCCTCATCCCCCCACCGCCTCCCTGACGGCCGCCGCCAGTTCCGACACGTCGTTTTCGGTCGTGTCGAAGGAGCACATGAAGCGCACCTCGGCGGTCTGCTCGTCCCAGACGTAGAAGAAGAATCTTTCGAGCACGCGCGCCGCCGCGTCGCGGGGGAGGATGGCGAAGACCGCGTTCGACTCGACGGGCTGCGTGATGTGCACCTGCGGGATTGAGCGCAGCTCCGACGCAAGCGCCTGCGCCATCCGGTTCGCGTGCGCGGCCGTCTCGCGCCAGAGGTCTTCGCCCAGCATCGCCGTGAACTGCGCGGCGACGAAGCGCATCTTCGAGGGGAGCTGCGCGCACTGCTTGCGCACGAAGCGGAAGTCCTCGGCGAGCGCGCTGTCGAAGAAGACGACGGCCTCGCCGTACATCATCCCGTTCTTCGCCCCGCCGAAGCTCAAAACGTCCACGCCCGCGTCGGCCGTCAATTCTTTCAGAGAGACATCGAGCCCCGCCGCCGCGTTCGCCAGCCGCGCGCCGTCCACGTGCAGGAGCAGCCCGCGCTCGTGCGCGAACTCTGCGAGTCTCGTTAGCTCCTCGACCGTGTAGACCGTCCCCAGCTCGGTCGCCTGCGAGACCGTGACGACGCGCGGCTGCACGTGATGCTGGTCGCCTGCGCGCGCGAGCAGCGGCTCGATCTGCTCGGGCCGGAGCTTGCCGTCGGGCGCCGGGAGGTCTATCAGCTTACAGCCGGTGAAGCGCTCGGGCGCGCCGCACTCGTCCACGTTGACGTGCGCCGACTGGGCGCAGACGACGGCCTGGAAGGGTCGCGTGACGGCGGCCAGCGCCGAGACGTTCGCGCCCGTGCCGCCGAAGACGAAGAAGACTTCGGCGCGCTCGCCGAAGCGCTCGCGGAAGAGTCGGACGGCCGTCTCGGTGTAGATGTCGTCGCCGTAGGCGACCGCGTGCCCGTGGTCGGCCGAGCGCAGCGCGTCCCATACGCGCGGGTGCACGCCCGCGTTGTTGTCGCTCGCGAATCCTCGCTTTGGTCTCTCCATGCGCGCATAGTCTGGACTGGCCGACTTTTTTCGTCAAAGCCGCGAGCGGCTTGCTCAATTCAAACAGAACCGCGAGCGGTAGCGAGCGGGTCGGGGTTACGCGAAAGAACCTTTTCACGTGAGCCCGAAGGCAGACCGTTGGCGTCGAACGCGCCCGCCGCGAAATGATAGAAGGGCGCGGGCGGGTAAGGCCCGAAGAGCACGTGCGTAGCCGAACCGACGAGGAGCGCGCCTGCCTGTTGTCGAGCCCCGCCAGCACGGGCGATGCGTCGGCGGGGGCGGTGGCCGCCAGCACCCCCAAGTTGCGGACGAGCACACCCTGCGGCGAGTGGTAGACGCCCGCGGCGAGTTGCTGCTGGACGGCGGCAACGCGTGAAGGTCGGCCGCAAAGGATCAGCTCGTTCTTTTTTTAAGTAGATAAGAGAATTGACACAGAGACACGGCTGAGGGACAGCCCAATGCTCGAAGCCGTGTTCTTAGCTGTGTCTCTGTGTCTCTGTGGTTAACTTTTAATTGGCGCCTGGAGGCTAGTCTGACAACAGCGCGGCCGAGTCTGCGGGGTCCTGGTCGGAGATGAGGTCGATGGCGGAGTGTGCGAAGCGGCGGGCGGCCGCGGCGGCGCGCGTGTCGCGCTCGTGTTCGAGCGACCATTGCGCCTGACGCGTGAGGAGCGCGAGGGCGAGCGCGCGCCCCGTCGTCAGACTGAAGCGGCGCGCGCCTGCTTCGAGCGCCGACTGCCCTCCCCGCGCGGCCGCGTCGAGCCAGGCGTAGGCGTGCGCCGCGGCCTCGCGCGCGACGCGCGCGGCGTGCGCGAGGCTCGCGTCGTGCGCCGCGGCGGCGCAGCTTTCAATCTCCGCTTTAAGCGAAGACGAAGCGTCTTCGTCTTTCAAAGCCGTGCGCAGCGCGTCAAGCGAGAGGACGTTGGTCGTGCCCTCCCAGATCGAGAGTACTTGACTGTCGCGTAAGATGACGGGCAGCCCAGTGTCCTCGACGTAGCCCGCGCCGCCGAACGCCTCGACCGTCTCGCTGGCGACGTGGACGGCCGCGCGCGCGGTCGTCAGCTTCACGAGCGGCGTCAGGAGCCTGAGCAGGCGCACGCCCTGTTCGTCCAACTCGCCCGCCTCCTCGCGCCCGGTCAACTCGGCGGCGTAGAAGGCGAGGTGGAGCGCCGCTTCAGCCTCGGCCTGCAAGCCCGCGAGCGTGTCGGCGTGCAGGGGCTTCTCCGCGAGCGCCGAGCCGAAGGCCGAGCGCCGCCGCGCGTAGTCGCGCGCAAGGGCCACGCCGCGCCGCATCAGCGCCGCCGCGCTCACCGCGTTCCAGAGCCGCGTCACGTTCAGCATCGGCGCGATGTCGCGCACGCCGTCGGTCGTGCCCTTCACCAGCACGGCCGGCGTCCCTTCGAGCGTCAACTCCGCGGTCGGCACCTTGCGCGTGCCCAGCTTATCTTTCAGGCGGTCTACGCGGATGTTGCGCAGGCGCCCGTCGGCGTCGCGCGTCTCGACGAAGAAGAGCGCGAGGCCGCGCCCGCCCGCAGGGTTGCCCTCGGGTCGTGCGAGCGTCAGAGCCGCCTGCGAGGCCGCGGCCGACGTGAACCACTTGCGCCCGTAGAGTCGCCATGTGCCCTCTTCGTCGCGCCGCGCCACGGTCTCCGACGCGCCCACGTCCGAGCCGCCGGTCAGCTCCGTCATCCACTGCCCGCTCGTCCAGAATCGCGCGGGGTCGCGCGAAGTGAGGCGGGGCAGAACGTTCTTGACGAGAAGGTCGTTGCCGGAAGTCGCGAGCACGCGCGCCGCGCCGTCGGTCATCGCGAGCGGGCAACTGTAGATGTCGGTCGAGGGCGTGAACAGGTATGCGAGCGCAAACTGGTGCACGCGCGAGTGCGCGCCGTGCCTGCGCTCGTAAGCAGTCGCGACGAGACCGCGCTCGGCCGCCAGGCGCTCGGCCACGCGCCACAGCGGCGAGACCTCGATGCGGTCAACGCGTTCGCCCCAGGCGTCCCACTGTGTCAGGCGCGGCTCGTTGAGACGGTCTTCGAGCTGCATCCGGTACAGCTCGCCGCCGGCCAGCTCGCCGAGTTCGAGCAACTCGGGCTCGACCTCTTCGAGCACCTCGGTCGGGAGCGCGCGTTTGAGGTATGAGCGCAGCGCGCGATCCGTCTCGTACTGGTTGCCGAGCCGCGGCGGCTCCTGTCGGAAGGGCATCTTCGTCTCCTTCGTGCTTGACCTCGGGCGTGGGATTCGTTGATGCTGGCGCAGCAAGGATAATAACACCGGCGAGGTCAAGGATGGCTGAGACAGTGAGGGCGGCCGAGCGCGCCGCCTCGGTTGAAGAGATACGTTCGCACTTCCCCGCGCTCCGGCGCGTGCACGAGGGCCACGCCGTCGCCTACTTCGACGGCCCCGGCGGGACGCAGGTGCCGCGCGCGGTCGTCGAGGCGATGTCGGACTACCTGTACCACCACAACGCCAACACGCACTGGGCTTACCCGACGAGCGCCGAGACGGACGCGCTGCTTGAGCGCTCGCGCGAATCGCTCGCGGCCTTCCTCAATGCGTCGCCCGGCGAGATCGCCTTCGGCGCGAACGCGACGACGCTCGCGTTCCACGTCTCGCGCACGCTCGGCCGCACGTTCGAGGCGGGCGACGAGATCGTCGTCACTGAACTCGACCACCACGCCAACGTCGCGCCGTGGCAGGCGTTGGAGCGCGAGCGCGGCGTCGTGGTGCGCGTCGTGCGTTTGAAGAAGGAGACGGGCGAGCTGGACTGGGACGACTTCGAGTCGAAGGTGAACGGCCGCACGAAGCTCCTGGCCGTCGGCGCCGCGTCGAACGCGCTCGGCACCGTGACCGACCTCGCGCGCGCGGGCAAACTCGCCGAGTCCGTCAGCGCCTACATGTTCGTGGACGCGGTGCACTACGCGCCGCACCGTCTGGCGGACGTGCGTGCGCTGCGCTGCGACTTCCTCGTCTGCTCGGCCTACAAGTTCTACGGCCCGCACGTCGGCGCGCTGTTCTGCCGGCGCGAACTGCTGGAATCACTCCCCTTCCCGAAGCTCGCGCCCGCGCCCGACTACGCGCCCGAGGTCGCCGAGACCGGCACGCAGAATCACGAAGGCATCGTCGGCGCGGCGGCGGCCGTGGACTTCCTCGCCTCGCTCTCGCGCGGGGCGCCCACCGCGCCGCTCAAAGGCTCCGCGCGACGCGAACGCCTGCGCGCGGCCTTCGACGCGCTCCACGCGCGCGGGGCCGAGTTGACCAAGGTGCTGTGGGAAGGGCTGTCGGAGGTTGAGGGCGTGAAGCTCTACGGGCCGAAGCCCGAGGCACTGCGCACGCCGACGGTCGCGTTCACGGTCGAGGGCGTGACCTCGACGGAGGTGGCGCGCCGGCTCGCCTCGCGCGGCCTCTTCGTCTCGCACGGCGACTTCTACGCCGCCACGGTCATAGACCAGCTCGGCCTCCGCCCCGAAGGTCTCGTCCGCGCCGGCTGCGCCTGCTACACCACGCGCGAAGAGGTGGAACGTCTGGTCGCGGGCGTCGGCGAGGTCGCGCGCGGCGCTTAGGGTCGGTTTGCGAAGCCCCGGAGGGACAGCATGTTTATAGCTTAGACGTTCTAATCAAGCCCGAGCCCCGTCAGGGGCGACATGAACATGCCGCTCCTCCGGAGCTTGCCGAAATTATTAACGCCGACGGCTATCGACACCACGCCCCTCCGGGGCGAAGACTTTCCAGACCGGCGCTTAGAAGTCTCCACGGACGGCATTAATAAAATCGGCGAGCAGGCCGTAGGCGGTGCTCTTCAGGTCGGGGTCGTGCGCGACGACGGTGAGGCCGGGCAGCACGTCTAGCTCGTAGCGGATGGCGAGCGTCGTGCCCGTGGCGGCGGCGAAGGTGCCGCGCGGCGCGACCTGTTCGGGTCGCACGGAGGCGATGACGCGGCCCGTTTCGTCGCGGCGGCCTCGGGAGACGAGTCTGAAAGGGCGCCCTGCGGCGTGCGCCGCGCGCACGTCCTCATCCTTCAAGCCGCGCACGCCTTCACGCCCGACCTCTTCCAGTTTAAGTTCGGCGCCCATCAGGACGTTCGCCAGCGCGCACGCCTTGACGGCCGAGTCCCAGCCGTCAACGTCGTGCGTGGGGTCGGTCTCGGCAACGCCTAACTCCTGCGCGCGGCGGACGCCTTCGTCGAAGGTTCGGCCGGCGGCAATCTCTTCGAGGATGACGTTCGTCGTGGAGTTGAGCACGCCCTCGAACGAGAGCAGGCGAGCCGCCGGGAGCGAGCCGCGGAAGAGCGAGAAGACGGGGCAGTCAATCACCGTCGCCTCGTACAGAAAACGGCGGCCGCGCGCGCGCGCGAGTTCCGACAGCTCGCGGTAGGCGTGGACGATGGTGCCCTTGTTGGCGGTGACGACGTGCGCGCCGTGCTCCAACCCCGCGCGGACGTGCGAGACGGCGGGCTCGCCCGTCAGTGGTTCGAGCGGGGTCGTCTCGAAGAGCACGTCGCAGCGCGCCATGTCGAGCCATTCGCGGATGTTCTTTGGGTCGGGCGGCGCACGCAGGTAGACGGGGCCGGTGCCCGCGAGTTCCGAGTCGTGATAGCCTTCGGGCGCGAGGCACAGACCCATGCGGCGCGACGCGAGCCCCGTCACGCGCCACTCTATCCGGAACTCGTCGCGCAGTTCGTCCCTCTTCTCGACCAGCAGTCGCGCCAGCGCGCCCCCGACGTTGCCGAAGCCGAGCAGGCAGAGGTTGTAGATTTTCATGTTGCTTTTCCCACGACGTTGCGCGATGCTGCGAGCGCCACACAGAACGATTCAAAACAGAACCACGGGCGGTAGCGAGCGGGTGCGTCCGGGTAATGAATGCCCACTGCGAAACTGCGACCCGCTCGCTACCGCCCGCGGTTCTGTTTTTTACCACGCGAAGAGAGGCTGGAACCAACATGGCGCGTAAAGTGCGGCGCGGGGGCCGGGCGTTCGGCCGGAGGGAGTTCGTGCGGGCGGGCGTGGCCGGGGGCTTCGGCGCGGCGCTCGCGGGGTTCAACCACGAGGCGGCGGCGCGCACGCTCGCTCGTCTGGCGGGCGAGCCGCAGGGCGGCGGCCGTTTCGACCGGGAGGAGTTGACCGTCCGCGACGCGCAGGCGGCGATGGAGGGCGGCCGCGTCTCCGCGCGGCGTCTGACCGAGATGTACCTCGAACGCATCGAGCGCATCGACCGCCGCGGGGCGGCGCTCAACTCCGTCATCGAGACGAACCCGGACGCCTACTCCATCGCCGACGCGCTCGACCGCGAGCGCAAGGCCGGGCGCGTGCGCGGGCCGCTCCACGGCGTGCCCGTGCTCGTCAAGGACAACATAGACACGGCCGACAAGATGTTGACGACCGCGGGCTCTCTGGCGTTAGTGGGCGCGAAGCCGCGGCGCGATGCCTTCGTCGTCGAGCGCCTGCGCGCGGCAGGCGCCGTCATCGTCGGGAAGACGAATTTGAGCGAGTGGGCCAACTTCCGCTCGACGCACTCTTCGAGCGGTTGGAGCGCGCGCGGCGGGCAGACACGCAACCCATACGCGCTCGACCGCAACCCCTGCGGCTCAAGCTCGGGCACGGGCGCAGCCGTCTCTGCCAACCTCGCGCTCGTGGGCGTCGGCACCGAGACCGACGGCTCCATCGTCTGCCCCGCGGGCGCGTGCGGCATCGTCGGCATCAAGCCGACGCTCGGGCTCGTCAGCCGCACCGGCATCATCCCCATCTCGCACAGCCAGGACACGGCCGGCCCGATGGCGCGCACTGTCGCCGACGCCGCCGCGCTCCTCGAAGCGCTCGCCGCGCCCGACCCGCAGGATCGCGTCGCGGGCAACGGCAGCACCATCATCATCTGGCCGCGCGGGTCGGTAGCCCCGGCGGCGCGACGCGGCGGCCCGGGCACGGTGGTCGTCGTCTGGCCGTTGAGCCTCACGCAGTCGTTAGACCCCGGCGCGCTCCGGGGCGCGCGCATCGGCGTCGCGCGAAAGTTCTTCGGCTTCAACGACCGCGTGGACAAGTTGATGGCCGACGCGATTGACTTGATGAAGCGCGAGGGCGCGATTGTCGTCGATCCAGCCGACCTCCCGACGCACGGCAAGTTCGACGCCGCCGAGTTAGAGGTGCTGCTCTACGAGTTCAAGGCCGACCTCAACAAGTACCTCGCGGGACTCGCGCCGGGCGAACACCCGCGCACGCTGAAACAGCTCATCGAGTTCAACGAGCGCAACCGCGACCGCGAGATGCCCTACTTCGGCCAGGAGCTTTTCGTCCGCGCCGAGGCCAAGGGGCCGCTCACCGAAGCGGCGTACCTCAAGGCACTACGCACGAGCAAACTGCTGTCGCAGGCGCAGGGGATAGACGCCGTGATGACGAAGCACAAACTCGACGCGCTCATCGCGCCGACGGGCGGCCCGGCGTGGACGACCGACCTCGTCAACGGCGACCACTTCACCGGCGGCAGTTCATCCCCCGCGGCCGTCGCCGGCTACCCGAACGTGCAGGTGCCCGCGGGCTACGTCTACGGCCTGCCCGTCGGCATCTCCTTCTTCGGCCGCGCCTTCACTGAGCCGAAACTCATCCGCCTCGCATACGCCTACGAGCAGGCCACGCGCCACCGGCAGCCTCCGCGCCTGCTGCCCGCGGCCGACCTGAAGGGCTGAAAGTCACCCTTCACACCTTCGCGTCACGCACGAATATTTTTCGACCAGAAGACGCCACCCGCCGCCGGGTGGCATCTCTTTTGCACGTATTGGTGACGGCCAGGTTTTCGGATGCGAAAAGCATACTGTCCGAGGCTTTAACTCTGGCAATCGTGCCCGCGCGGTGGCGGGTTTCGAAACAGGGTTTATGGCGCAGATTCACTTAATCACCTTAAAAGGGGAACACATTCATGGCAGAAACAACTGGTTCAGCGGCGGGACGTTCGAAGATGGTTACCGGACTGTTTAGGGACAGGGAGAGCGCCGAGCGCGCCTACGGTTCGGTCACGACCCGCGGTTACAGCAATGATGACGTCAACCTCTTGATGTCGGACGAGACGCGCGACAAGCACTTCGTGGACGGCAAAGAGACGGAGCTGGGCAACAAGGCTCTGGAAGGCGCGGGCACGGGCGCGGCCATCGGCGGCACCGTCGGCGCGACGCTCGCCGCCATCGCGGCCATCGGGACGACGGTGGCGCTGCCGGGCTTGGGCCTGCTCATCGCCGGCCCCATCGCGGCCGGGCTCGCGGGCGCGGGCGCAGGCGGCGCGACGGGCGGCATCATCGGCGCGTTGATCGGCGCCGGCATCCCCGAAGAGCGCGTCAAGCACTACGAGCAGGGGCTCAAGGAGGGCGGCATCCTGATGGGCGTCACGCCCCGTTCGGACGAGGATGCGGAGTACTTCGAGCGCGAGTGGAAGACACACCGCGGCGAAGAAGTCTACCGCTAAGCAGCGCCGTCCGACACGGCCTTAACAGTTGGGGAGGATAGATGCGACGCACATTAACTTTAGTCAGCCTACTCGCGTTCGCCGCGCTCGGCGCGGCCTGCGGCGGCGGCGACTCGAACAGTAACGCCAACAACGGCAACGCGAACGGCAGCGCCACGCGCAACGGCGTGGTGGACACGAACGCCAACATCCCGAAGAACTTGAACGCCAACAGCGCCCCGTCGAACGTGGGCGTGGTGACGAACGACAACGGCAACAAGAACACCTCGGGCGTCAGCACGATCAACAACAACAACAACGGGAACCGCAACGCCAACGGCAACCGTAACGCCAACGGCAACGCGAACCGTAACGCGAACCGCTAGGCGATAATAAGGCCGAACGGTCGGGGAGGGCGCGCGACGTTGTCAGCAACGTCGCGCGACCTCTCCTTATATCCGCACGCCGTTTTCATCGCCACGCCGTCGTGTATAATGCGCGACATCCTGACCTCTTCGAGGAGGTTTCCAGTCCGCATGAAGTTGCCGAAACTGGGAAGGCTGGGCGCCGGGTTGGCGGCCTGCCTGCTCGCCTTCGCCGCGGGCGTGACCTGCTTCGTCATCTGGCAGTACGGGCGCACTCCGCACGTGCCTGAATCCGCGGCACACACGCCGGCCGCGCCGGCACCGCAGCCCACCGTCGAATCCCAACCGGCCGTAGACGAGTCCGCCGTGCGCCGCCCGCGCGGCCCCATCACCCGAATCGACTTCAGAAACTTCACCTACCCGAGCCCGTCCGCGGGCAAACGCGTCACCGTCCGCGACGGCGAGCTTGAGTACCCGACCCACCCCGGCTGCGGCCAATCCTTCCGCGTCCAGAGGGTGGACTACGTCGATTTCGACGGCGACGGCGAGGACGAGGCGCTCGTCCGCTTCATAGACCACCAGGCATGCGGCTCGTCGTGGGCCTCGGTCAATCATTTCGTCTACACGATGCGTAAAGGTCGCCCGCGCCTGCTGTGGAGCTTCGCCTCGGGCAGCGAGGCTTACGGCGGCGAGAAGGACTTCCGCGTCGAAGGCGCAGAGCTGATCCTGGAGCTGTACGGGACGTGGCGGGACGATGGTCACGACATCGTGCTTGAGAAGGAGAAGGGGCTGCCCTACACGTGCGACCGCTGCACCAACCACTACTCCGTCTACCGCGTCGCGTGGGACGGGGGTAAATTCCGCCGCAAGTCGCTTGAGGTCGTCAACTGCCCCGGCGGCTGTCAGGTCAACTGAGTCCCGCCGCCCACATCCCCCGCCGCCCTCCATGCATTCCGGCCTGCCAACAGGTATAATTCGGGTTTCGTGTCCGCTTAAAATTTATGCCTGTGGGGTTCACTTCAGCCGCAATGATTAACTTCGAAACCTCGCCGGAGCGTTACCGGCATTGGAAGCTTGAGATCGACGGCCACGTCGCCACGCTCTCGATGGACGTGCAGGAGGACGAGACGCTGGCCGAGGGCTACAAGCTGAAGCTCAACTCGTACGACCTCGGCGTCGACATCGAGCTGTCGGACGCCGTCCAGCGCACGCGCTTCGAGCACCCGGAGGTGCGCGTCGTCGTCGTCAAGAGCCTCAAGCCCCGCATCTTCTGCGCCGGAGCCAACATCTACATGCTCGGCACCTCGGCGCACGGCTTCAAGGTCAACTTCTGCAAGTACACGAACGAGACGCGCTGCTCCATTGAGGACGCCTCCGCCAACTCGGGGCAGCGCTACGTCGCGGCCCTGAACGGCACGGCCTCCGGCGGCGGCTACGAGCTGGCCATCGCCTGCGACGAAATCTACCTTGTCGACGACGGCAACTCGGCGGTTTCGCTCCCGGAGGTGCCGCTACTCGGCGTGCTGCCCGGGACGGGCGGCCTGACCCGGCTCGTTGACAAGCGCAAGGTGCGCCGCGACCGTGCCGATGTCTTCTCGACGCTGGCCGAAGGTCTGAAGGCGAAGCGCGCGCAGGAGTGGGGGCTCATCGACGGCCACTACCCGACGAGCAAGTTTCAGGAGGGGGTCGAGGCGCGCGTCGCGGAGATGCTGAAAGAGACCGAAGGGGGCGAGGCCGGCCCCGGCATCAAACTGAGTCCCCTTGAGGTCGAGGCGGCCGACGCGGGGCGCGAGTACAAGTACGTCTCGCTGAAGCTGAACCGCGAGGGGCGCCACGCCGAGTTGACCGTGCGCGGGCCGGAAGGCGAACTGCCGACCGACCCCGCGGGGATTCATAAACTCGGCGACGCGTACTGGCCGCTGCGCGCTTACCGCGAGCTGGACGACGCGCTGCTCCACCTGCGTATGAACGAGCCGGAGGTCGGGCTCGTCCTGCTGCGCGCCGCGGGCGAGATGGACGACGTGCTCGCCGTGGACAAGGTTCTGGTCAAGCACCGCGAGCACTGGCTCGTCCGCGAGATCATCCTGCACATGTCGCGCGTGCTGCGCCGCCTCGACCTGACGGCCAAGAGCTTCTTCGCGCTCGCGGAGCCCGGGAGCGGCTTCGCCGGCAACCTGCTCGAACTCCTGCTCGCCTCCGACCGCAGCTACATGCTCAACGACCCCGACAGGCCGGTCGAGCTGGCGACGAGCGAGATGAACGCGGGCGCGCTCCCGATGTCGAACGGACTGACGCGGCTACAGTCGCGCTTCCTCGCCGAGCCCCGGAGCGCCGACGCCGTCCTCGAACACGTTGGACGCTTCGACACGGAGGCGGCCGAGGAGGCGGGGCTCGTCACCTTCGCCCCCGACGACCTCGACTGGGAGGACGAAATCCGCGTTGCCGTCGAGGAACGTACTTCACTCTCCCCCGACGCGCTCACCGGCATGGAGGCTTCCTTGCGCTTCGCCGGCCCCGAGACGCTCGACACCAAAATCTACGGCCGGCTCACGGCCTGGCAGAACTGGATTTTCCAGCGCCCCAACGCCGTCGGCCCGCAGGGCGCGCTCACGAACTACGGCAAGCCCACGCAGCCGCAGTTCGATTATAAGCGGACTTGAGGAAGTGATAAGTGATGAGTGATAAGTGATAAGAAAGAAACAGCGGCTTAAAAGAATTTTCTTGTCACTTATCACTCATCACTTATCACTAAAGCGGCGCGCGGCGCATCAAAACACAGGGTTCGGAGTCGGAAGTTTTAGAGGAGCCTTTATCAGCTTATGGAGTTACACGAGCGCATTCCTAACAACGTGAATCTTTCGGGCGACAAGCGGCTCCAGCGGGCGCTGGAGAAGTGGCTGCCGAACTACCTCGACTGGTGGCGCGAGATGGGGCCCGAGGGTTTTCAGGATAAGGACGTGTGGCTGCGCACGGCCATCTCGGTCGAGGCCGACGGGTGGGCGCACTTCGACTACGTGCGGATGCCGGACTACCGCTGGGGCATCTTTCTGAAGCCCGCCGAGCCGGACGCGCGCGTCGGCTTCGGGGACAACATGGGGCAGCCCGCCTATCAGGAAGTCCCTGGCGAGTTCCGCAACGCGCTGCGCCGCATCGTCGTCACGCAGGCCGACACCGAGCCCGCCTCGGTCGAGCAGCAGCGTCGCCTCGGCCAGACCTGCCCGTCCCTGTACGACCTGCGGAACCTCTTTCAGGTCA
>JBEVJD010000411.1:0-7376 GCA_040510435.1 Pyrinomonadaceae bacterium | reverse complement strand
AACTTGTCGGCGACCTCGGGCGTGGCGACGGTGATGCCGACGGGGGCGCCGTTGCCCAGACCCTTGGCCGAGGTGATGATGTCGGGCTCGACGTTCCAGTGCTCGATGCCGAACCACTTGTCGCCGGTGCGCCCCCACGCGGTCTGCACCTCGTCGGCGATGAAGAGGCCGCCGTGCTTGCGCGTGATCTCGGCCACGCGCTCGAAGTAGCCGGGCGGCGGGACGATGAAGCCGCCGACGCCGAGGATGGGCTCGGCCATGAAGGCCGCGATCTCGCCCGTCGTCGAAGTCATAATCAACTCTTCCACGTCCTCGGCACACGCGAGCCCGCAGCTCTCGGGCGAGAGCTTGAAGGGGCAGCGGTAGCAGTAGGGCGCGCGCGCGTGGACGATGCCCGCGACCTGCGGCGGGAGCGGCCGCCACGTCGAATGCCCGACCGCCGACAGAGCCGTGGCCGAGCGTCCCGAGTAGCTGTGGCGCAGGACGACGATCTCGTGTCTGCCGGTCGCGGTCTTGGCGGCGTGGATGGCCGTGTCGTCGGCCTCTGTGCCGCTGTTGGTGAAGAAGGATTTTTTGAGGCGGCC
This sequence comes from Pyrinomonadaceae bacterium, assembly GCA_040510435.1. Lineage (GTDB taxonomy): Bacteria > Acidobacteriota > Blastocatellia > Pyrinomonadales > Pyrinomonadaceae > QHXN01. The sequence continues at coordinate 6,792 of JBEVJD010000411.1, read as the reverse complement.
GGGCGTAATCTGGTAGAGCTTCTCGGCGAGGTCGGACTGCGGCTTGTTGGCGTAGAGCGTCGAGGTGTGCTGCATCGTGCGCACCTGCTCGATGACCGCCTCGGTCACCTTCGGGTGGCCGTGGCCGACGCTGACCGTGAGCACGCCGCCGAAGCAGTCGAGGTAGCGGTCGCCCTTGTCGTCCCAGACATACTGCCCCTCGCCGCGGACGAGCGCCAGCGGTTCCTGGTAGTACATCGCCACGGCGGGGAAGAGGAACTGCTTGTGCTTCTCGACTATCTCGGAGCCGGTCGGCCGTGTCTCGTCGGCGTTCAGTTGCGGTTCGGCGGTGCTCATGTTTCGTCTCTCCGGAGGTGTTTGGAAGTCCGTGTCGCTTCAGGCCGACTTCGTCTTATAGGCTTTGGAGTCGTTCTTGATGCGGAAGAAGATGATGTACGCGCCCCACGCGACGGAGGCAACCATCGCCAGCGCGGCGACAATGCCGCCGGGCTTGGGGCCGAGCGCGCCTTTGATCGCGCTGTCGATCCGTGAGGAGTTCATGAAGCCGAGCACGACGGGCGCGAGCCCGAGTATCATCAGCGCGTAGACGCGCAGGATGCGCGCGGGCGAGAGCGGCGCGCGGCCGAGGATTTCGAAGTACGCCTCCATGCGGCCATAGCTGTTCTGCTGCCGCTTCGGGTCGATGACGTAGGAGCCGAGCGGGACGACGGGGAGCATCGCGGCGACGACCCAGCGCGTCGCCTCCCACGTGCCGCCCTCGCGCTCGCGGTAGTCAAGCAGCGTCGTGCCGAACCCGTTGAAGGTGTTGAAGGAGGGCGCGGTCGACTCCTTCATGCGTTCGGTAATCCTTTTAATTTCGTCGAGGCTGTGCTGGAAGACCGCGACCCCGAGCGGCTCGCCGCAGTTGGAACACTTCGAATTAACGTCCGCGTCCGGGTTCACGGTCTGGCAGGCGGGGCAGTTGACCGTGACCCTTTTGGCTTCGGCTTGGGTGCTGGTGCTCATGTGCGTCGTCGGGGGCTAGTAGAGGTTGCCTTCGCGCTTGCGGCCGGTGTAATCGACGTAGACCACTTTGAGTTCGGTGTAGAAGTCGAGGGCGGTCGAGCCCTGCTCGAAGGCGCCGACGCCGGTGGACTTGATGCCGCCGAAGGGGACGTGCGCCTCGCCGCCGGTGGTGGGCGAGTTGATGTGCGTCATGCCGGTCTCGATCTCGTCCACGAAGCGGAAGACGCTCGCCGCGTCGTTGGTGAAGATGGAGGAGGAGAGCCCGAACTCGCTGTCGTTGGCGACCTGCAAGGCTTCGTCAAAGTCTTTGACGCGCAGGACGGCGAGGACAGGGCCGAAGACCTCCTCGCGCGCGATGCGCATGTCGGGCGTGACGCGGTCGAAGATCGTCGGCTGGACGAAGAAGCCTTTACGCAGCCCCGGGCCGTCGGCCGGCCCTCCGCCCGTTACAAGCTCCGCGCCGTCCTCGCGCGCCACGTCCATGAAGGAGAGGACTGATTTGAACTGGCTCGCGTCCACGATGGGGCCGACCTCCGTCTCCGGGCTCATGCCGTCGCCGAGCCGGAGCGCCCGGGCGCGCTCGCTGATGCGACTGACGAACTCGTCGGCGACTGACTCGACGACGACGGCGCGGCTCGTCGCCGTGCAGCGCTGACCCGTCGAGCCGAACGCGCCCTGCGCGGTGGACTCGACGGCGAGCGCCATGTCCGCGTCTTCGAGCACGACGACAGGGTTCTTGCCGCCCATCTCGCACTGCACGCGGACGCCGCGCCGCGCCGCCTGCTCGTAGAGCCTGACGCCGACGCCGTTCGAGCCCGTGAAAGAGATGGCGCGCACGGCCGGGTGGCTGACGACCTCGTCGCCCGCCTCGGAGCCTGAGCCGAGGACGAGGTTGATGACGCCCGCGGGCACGCCCGCCTCTGCCAGCAACTCCACAATCCGGACGGCCGTCGCGGGCGTGTTCGTCGCGGGCTTGAAGACGACGCTGTTGCCGGCGACGAGCGCGGGCGCGAGCTTCCAGACGGGGATGGCGACGGGGAAGTTCCAGGGTGTGACGACGGCGACGACGCCGTGCGGCTGCTTGATGGTGTAGGCGAAGTTGCTGGGCAGTTCCGAGGGGATGGTCTCGCCGTTCATGCGGCGCGACTCGCCCGCGCAGAAGTCGGCGACGTTGATGGCGCGCTGCAACTCGCCGCGCGCCTCGCCGATGGTCTTGCCCTCCTCGCGCGTGAGCAGCGCGGCGACCGACTCCTTGTGCTCTTCGAGCAGACGGGCGAAGCGCGCGACGATGCGCCCGCGCGCCGGGGCGGGCGTCGAGCGCCAGCCGCGGAAGGCTTCGGCCGCGGCCTCGACCGCGCGCCGCGCCTCCTCGCGCGTCGAGAGCTGCACCGTCCCCAGAATGTCCTCTGTGTTTGCGGGGTTGACGTTCTCGGCGGTCTTCTGCGACGAAGACTCGACCCACTCACCCTTGACGAAGTTGCGGTAGGTGTCCATGTGATGACTTTTGATATTTGAAATTTCGCCGACCCGTTTGGAAGTGTCTGCTGGCGGGCGCGGCGGCCGGAGACGGCGAAAATATACCACACGCCGCGGGCGGGCGTCTGGAAAAATGAGGAAAGGCTTAGCCATTTTTTGCAATCCTCCGCTATGATGGCGGGCGTCTTCCGAGTTCAGACATCCGACCGAACGATGAGCTTTCAGAACCTACGCGAGCTGCTGGAGGCGCGCGCCGACGCTGCGCCCGAAAAGGTCTTTCTCTTCTCGGAGGCGGACGGCCGCCGCTTCATCTACCGGGAGTTCGACGCGGCCGTGAACCGCGCCGCGAACATGCTCTCGGCGCGCGGGGTGGGGAAGGGCGACGTGGTCAGCCTGCTCCTCCCCAACAGCGCCGAGTACGTCGTCGCCTACTTCGCCTGCTTCAAGCTCGGGGCGCTGGCCGGCCCCGTCAACTCGCTCCTCAAGACCGAGGAGATGGCCTACGTCGTCGGCAACTCCGAGACGAAGCTCCTCCTCTACAGCACACAGTTCGACGCGCAGGTCTCCGAGCTGAGGCGCGAGCTGAAGACGCTCCGCGAGGCGGTCGTCTTCGACGACGAGCGCGCAGCGACCGAAGGGCAGGAGGAAACGCCGGGCGCGTGGGGCGGAGCCGGACTGGCGAGGGACGACGAGGCCATCATCATCTACACTTCGGGGACGACGGGGAAGCCGAAGGGCTGTCTGCTCACGCACGGCAACCTGCTCGCCAACGCGCGCCAGATCGTGGAGTGGCTGGGCTTCACGGAGGACGACAGGCTTTTGACCGTGATGCCGCTCTTCCACATGAACGCCGTCTCGGTGACGACCGCGAGCGCGCTCTACGCGGGCGGCTCGACGGTGACGAGCACGCGGTTCTCGGCCTCGCGCCACTGGCAGATCGTCAGCGACTACGGGGTCACCTCCTTCGGCTCGGTCGCGACGATGCTCTCGATGCTGCTCAAGACATACCCCGAGGGTGTGCCCGAGGGTTTGAGCACGGAGCAGCTACGCTTCGCCATGTGCGGCTCGGCGCCCGTACCGGCCGAGGTCATGCGCCGCTTCGAGGAGACTTTCAACTGCCTCGTCGTCGAGGGGTACGGCCTTTCGGAATCCACCTGCCGCTCGACCTTCAACCCGCCCGACCGGCGGCGCCGCCCCGGCTCGTGCGGCATCCCAATCGGCAACGAGATGCGCGTCGTGGACGAGGAGGACGGCGAACTCCCCGACGGCGAGGCCGGCGAGATCGTCATGCGCGGCGAGAACGTTTTCAAGGGCTACTTCAAGAACGACGAGGCGACGGCGCGCGCCTTCCGCGGCGGCTGGTTTCACACGGGCGACGTGGGCTTCCGCGACCCCGAAGGCTTCTACCACATCATCGACCGCAAGTCCGACATGATTATCCGCGGCGGCGAGAACATCTACCCGCGCGAGATAGACGAGCTGCTCTACAAGCACCCCTCGGTCGCCGAGGCCGCCGCCTTCGGCGTGCCCGACCCGCTCTACGGCGAGGACGTGGCGGCCTTCGTCGTGCTCAAAGAGGGGCGCGGGGCTTCGGGCGAAGAGATCGCGGCCTACTGCCGCGAACACCTCGCCGACTACAAGTGCCCCAAGACCGTCCGAGTCGTCGCCTCGCTCCCCAAAGGCCCGACGGGCAAGGTGCTCAAGCGCGAGCTGCAAGCGCTTTGGGGAAAAGAGGAGTAGTCAGTAGTCAGTAGCCAGTAGTCAGTAGCGCTCCGCGCTGCCGACGTTGAGGATGAGAACCGCACGGTTCAAACGACGAAGGGTTTTCCTACTGACTACTGACTACTGACTACTGCGGTTCATTTATGGCTACGATCAAAAACAAGGTGGAGAACGCGCTCGACGAGGCGCGGATGCTCGTGCTGGGCGCGCAGGTGCTCGTCGGGTTCCAGTTCCGGTCAGTCTTCGAGCCGGGCTTCGACTCGCTCGCGCTCCCGTCGCAGATTCTGAAGCTGGCGGGGCTCGGGCTGATGCTGTTGGCGGTCGGGCTCATCATCTCGCCGGCGGCCTACCACCGCCTCGTCGAGGGCGGCGAGGATACGCCCGAGATACACCGCTACACTTCGAGGCTGATGAACTGGGCGCTCCTGCCGTTCGCGTTCGGGCTCGGCATCGACCTGTATGTGGCGGCGCAGAAGGTCTTGGGCTGGAAGGTGGGCGTGGCGGCGGGTCTCTTCGGGACGCTGCTGGCGGCGTCGTTCTGGTACTTCCTGGAGTTCTACATGCGGCGCGAGCGCGCGGGCGACATCGAGGCGGCGAGGAGGGAGGAGCGCGAGATGGGTGGAGATGACGGCGGCGAGAAGGATCGGAAGAAGGAAGAGCGCGAGAAGCTGAGCAACAGAATCAAGCACGTCCTGACCGAGTGTCGCGTGGTGCTGCCGGGCTCGCAGGCGCTCCTCGGCTTCCAGTTCGTCGTGATTCTGACGGAGAGCTTCGACAGGCTGACGCCGCTCTCGAAGTACATACACCTCGCGGCGCTCGGCCTGAACGCGCTGACCATCGTGCTGCTCATCGCGCCGGCCGCCTACCACCGCATGGTCGAGCGCGGCGAGGAGACTGAGCACTTCCACCGCTTCGCGTCGAAGATGTTGGTGGCCGCGCTCGTCCCGCTCGCGCTGGCGCTCGCGGCCGACGTGTACGTCGTCGTCCAGAAGGTGACGGAGTCGCAACTCGTCTCGGTCGTCTCGGCGCTCGTCATCCTCGCCGTCTTCTGGGAACTCTGGTTCGGCCTGACCCTCTACCGGCGCACGCAGCGCGAGTACGCGGATTGAACGGAATGTAGTCAGTACCACCCGCGGTAGCGGCTGGTACTGACCGGGTTGCGGCTGCGCTCAATTACAAATCGCGACTGTTACGGAGAAAGACCTTGAGACTCATCATCGCCTTCCTTATCTCGGCCACGTTGCTCGCGTCGGCGTCGGTCGCGCCGCGCGGACTTGCCTTCGTTGACGTGGGGCCGCGAGACCAGCGCGTGGCCGCCGCGGCCGAGGCCATGCGCGGGCAGCTCGTGGCGACGCGGCGCGACATACACATGCACCCGGAGCTGTCGAACCGCGAGGAGCGCACGGCGCGCGTCGTCGCAGAGCGCCTGCGTGCGCTCGGGCTGACGGAGGTGAAGACGGGAGTCGGCCGTCACGGCGTGACGGCGCTGCTCGTCGGCGGCAAGCCCGGCCCCGTCGTCGCCGTGCGCGCCGACATGGACGCGCTCCCGATTCGGGAGGTGAACGACACGCCCTACAAGTCGCAGACGCCCGGCGTCATGCACGCCTGCGGCCACGACGTGCACACGACGGTCGAACTGGGCGTCGCCGAAGTCCTAAGCCGAATGAAGGACGAGGTGCGCGGCACCGTCAAGTTCATCTTCCAGCCGGCGGAGGAGGGCGCGCCCCCGGGTGAGGAGGGCGGCGCGAAATTGATGATTAAGGAGGGCGTGCTCGACAACCCGCGCCCGCGGGCCATCTTCGGCCTCCACACCGAGCCCAACCTACAGGCCGGCCAGATCGGCTACCACTCGGGGCCGGCGATGGCCTCGGCCGACACCTTCTACATCACGGTCAAGGGCAAGGCTTCGCACGGCGCGCAGCCGCACGTGGGCGTGGACGCGGTCGTCGTCGCCTCGCAGTGCGTGCTCGCTCTCCAGAACATACGCAGCCGCCGCATCGACCCGCTGGAGCCGCTCGTCATCACCATCGGAACGATCCAGGGCGGCGAGCGCTTCAACGTCATCGCCGGCGAGGTCAAGATGTCGGGCACCATGCGCACCTTCAACGACCAGGTGCGCGAGCGCTCCATCGCCCTGATGCGCGAGACGCTACAGAACGTCGGGGAAGCCTACGGCGCGACCGTCGAGCTTGAGATGGGCGACGGCAACACCGTCACCTTCAACGAGCCGGCGCTGGTGGAGGAGACGCTGCCGACCATCCGCCGCGTCGTCGGCGCGCAGAACGCGCTCGCCATCAAGCCCTTCATGCCCGCCGAAGACTTCTCCGCATATCAGAAGATCGTCCCCGGCTTCTTCTACTTCCTCGGCGTCGGCAACCGCGCGAAGGGCATCACCTCCGGCTGGCACACGCCGACCTTCGACGCGGACGAAGAGAGCCTCGTCGTCGGCGTCAAGGTAATGTCGAACGTCCTGCTCGACTACATGGAGCGACATTCGGGGAAGCAGTAGGCAGTTGAAGAAATAAAAGTTGTGTGAAGAGTCAGCCGACGACGTGTAAGCGCCGTTAGAGCGCTTTTCATCCGAGAGCA
>JBEVJD010000410.1:0-4558 GCA_040510435.1 Pyrinomonadaceae bacterium | reverse complement strand
GAGGTCGCCGGGCACGACCTCCGTCGCCGTGATGCTCTGCCGCTCGCCGTCGCGGACGACGTGTGCGTGCGCCGCCGACATCTGGCGCAGCGCCGCCACCGTTTCCTCGGCGCGCGACTCCTGTATGTAGCCCATGACCGCGTTAAGCAGCACGACAGCGAAGATGGCAATCGCTTCGTAAGGCAGCGCCGACTCTCGCTCGAACAGCCACAGCCCCGCGGAGATCGCCGTGGCGACAAGCAGCAGGATGACGAGCACGTCCTGAAATTGAGCGAGGAACTTCTTCCAGGCGGGTACGGGCTTTTCTGCCGTCAGCTCGTTCCGGCCGTAGCGTTCGAGCCGCGCCCGCGCCTCGCCCTGGCTCAGGCCGCGCCGCGCGTCCGTGCCGAGCGCGGCCAACACGTCGGCAAACGGCTGTTGATAAGCAGGCGTCCGATCCGGCCGAATAGTTGCGGTGCTCATCTGGTCGTATCCTTCGCTTTCGCGATGACCCGCCCCGCCGTAAACATCAACGCCGCCGCCCACGCATGCACCACAATCCGGCACGTCAACGTGGCGGCGCGCTCCCGGTCGCCCGACGGCACTTGTGGTGTAGGTCAACCTCGCCTTCGCTTACCTTTAACGGGTCGCGGCTCGGCGAGCGGGAGGTCTACCGTGATGGGCGCGTGGTCGGATACGCGACCCTGTAGGGCGTCGTTCAGACTCTTCAGGGTGCGCCCGAAGTGCGGGGCGAAGCGGTGCGGCTGCTCCTCGTCGTTGTGCTCTGTGAGCGCGGGCGGCCTGACGAAGAGCCAGTCGAGCTTGAACTTGCCGACGAAGGCGACGGTGCGCTCCACCTCGTAGGTCGTGATGAAGCCCTTGTCGCCGCGCTGGTTCGAGTTCGCGAGGGTGCCGTCATTGTCGCCGACCGAGCGCCCGCGCTCGCCGCGGAAATCGAAGGCGTTGCCGTCGGCGAAACGGAAGTCTTTCAGCTTGTCGAAGAACTCGGCCTCGGGGTTCGAGGCGACGAGCGGGACGCTGCGCACGGTCGGGTCGGCCTGCTTGCGGTAGGTGTTGAGCCCCGTGAGTAGCAGCGTCGGCAGCTTGATGCCCGTCAGGATGCCGAGACCTTGTTTGAACCAGAAACTTTTACTGCCCAGCCGGTTCTTCAAAAGACGCTCGGCCGAGAGGGGCGTCCCGTCCTGCGTCGAAGTGTTCATGTCGCCGGCCACGACGACCGGCCCCTTCGCGTCTTTGATCCGGCCGAGCAGCTCTTCGAGCTGTTTGCGCCGCCCTGCGGGCTTGGTCTTGTCTTCGAGGTGCGTGGCGACGACGGTCATCCTCCCTCCCGGCAGTCGCTCGTCGGCGATCTCGGCCGTCAACATCATGCGCCCGCCGCGCCGCACCTCGCGCCGCACCTTCTCCTGAAAGACCAGTTCGCCCGCCTTGCGCTTGCCTTCTTCCAGCGGCCTGACGCTTTCCAGCTCTTCCTTGTACCAGTCGTGCGGCTGGTGCTCGAACGGCTCCAGCCGGACGTTCTCTAACGGAAAGCGGCTGAGGATGGCCGTGCCGTGAAGCCCCCGGTAACGCGGTCGGTTTACTCTGATTTCCGAGACGAGTTTGGCCGCGTCTTCCGGCGGCAGCTCTTCAAACTTCTCCAGCCCCAGCGCGATTGGGTCGACCTCGACGAACTCGACGCCGTAGGCGTAATTCATCCGAAGAGCCGAGGCCAAGTCCGCGGCCACGTCGCGGTAGTCCGTGCGCCTCATCCCGAAGTCCACTTCGTTGAGCACCACAACGTCCGCCTGCTTCAGCAGCGCGACCTGTTCCAGAGTCAGCTTCCGCTTTTCGCTCCCGCGCGGGTACGCGGACGAGTCCAGCAGCCGGGCGAAGCCCGCCGCGTCGGTGAAGGCAAGCCTGATGGCGTCGTACTCAAGTCCTCGCTCGATGTTCCACATCGCGACACGCAGGAACCGGCCGAGCTTCGCCGTGCTCGGCAGCAGCGGCCTCGTGCCGCGCGCCGTTGCGGCGTTGCTGACGAACGGCGTCGTCAGCAAAAGACGCAGCTTGTTCTGCAAAGCCTCGGGCGGCGTCTCCTGCTCGTAAAGCTGAACGAGTTCGTCGTAGGTGAGCAGTTCCGGCGCCCGTTGCTGCGCGTTCACCTCTAAGGCAGTTAACGAACACGCGAACGAAGCGAGCAGCAGGAGTTTGAGTTGCAAGGCGCGGCCTCTCCACGCAGGCGCCCGACCTGCGTGCTTCCGGTTCGTTTGCCGATGTTCTGTCATGTGCATTCGATTGTTGCCTCAGAAGTACGGGCAAACTCATACTTGATTGAGTGGTGTTAGTTGATGATGAAGAGATTCATTCCGGCGCTTCTTCGGTAGAGGACGAACGGCTGTCGTCGTCTTCTTCGTCCGCATCACGGCGTTGCACTCCGCTCACCCAGCCGGGCGGGTCGCTCGCCGGGAAAGAATCTCTCAGGTCTCTGTCTATCTTTTCTTCGACCCTGTCCTCGCTCCCACCAAACGCGGGCGACGCCTCCCCCGGATTCTTACCGTCAGACTCTACTGTCATTTAATCGTCCTCCTCTGAATGCTGAAGCCGCCGGGGCCGGATGTTTCCCAAAGGCGCCAGACCTACCTCGCCGGTCGGCTCCCGGCCCGGGTCACTGCTGAAAAGGGATTTACCAGTTTAGGCGAATCCCGGCCGACAGTCTTTTCTCTTCTTGACTTTTATTTTCTAATCTTGACTTTACTTCGTCATGGCCGGCTTGTACATGCGAAGGCGGATGTCGCGAACGTAGGCGCGGCAGAGGGATGTGGGGTGAGACATGTGCGATTTTGGACTTACGCCTTGACCCGCCAGTGGGTATACTCGTCCCCTAGAAATCAACTGTTTACTGCGGAAACTTTAATCCTTCTACGTGGGACTTAGTACGCCTACGCTTTAGCCTTAACCTTTCTACGGCAAACACCATCAGTCCTGCGGGCGGGAAGTGTATACAGCCCGCGCTGCGGCCTTGAGTCAAAGGATGGTGGATGAATACGAAAGATGCTTACAGGAAGACCGTCGGGTCGGGCGAGGCCGGAGAATCCTCAACCGATAACGTGGTGAGCCGCCGCGCGCTTTCCCCCCGGAGGATTTCGGTCTCCGATAAGTGCGGGACGCCCACGCCGCTGTTCCCTTCGGGCCAGACCGCGACGGCTGAGGCACGAGTCGTCTGGCCCGGACTCCTCATCGAACAACATCACCTGAAGCCTTTAGAATTTCCCGAAAGCACGGCCGACAGTCACCTCATCGTCATGCACTTCCGGCCGGCAAAATTGGAATGGTTCCTCGACGGCCACCCGCAGACCCGGCGCATGAGGCGCGGCAGCCTCGACATTATCCCGCGAGGCACACCCCTCGGGGGTTATAGTCTGGACGAGACGGAATTCCTGATGCTGGCGCTCGATCCGTGCATCGTCGAACGTATGGCGGGCGAGACGGGGGCGGCAGAGCGCGTCGTCCTGGTCACGCAACTCGGAATCCGCGACCCGCAGATCGAATACATCATCCTGGCGCTCAAGGCGGAACTCGACGCGGGCTGCCCTTCGGGCCGGCTGTACGGCGCCGCGCTCGCCACGGGGCTGGCGGCCCGCCTGCTCGGCAGGTATTCGGCTCGCATGCCCGCCGCTCAAAACCACAACACCAATCTTCCCGCCTACAAGCTGCGGCGTGTGACTGAGTACATCAACGACAATCTGACTAAAAATTTAACGCTGGCCGAGCTGGCGGCCGTCGCGTTGATGAACCCTCACTCCTTCTCCCGGGCCTTCAAGCAGACGACCGGCACGCCGCCGCACAGGTACGTTAGCAACTGCCGGGTGGAGAGGGCCAAGACTTTGCTGGCGGAAGACGAATTGCCTCTGGTCGAGGTGGGCCTCAGCGTCGGCTTCCAGACCCAGAGCCACTTCACCACGCTCTTCCACCGGCTGACGGGCGTGACGCCGAAAGCCTTCCGCGACGGAATTTGATAGAAGCCCGGCGCGTTCGCGTCCCACCCCTCGCGCCCGACAGAACCCCTCCGACCCGCGGCCTCATCCGAACAGGAACCGCCCCCGGCCGCGTCGTCCGGAAAGGCTCGCGCAATAAAGTCAAAATTAGAAAATAAAAGTCAAGAAGAGAAAAGACTGCCCGCCGGGATTCAGCTAGTTTGCTGACTGTGCGGTTCGTTTAGCGTGAGCTTTCGACATCAGATGAACGAAGCGTTGAATAAGGGAGGCGACGAGTCACGTCTCGTTTTGCCGGTCGGCGCGGGCGACCACGTGCAAGGCTCCGCCGCGTCGGGCGTGACGCTTCTGGAATACGGCGACTTCGAGTGCGCGCTTTGCGCCGAAACCTTCCCCGTGGTGAAGGAGGTCAACCGTTGGCTGCGCGGCGCGTTGCGCTACGTGTTCCGCCACTTCCCTGTCGCGGAAAGGCACGCGAACGCGCTGCGGGCGGCGGAGGCGGCGGAAGCCGCTGGCGCGCAAGGGCGCTTCTGGGAGATGCATGACCTGTTGTGCGAGCGCAGCCCCGCCCTCGGCGACGCTCACCT
>JBEVJD010000409.1:0-7292 GCA_040510435.1 Pyrinomonadaceae bacterium | reverse complement strand
ACTTTGAGCCGCAGGTCGCGGTCGAGCGCGGGCCGGCGCGCGAGGAAGTCGCGCACGAGGCCGGCCGCGCGCGCGTCGCACTGCCCGCCGATGAAGGCCGCGAGCCAGCCGTTGACGAAGAAGATTTTGCGCGTGCGCTTCAGGGTGGGTAGTTCCGCGAGCGCGGGCTCAAGGTAGGGGAGCGTGAGCGCCGCCTGCCGCGGCGCGTTGAAGGGGCCGATGCCCGCCTCGATCCAACTCTCGGCCAACTCCTTATCGCCGACGAACTGCCCGAAGTAGTTCTTCTTCACCGAGGCGTCCGGCGCGGCCGCGCCCGCCGCGTAGGCGTAGCGCCGCGCGTCGTCCGTCTTGTCGGCCTCGCTCTGCTTCTTCAGAAGCCCGTGCGCGCGCGCATCGTCCGCGGCCACGAGCGCGCGGATGATGTCGAAGCGGTCGCGCGAGCGCAGGGTCATTCCGGGCACTTGAAGCTTGCCGGCAAGGATGTCGTTGAGGTCGTCGAGCGCCGCGGGGCTCGCGGCGACCTCGCGGTAGGTGCGGAAGTACGTGATGCGCTGCCCCGGCGTCGGCGCGTTCAGCATCCGCTCGCGGAGGAGCCCTTCGAGCCGCGGCGCGAGCGCGCGCTGCTGCGCGCCGGAGAGGTAGCGCGTGAAAGCCGTCTGCGCGCGGGCGAGGACGAAGGCGAGCATCACGTCATCATCTTCGGCCGGCGCGTGCCGGACGGCGAGTTCGACGAAGTCGGCGGGCGCCATCTCGGCGTCGCGCACCGCCTCCCAGAGCGAGCCCCAGAGGAGCGCGCGCAGGAAGTCGTCCTCGACCGCGCCCATGTTTTTGACGACGTAGGCGCGGCTCACGTCGTCGAGCAGGAAGCGCCCGTAGCCGTAGTCCTCGAAGTTGGCGAAGACGAAGGCCGGCCTTCTCTTGCCGACGGCCGCCGGCACTTTCGTCACGCCCGCGCCCGCGAGCGTCACGGTCAGAACCTCCGGCCGCGCCTTCGGGTCTGCGTGCGCGAGCAGGAGTTTGACGCGCATCGGCCACGAGCCGCCCTCCGCCAGCGCGTCGCGCTCTTCGACCTCGAAGCTGTTGACGATGCCGCGGCGGTCAGCAGTCCAGCGCACGCGCACGTCCGGCATCCCGCGCCGCTTGACCCACGCGTCGGCCCACGCGCCGAGCTTTCTGCGCGAAGTGCGCTCGAACGCGCCGACCAGGTCTTCCCAAGTGGCGTTCGCGTAGGCGTGCTCTTTGATGACGAGCCGGACGGCGTCGCGGAACTCGCGCTCGCCCAAATAGAACTCGGCCTGCCTGAGCATCGAGGGCGCCTTGCGGTAGACGATGTTGCCGTAGGCCGACTTCGCCGCCGAGAGGTTCGCGATCTCCTGCCAGATGGGCGTCGTACCCTTCGTCACGTCGGTCAGATACGCGAGCGGCTTCGTGCGCAGGTGGAAGACCTTCCACGCGTCGAGTTGCGGCATCACGCGCTCGAACGCCTTGTAGGACATGAAGGTGGCGAAGCCTTCTTTCAGCCAGAGGTCGTCGAACCAGCGCATGGTGACGAGGTCGCCGAACCACTGGTGCGCGGCCTCGTGGAGGATGACTTCGGCGCGCGCGGCGAGGTCGGCCGAGGTCGGGTCGGAGGGGAAGAGCACGCCCTCCTCGCGCAGGAAGGTCGCGCCCGCGTGCTCCATCCCGCCGTAGGCGAACTCGGGGAGGAGGATGAGGTCGTACTTCGAGAAAGGGAACTTGTGCCCGAAGTACTCCTCGAAGAACTTCACGCCCTCGCGGTTGATGCGGACGACCTCTAAGAGTTCCTTCTCGGCGCGCTCCCTCTTCGACTTGCGTACGAAGAGGCGTATGCGCGGCGTGTCATTCACCGGCCTGCGAACGTCCCTTCCGTGCACGAGAGACGTTCTGCCCGTCTTCGGGTCGAGCGGATACGCGTGCATCAAGACCTCGCGTCGCGCCTCCAACACCTCGAACGGCCCGGCGGCGAAGGCGAACTGGTAGGTGCTGAGCGGCTCGGTCTCGGGGAACCAAGTCCACTGCATCCCCTGCGGCGGTGACCGCGGGAGGCCGCCGGGGGTGTCGTCGAACTCGGGCTGAACGCGCCCCTCGGTGTTCGAGACGACGTGCCACTTCTCGGGCGCGGTGACGCGGAGCGTGAAGCGCGCCTTGAGGTCGGGCTGGTCGAAGCAGGGGAACGCCGTGCTCGCGTCCGAGGGGACGAAGAGCGTGTAGACGTACTCGGAGTTGTCCTCGCGGTCAAGGTAGCGCGTGACGGCGCTGCCCGCGGCGCCGATGGGCGACTCGAAGTCCAGCTCGACTTCGTTCACGCCGGCCTTCGTGTACGCGCGCGGGATGCGGACGTGCTCGTTCTCGAACTGCGCGTCCGTCACCGCGCGGCCGTTCGCCTTGACGGCGCCGACGCGCGAGCGCACGTCCTCGTCCTTCTTCATCGAGCGCCAGTCGAGCACGAGGTCGCCGGCCGCCGCGTCGAGCGTGACCGTGACCTTCAGGCGGCCTTCGAGTTTGTCCGCGCCGGGCCGGAGCATGAGGTCGAGCAGGTAGTGCACGTCGCGGTAGTGCTCCGCGCGCCAGCGCGCCAGCTCGCGCGGGACGCCGGGGCCGACGGGCGGCGCGGTCTGCGCTCGGGCTTCGGGGGGCGTGCCGTTCAGCGTCATGAGGGACAGGCCGAGCAGGAAGAGTCTGAGAAGAGGGCGCACGGCGTCGGTGGCTCCTTTGAAACGTTTTCGCTCTCGGTCGTCGGGTGCATTGTAAAAAAAGTACCGGGGTGTTTTATTCTCGCCCTCGGGCTGCGGCGTGGCAAGCCGCGCGATAATTCCGGCGAAAGGATGTGTGGAGAATGACTGACGAGACTGTTCGGGACGAGACTGAGCGCGGCGGCGAGGCGGAGGTGACGGGCGGCACGGACAAGGCCGGGCGCGGCGGCCTGGCCGAAGGGGACACGCCCGAGAAGGGCGGGGACACGGGCGCCCGCGAGACCGGCGACATCTCGGGCGCCACCTCCACGCACGCGGGGGCGGGCGGCAACTTCGACAACACCGGCGGCACAGGCACCGCCCCGACGGAGTGAAGGAGAGTAGGCAGATGACAGTGGCAGTTGAAAACAAGTAGTCAGTAGGCAGTAGACAGTAGTCAGTAGGGCTCCGCCCTGCGGAGGTTGAGGATGACAGCCGCTCGGTTCGAGTGGCGGCGGCGCGCGCGACGACGGCGGGCGCATCCTCGGCAACATCTGGTCCTTCTGAAGAGAAGGGTAAGGGCGAAAGTCGAAGGGCGAAAGGAAGATTGATCTCTTCCTTTCGCCCTTCGACTTTCAACTTGCAACTTTTCTTCAGACTTCAGATTTCGCGTCGGCGCGTGAGGGCAGCAGGCGCCGGAGGAGCGTGGAGAGGTTGTCGAGGTCGAGCGGCTTGACGACATAGTCGCAGCAGCCGACAGCGCCGGCCGCCGCGCGCGACTCGGCCGAGTCGAAGGCGGTGACGGCGACGACGGGCACGTCGCGCGTCGGCTCGTACTCGCGTATGCGCAGCGTGGCGTTGAAGCCGTCGAGCACCGGCATGTTCAAGTCCATCAGCACGAGGTCGAGTCGCCTGCGCTGCGACAGCTCGATGGCCTCCTGCCCGTTCGATGCCTCGACCACGCGGCAGCCCTGCATCTCAAGCATGTGCCGCATCACCTCGCGCGTGTCCCGGAAGTCCTCGACCAGCATCACCAACGGGCCCCCGTTCAGCGTCTCGCCCTGCGTCATACAGCCTCCCGCGCTCGAATACTCCCCGCCGCAAACGTCCGTCCGTATGCGCACAATATAGACCAACCTGACCCGCCGGGGACAGCGCCGCCGAACAGTCTCGCGGTGCCCGGGATGACGGCGTCCGCCGCCCCGGCCGGTCAAGGGCTAGAAATGTCTAATGCGCGCGCGTTTGCCGAAAGTCGAGTGCGTCTCGCAGCCGCGCTCGCCGTTGGCAGCCGTTGACACGGCTGCGGCTGCGCGCGTGCGGGAGGCGCCGCAGCGGGCGTCCGCCGCGGCGGGCCGTGAGCGGCGCAGGCGCTCCCACTCCTGGCGCGGGACGCGGCGGAAGGCTTCGACGACGCCCGGGTCGAACTGGACACCCGCGCACGTTTCCAACTCCGCGAGCGCGGCCTCGTAGGTGCGCCCCGAGCGGTAGACGCGGTCGCTGACCATCGCGTCGAAGGCGTCGGCGACGGCGAAGATGCGCGCGTTGAGGTCTATCTCCTCGCCCCGCAAGCCGAGCGGGTAGCCCGTGCCGTCCCACGTCTCGTGGTGCTGCGCGACGACCCGCGCCGCGCCTTCGAGGAACTCGACGCCGCCGAGAATCTTCTGCCCGTGCAGAGGGTGCTCGCGCATCTGCACCCATTCGTCTTCGGTTAACTTGGCGGGCTTGCGGAGGATGGCGTCCGGCACGCCGATCTTCCCGATGTCGTGGAGGAGCGAGCCGAACTCAAGCGACCGCATCTGCTCGGCGTCGAGCCCCAACTCCTGACCCAGACGCAGGCTGAAGTTGACGACGCGCTCCGAATGGCCGTGCGTCTCGGAGTCGCGCGTTTCGAGCGCGGCCGTGAGCGCCTTGAGCGTCGTGCGGTAGGCGTCGCCGAGCGAGTGCAGAGCGCCGTCCAGCTCCTCCGTGCGCTGCGCGACCATCTCTTCGAGGTAGGTCTCGTAGCGCCGCTTCTCGACGCGCAGGAAGTGGTGTTCGAGCGCGCGGCTCACCGCCGCCTCGACGTGGTGCAGGTCGAACGGCTTCATCACGTAGTCGAAGGCGCCCGCGCGCAGGGCATTGATGGCGCTCTCGACCGTCTGCACGCCGCTAATCATGATGACGACCGTGTCGGGCGAAATCTCCTTGACGCGCGGGATCAGGTCGAGCCCGCTCATGCCGCCCATCATGATGTCGCTGATGACGAGGTCGTAGGCACCGCCGCGCAGACGCTCGACCGCCTCCTCGGCCGACCCCACCGCCTCGCACTCGTAGAGCGGGCTCATAAGGTCGGACAGGACGTGCCTTATCTCAGGCTCGTCGTCGGCGACGAGGATGCGTGCTCTCTGGCCCGGAGTCTCAGACATAGACGTACGCCTCCACGTTCTACGGGGGAACCATCGTGTGAAACTTTGAGTGGGAGAGGTCGCGGGCCGCGACGCCCCTACTGCATGGCGGCCCGCCGAAGAGGCAATTCATATTAACCCCGCCCGTAATTTTAGACAAGCGATTATCTTTAAGAAGTCCGCCGCCAAGTGGCCGCCACGGCACCTCTCTTGTGCGTGCTGCTTTATCTCGCTTATTATGAGTGTCGCTCGGTTTATTCTTCACAGGAGCCCTTAATTACGCATGGCAACAAGGAAATCTGCCAAGAATCCCTCTCATAAAGTAGTGGCGACTACGTCTCAGGACTATCCACGCATCCGAGACCCTAAGAGTAAGTTTTCAGGCTGTCTGGACGAATCGAAAGTCATTCCCCATAAGAAGAAGATTCCAGAAGCTGAGATGAAGAGGTTAATGAAAAGGGCCATTGAGCGGGCGGCGGTGAAGTCTCGGCGCGAGATGTTGTCTATACCGCCGGACGCGACGGAGGAAGAGACGGCTGAGATTTACGAAAAGGAAGGTAAAGAATTATTCAAATACTTCAAGAAGTACCCGACTGACCCGGCAGCATCTGCATATCAAATGAAGGGTAAGCATTACCGCGATGTCGGGGCAGAACTATTCCGCAATCGCACACTCCAGAAGGAACGCATGAATTCTGGTTGGCGTTACCAGTTTTTAGCAGTGGACGCCGCCCGGGCTAGCGGCCGCTTCAAAAGTGTCTCCGACATTGGAACTGCTGAGGGCGACTTCAACGCTGTAGTGGGATTTATTGACGATGCGTATGAAGACCTAAATCTTTACACTTCAGTAAAAAATCGTAGTAACACACTGGGCGGACAGGACTGGCCGAAGGCTATAGCTGCGCTGGAGGCCGTCGCAGCAGTTGATAAGAATCGCATCGGTCCATACCTCTGCGTTTTTGGCATCGCGATAGACAGGGGTGAGCGGTATATCAAGCGCGAGAAGAAGACGAAGCGCGCCCAGTCAGATAACACCGAAGTCTGGCAGTCAGACTTTTTTTGGCCCTTCTTCACGAACCACACCTACGAAGAGATCATGCAGATGATGCTCGAAGTCCTGGAAGAGGATGATGCCGACACCGGTGAGCTACCAGCGGCAATCAATGTGCCCGATGAAGTCCTCGATGCCTTCGGCAAGAAATGCATTGACGCCGGACTTGTGGATAGGTTAGGAAGGTTCGACAATACGAAAAAATTAGTCTCATTCTTCTGTCAAAAATGACTGTACCAGAAACAAGATTAACGGCAGCCAGAGAGAGCGCCACCTGCAAGGTCATCCCCGGCGACAGTCGTGAGGAGCTTAAGGCTTACGAGGGACAGGTTGACTTAATCGTCACCTCCCCGCCATACGCCGACGCGCGGCACAAGCACTATGACTCAGTGCACCCGGATGAGTTCGCCGACTGGTTCATGACCTTTCACGAGCCCTTCTGGAACGCTCTGAAGCCATCGGGCAGTCTCGTCATCAACATTAAGGACAAGGTCGTGAACGGGGTGCGCCACCGCTACGTCTGGCGTACCATCGAAGCGCTCTCCGAAGCCGGGTGGTTCTGCATCGAGGACTACCTCTGGCACAAGACGAACCCGATGCCCGGCTACTGGCCGACGCGCCTGCGCGACGGTTGGGAATACTGCTTCCACCTCGCGAAATCGAAACGCCCTTACATGAACCAGGGCGCGGTGCGCAAGCCCGTAGGCGACTGGGTAGAGTCAAGACTTGCAAAATTGGGTGCGAATGACCGCAGCCGGCATAACTCTGCGAACGCGAGCGGGTTCGGCCGTGACATTTCCAAGTGGGTAAATAAGCAGACCGTTCTTCCATCGAATGTCCTCAGCCTCCCACTGGTCGGTAAGAACAAAGGTCATCCGGCAGTCTTCCCTGTCGATTTGCCGCTCTTTTTTATACGCCTGCTCTGCCCTGAAGGTGGCCTCGTCGTTGATCCGTTCGGCGGGAGCGGCACGACGGGGCTGGCGGCGCTCGCCTCGGGGCGTCGCTACGTGCTCATCGACAACAACGAGGAGTACTGCCAGGCGGCCGTCAAGCGCCTCCGCGAGGAGGGCGCCGCGCGGCGCCACGAGTTGAACGCCGAACAGACCCTCTTCCCCGTCGCCCCGCCCAAACGCAGGACGCGCCGCGCGAAGTCTTGACGGCGGG
>JBEVJD010000408.1:0-21102 GCA_040510435.1 Pyrinomonadaceae bacterium | reverse complement strand
GCCGCTGCGGCTGGCGGCGCGCGCTCCTCAGGACGCTCGTCAGGGTGGTCGAGGCCAACCCGCTACTGTTAGGCGGGGTGCCGGCGGGAGTAGCCATCCTTATTTCGAAGCGCAACCAGCGGCTCGGCGACCTGGCCGCCGGCACTCTGGTCGTCTCGGCGCGGTAGTGGGGCCTCAACCGCTCCCTTCCCCTCCCTAAAGGCCGAATTCCATTTCGCCGTGTTGCTTCCCACGTCGGCCTCCCCAGTGGTTGTTCGTCGCTGCCAAGCTAAGGCTACGTTTTGATTACCGCTGCGGCTCGTTTGGGGGGTATAGTCTCTTTTTCGTTGTGCTCAGGGGTTGATTTGTGATATACCCGCCCGCATGGCCACAGCGACCATTGCCGACTCGGTGCTCGGCCAGTACGGACTGGCCGAGGATCCGTTCTCACTCTCGCCCGACCCGCGCTTCCTCTACCTGACGAACCAGCATAAGGCGGCGCTCGCCAAGCTCCGTTACGTGATGGAGCGGCGGCAGGGCTTCGCAGTCCTCTACGGCGATGTCGGTCACGGCAAGTCGACACTCATCCGCCGCCTGTTCGGCATCTACCGGGAGCAGGAGGCCTACGAGAGCGTGCTGATTACGAATCCAGACTACCCGACCGCGCTCCAACTCCTGAAGCGGCTCACAGACGAGTTCGGTCTTCCCCGCCGCCCCTCGAAACTCGACCAGATGCAGGAGCTAGAAGGCCACCTGGTGGGGCGCTTTGCCGAGGACAAGAACGTGCTCGTCCTCATCGACGAGGCGCAGATGATGCGGGGCGACCAGTTCGAGCTTATCCGGCAGATCACCAACTTCGAGTCCGACGACAACAAGCTCGTCCAGATCGTGATGGCCGGGCAGAACAACCTGCGCAACAAGCTGAAGCTCAAGCGCGCCCTGCTCTCCCGGGCGGCGGCCGTGGCCACGCTCGACCCGCTGACCCCGGAGGAGACCGCCGACATGATCGCCTTCCGGCTCTCGGTGGCGGGCCGGCACGAGCCGCTCTTTACGCCCGACGCCCTCAACTTCATCTACGAGCGATCCAAGGGTGTGCCGCGTGAGGTGGTCAAGGTCTGCATGAACGCCCTGACGATTGGCGGGATGCTGGAAGCCGAGTTGATAACGGCGGAGGTAGTGCGTGACTCAATCGAATAAGAAGGGCTTCGCCGCCCTCTACGACTTGCAGGAGCGAAAAAAACAGGAAAAAGCAGAGTTACCACCAGTCACCACCACTCCCCACCAGTCACCACCAGTCACCACCACTCCCCAGCCGGAAATTACCCGACGTGAAGAGCCGCGCCCTTCCCCGGCGCCTGCCCGCGACTTTAACCGCCGGGCCAACAGCATCGAGCGGGAGGCGTTACCACAGGGACTTTTCCCAGGCTCCAGCAAAAAGATTTACGACGCGCTGTACCTGAGAACTCGCGGCGCCAACCCGCCGCGGCCCCGCGTGAAGGCCTCGCGCCGTGACTTCCTCGACTGGACAGACATTCGGAACATCAAGACCGTCGACGGACACCTGCGCTACCTTATGGGCGCCGGCCTGATCATCCGCCACTGGGAGTTAGGTTCGACGGAGGGCTCTCAGTATGAGGTGCGACTTCCGGAGGAGTTACCACGACTCACCACTACTCACCACCACTCACCACTAGACACCACTACTCCTTTTTTGGGTAGTGGGAATCCCCAATTTTTGGGGAGTGGTGGTGAGGGTCAAACTGTTGATTCTTCAGGGACTTCCGGCGGCGACAAGACTTCTTCTTTTAAGACAAGTACTGAGAGAACTGATGATGAAGCTTTCGCTGGGCTGGTCGAGAGACTGAGAACCGTGTCCCGTGAGGTGAGTGGGAAGGAACCGTCCAAGGCCGATGCGGAACGCTGGGCGGAGGTAGCCGAACTGCTTGTGACTGAATTGAAGGTGGCGGCCTCCCGCACCACGGTCACATCGGCCCCGGCCTTTCTGGCAGAGCACCTACGCCGGAGGCTGCGCAAGGCCGACGCCCGCCAAATAGAGAAAGAGGTGGGCGAGGCCAGCTCCAAGCAGGCGGCAAGCGCCGCGAAGCCGGAACTGAGCGCCGAGCAGATTCAGGAGCAGGTGAACCTGATGGCGCGGCTCATGCGCGAAGGTGCCGAAATGAAGGAGCTCGAAGAGCAGTTCGCGGCCAACTTCCGTCCCTCGCAGTGGCACATGATCCGGAGCATAGCCTTGGCGCAGGCGGGCGTGCCCGCTACAACATTGTAAAGCTTCAAAAATCTGACTGAATGGAAGGGTTAGTCTGACGGCTAGAGGGAGCAAGAGAAAGGGCTGTGTCATCAGTGGTTTATGAAAAGTCTCAGGGCGCCTGTAAATCTTCAAATATTTTAACTGAACGGAGCTGGCCTATCCTGAAGCATTAACGTCATCGTGCTCGCCTCAGGCTGCGGAAGTCGGCGCATGTTTCACAAGCGAGCAATATTCGTGGTGTGCAGTCAGCCTACGGTTGGCATTCAGGCGACAGGCGAGCTCCTGCCTCTCAAAGGGGGGCAATCAGTGGCAACGTATGAAGGCTGCTATCCGTCGTGAGCATACGTAGCAAGTCCTGTCGTGAGCGAGAGATAAGGATGAGTCAGGGGAGAGCAAAAGGATTAGAAGGTTGCATTCGCGGCGTTGGTAAAGGTCGGCGAGTCTGATAGGCGTGGATGGTGTCTCTTCAAACTCTGAACCAGATGCTCATTCGATTAAGAGGGCAATCGCTAGCAATTAGTATGTGAAACATGAGCACACGATTTGAGTGCCATATTATGGAATAATATCATTTCATAAGCATCATTGGGTACACAAACACCTCAGTTGTGTGCCCATCTGGGTATAGTGGATTTATGGAGCAGAAAGCCGTTGAGACTGCCCTAACATCAACTCATGCGGCGCAAAGCAGTCCGCTTTTACCTCGAAGGCATTAACTGAGGTTATGGTTGATGGAAGCAGGCGCCTCCATCTCAGGAACAGTCAAGTAGGGAAGTGAGCGGTGGTTGGCGGTGGGGGTGACCCAGAAGAACGTCCGCGATGGCCTCGGAGATGGGCAGGCCGAGGTCGCGTTCGAGCATGCCCCATTCGCCGCCGGGGTTGACCTCAAGGAAGACGTGCTCGCCCGCGGGAGTACGGATTAAATCGACCGCGCCGTAGACGAGCCCGAGTTCGGACATCATGGCTCGCAGGCCGCTTGAGATTTCCGAGGGCAAGTCGGCCGCCTGCCATTGACACTCGCCGGGCGTGGCCCTCCGCCAGTCGGTCTGTCCGCGCGACGTGCCAGTCGCGTCCAACGCGCCCACGAAGGCTTCGCCCGCCACCCACGCGACGCGCAGCTCACGTTCCTTCGGAATCAGTTCCTGAAAAACCATCGGGCTGTGGCGCAGTGCCTCCGCGCTGTCGAGGTCTTCCTTGCGGACGCGGCTCGTGTAGACGAAGAGGGGGGCGGCTGTCATGCTGACCGTGAGCGGCCGGAGGAGCTTCGCCACCATCTGGCCGCCGGTCTCTTCGTAGAACTCGCGGGCTGCTTCGGGGTCGTTGGTGACGAGCGTGCGCGGGACGCGCAGTCCCGCCCGCTCGGCGACGCGGAGTTGCCGCTGCTTGTTTTCGGCCGCGCGCTCTCGCTGTAGGTCGTTGACCCAGCGAACGTCGTGCAGCGCGTCGAGGAATCCTTCGAGCGTGGCGGCGGACTCCCTGACGCACATCTCTCGAAATCGCTCGTCCAGGTCGTCACCCATCCGCGGCACCCAGAGCTTACGCGCCCAGACGGCGCGTACCTCTTCGGCGGCTATCCGCGCGCCCGTCTCCGAGACGAGCTGCGCGGCGCGGTCGTCTCCCGCGCGGGCCGAGAGCTTGACGGAGGTAGGGAAGAGGTCTGTGTTCAGGCGGAACGGGCGCGCGCCTTTGCGCGCGAGGGCTTCGGCGACCAGGTCGATGGTGTAGAAATCCCCGCTGTGCGTCAGTAGCAGAACGGCGGCACGCGATGCTGTGGAAGACATGCGGTCGAGATGGAATGTTCAGGAATGCCGGCCCGCGACGGCCCGCTTTCGTCTTGAGCCGTCCCCGCAGGTGATAGAGGAAGAGTTTCCGACAGCCAGGGCTTCGACGCGAGCCGGCATCCTGAACGCCTCGCGGGCCGAAGCCCCGGCAGTTGCCTGACGGTCGTGTGGCTCCTCTCAGCCGGCTAGCCGGCGATGTTATGCCACGGCTCGCCCTCGTCGCTGTCGGACGGGTACTTATGGGTCTGATCCATCTCGTCCCAGTCGGACGGATATTTCAGCGTCGCGTTCTCCACTCGCTCTCTGATCTGGCCTTCGAGGAAGCGGGCGAAGAACGGCAAGGTGCTCTCGGAGTCCTGCGATGCGCGTGCGTCTTTGTTCTCTGGCATTGATTTATCTCCGAAGATTGGATGAGATGAGGAGTTGCTGGGACGGCCGAATCATACGCCGAAACATCAGTCGGGTCAACGAATGGCTTGCGGTGGCTTACGACGGGAGACCCTCCGCGTCGGGAGGCATCTGAAAGCGGAACGAGCTAAAATTCCGCCGGGCAAGATAGTTTGTCCGCCGGACGAGGCGAGAAACATTAGCGGGGTTCCATGTTCTCTACAGACGCCATCCTTCAACACCGGTACCGCGTCATCCGCCCCCTCGGTCGGGGCGGCATGGGCGCGGTCTACGAGGCGTTCGACGAACGGCTGAGCCGGGCGGTCGCTTTGAAGGAGACCCTTGCCGAGACGGATGAACTCAAGCGCGCCTTCGGGCGCGAGGCGCGGCTGCTCGCCAACCTGCGTCACCCGGCGCTGCCCAAGGTGCTGGATCACTTCGACGAAGGGAGCGGCCTCTTCCTGGTGATGGAATTCATCCCCGGCGATGACCTCGGCCGTCTGCTCGAACTCGGCCGCACGTTCGACCCCGCGGAGGTGCTGGGGTGGGCCGAACAACTCCTCGACGCGCTCGACTACCTGCACGGCCTCGACCCGCCGGTGCTTCACCGTGACATCAAGCCTTCGAACCTCAAGCTAACACCTACGGGCCACGTCATCCTCCTCGATTTCGGGCTCGCCAAGGGCAGCGCGGGACAGATGACCGGCACGGGCGTGACCAGCCTGCTCGGCTACTCCCCGGCCTACTCTCCGCTGGAGCAGATGCAGGGCACGGGCACCGACGTGCGCAGCGACCTCTACTCGCTCGGGGCGACTCTCTATCATCTACTCACGGGCGTGAGACCCCCGGACGCGCTCTCCCGCGCCACCGCCGTCGTGAACGGCCAGCCCGACCCGCTCCAGCCCCCGCATTGGGTTCGACAAGAGGTGCCGGCCTCCGTGTCGGCGGCGCTGATGCGGGCGATGGCGCTCGACACGAGCGGCCGACCGCGTACCGCTTCCGAGATGCGCGCTCAACTGCACGACACGGCGCCGCGCGCCGCGGACACCATCCCGACGGCGGGCGGAGAAGAGGTCACGAGGGTGAGCGTCGCGGCCCCTCGGGCTGTTACGACGGCCGCGGCTTCTGAACCCTTCCACAGGCCCGGCCGTCAGGTTGTTGTGCCCGTGCCGGAAGAGACGCGGCTCGCCGACAGACGAGGCGGCGGCGGGAAGAAGTT
Organism: Pyrinomonadaceae bacterium; assembly: GCA_040510435.1. GTDB lineage: Bacteria > Acidobacteriota > Blastocatellia > Pyrinomonadales > Pyrinomonadaceae > QHXN01. The sequence continues at coordinate 15,470 of JBEVJD010000408.1, read as the reverse complement.
GGTCGTGGGCGCTGCTCTACTCGCCACACTGGTTGTCCTCTCGGCCGTGCTCTACATGTTCATGCCCGGGGGCAACACGAATGGCGTGACGCAGACAAACCGGCCCGCGGTCAACAGCAGTCCGACCCCGAGTCCCACGCCGACGGAAAACACCGACCGGCAGGACAACGTCAACAGCACACCCGTTGTAAGCCCCGACGAACTCGCCGCACGCGAAAGACTGGCGCAAAGGAACATCCCTTACAGCGAGGCCGCATTCACCACAGTCGTGGAAAAAGGCGACATCGGGGCGGTCGACTTATTCCTCGCGGCCGGGATGAGTCCGGACGTGAAGGACGGGGCCGGCAGGACGGCGCTGATCAGCGCCGCGTCGAGAGGCCGCAACCACGTCAGTCAAAAGCTGTTGAGCCGGGGCGCCGACGTGAACGCTAGAGACGACACCGGCTCGACGGCACTGATGCAGTCGGCTCTGGGGGGGCATCAGGAGACCACCGACGTTCTGCTGGGGAGCAACGCGGACGTGAACCTGAGAGACAATAACGGCCAGACGGCGCTGATCCGCGCGGCGGCCCGCGGGCACGCCGACATCGTGCGGAGGCTGATTAACAGAGGCGCCAGGAAAGACTTCAGAGATAGAAGCGGGCGGGACGCTTTGACGTGGGCCGAGGTTAACAACAGGTCGGAAGTGGTTGACCTGCTGAAGAAGCACTGAGCCGCAAGGCCGTAGACGCCGCACGCCGTGGCCGCCGTCACGGTGGAGTTTGCGCCGGAGGGAGCGGACGGAGGCGCGCGCGCTATGAGTTATCCGGGGGTGAGCGACAAGGCGTTGGACAAGCTCCAGCGCGACACGTTCGGTTATTTCCTCAAAGAGACTAATCCACAAAACGGGCTGGTGCCGGACAACACGCGCGAAGGCGCGCACTGTAGCATCGCCGCGGTCGGACTCGCGCTCGCGGCTTACACGGTCGGCGCGGAGCGCGGGTATTTCTCGCGCGCCGATGCCATCAAGCGGACGCTCACGACGCTGCGGTTTTTCTGGAACAGCCCGCAGGGAGAAGAGCCTGACGCGACGGGCTACAAAGGATTTTTCTACCACTTCCTGGACATGCAAAGGGGTCGGCGCGCCTGGGAGTCTGAACTGTCAACGATTGACACGACCTTCCTGCTCGCCGGGGCGTTGGCTGCCGCCGCGTACTTTCAACGTGAGACGAGTGTCGAGCGCGAGATACGCACGCTGGCCGACGCGCTCTACCGCCGCGCCGACTGGCGTTGGGCGCAAAACGGCGGCCTCGCGGTCGCGCACGGGTGGAAGCCGGAGCGCGGCTTCATCAAGTATCGTTGGGAAGGCTACAGCGAGGCGCTGCTGCTTTACGTGCTCGGCCTCGGCTCGCCGACGCACCCGCTGCCTGAGAAGAGCTACGAGGCTTGGACGAAGACTTACCGCTGGCGGAAGCTCTACGGCCACGAGTTCCTCTACGCCGGGCCGCTCTTCATCCACCAGCTCTCGCACGTCTGGATAGACTTCCGCGGCATACAGGACGATTACATGCGCGCGAAGGGGATTGACTACTTCGAGAACAGTCGCCGCGCCACCTACGTGCAGCAGCAGTACGCCATCCGCAATCCGAAAAAGTTCAAAGGCTATAACGAGAGCTGTTGGGGCATCACGGCGAGCGACGGCCCCGGCCCCGCGACGCGCAAGATAGACGGACGCCTGCGCCGCTTCTACGACTACAGGGCGCGCAGCATCCCTTACGGCCCGGACGACGGCACCATCGCCCCGTGGGCGGCGGTCGCCTCGCTGCCGTTCGCGCCGGAGATCGTGCTGCCGGCTATCCGATACATGGACGAAGCCTATCCGAAAATGATGAGCGAGTACGGCTTCAAGTGCAGCTTCAACCCGACCTTCACGGACGGCTCCCGGGACAATCGCGGCTGGCACGCGAAAGGTTATTACGGACTCGATCAGGGGCCGATCATTCTGATGATTGAGAACTACAGCTCGGGGTTTCTCTGGCGGCTGATGAGGCAGTGCCCTTACATCGTCATGGGTCTGCGCCGCGCGGGGTTCAAGGGCGGCTGGCTGGGAGCATAGTGAGCACAGACGTTTAAAGGTTCACGGGTCACCCGCGGGCGTGCCGGTCTGAGACATCAGGTGTTCGAGATGAGCCCTGCCCCAGAGCCGTATGTTCTCCACCAGAGGCAGCAGGGATTGACCGTACTCGGTCAGCGAATACTCGACGGGGGCCGGCACCACGCCCGTCGGCCGCCTGCACACGAGCCCGTCGCCGACCAGCTCGCGGAGTTGTTGCGTGAGGACTTTCTGCGAGATGCCGGGCATCTCCTTCCGGATGGCGGCGAAGTGCCTCGGCGACTCGGCCAGCCAGTACAAGATGATCAACTTCCACTTGCCGCCGATGGCCGCCAGCGCGGCGGTCAGCGGACACCCGCTCACCGGGTTTGGTCGTCGTCGGCCAGCACCGTTACCTGAAGGTTCCTTCTTTACAGGCTTACGAATCGGTCTATATTTCTCGGCGGAGCCCATAGAATTAAATCCTCGGGAGGTCAGCCGTGATAGTAGAAGTACGCAGCTATCGAATCAAGCCGGGGCGCCGCGAGGAGTTCGTCAAGCTCTTCGAGATGCGAGCCATACCCGCGCTGCGCTCACACGGGATGCAGATACTCGGCCCCCTGCTCGACCTTGAGAACCCCAACAAATTCGTCTTTCTGCGCAGCTTCCCTTCGCTGGATGAGCGAGACCGAATGAAGGACGCCTTTTACGAAGGCGAGTTGTGGAAGAACGAGCTGGAAGCCATCGCCATGCCGTTGATTGACAGTTATGACGTGATACTTTGCGAGACATCGCCCGGTTACGTGTTCGACGGGCCTCGGGAGGAGTCCTGACGATTTCGCCCGAGTAAATCAGATGACGGGGCAACCGGCCGACACAGGACGGGCAGACAAATTTTGAGGAGACAATGATGGGCGCGCCCAAACATTTTCGACCTTATCTCTTATCGTTCATTCTAATCGCCGCCGTGCAACCCCTTCAGGGGATCGTACGGCAGAGTCCGGACGCATCGAGAACAAGCCCTCAAAGCGTTCCCGCGAAACGGGACGGGCAACACGATTTCGACTTCGAGATCGGCATCTGGAAGACGCGCCTGAAGCGTCTCGTGCGCCCTCTGACCGGCTCCACCACCTGGGTCGAATACGAAGGCACGACCGTCGTCCGCAAGGTTTGGAATGGCCGCGCCAATCTGGTGGAACTGGAGGTCGGCGGCCCGGCGGGGCGCATCGAGGGTCTGTCCCTGCGTCTATACAACCCTGAATCCCGCCAGTGGAGCCTCAATTTTTCCAACAGCGCGGGAGGCACCCTGAGCCCGCCCGTCATCGGCGAGTTCAAGGACGGGCGCGGCGAGTTCTACGGCCAGGAGACGCTTAATGGCCGGGCGATTTTTGTCCGATTTGTTATCTCGTGCGGCACACCGGATTCGTGCCGTTTTGAACAGGCGTTCTCGGACGACGGGGGCAAGACCTGGGAAGTAAACTGGGTCGCGGTAGACACGCGCGCGAAAGACGAGCCTGACAAAGTGCGCTGAAATCAACTGCCCGCCTCAAATTAATCTCGGCAACGGAACCCCGCTGACAGCTATGCTTTAGACACTCCCGCTTCGGCTTCATCCTTGACAACAGTGCCGGCACAGTCATATCGTTCCCGCGTCCAGTTTGCCCAATTAGCCTCACCTCTGCATGCCGGTTTAGCGGAGGAAAACTGATTCAGTGTAACGAATCCTGCTTCGGCAACGAGTGTGCTGACCGTTAGCAGCGCACGCCGAGGCGGCCCGCACGTTACAGCATCCCTTTTCTGATTCAGGGTCCTGCCTACGCCGCCGTCCGCGGGCGCTTCGCGACCGTCGAATGTATGGACGGCCGCCGCCCCAGTCCGTGGGGCCGGACACGCCTCACACTCTCACTGACCGCTTGGATGTTTGTTGCGAGCACTCCCCGCTCGGCGTCGAGTTGACGCCGAGTAACTTTTTGAAGACATGAAGGCGCAGGTCGGCTACCGGGGGCGAGTCGCGGCTGCGCGCGGACGCCGGGCCGGAAGATAAGAGCTTAATGATGAAGGACGCTAAGAATATCGCCGAGCTTTCACCTGCGGAGCGCGCGGCGCTGATGGTGCGTCTGAAAAAGAAGAAGGCGGACGAGAGTGCGGGCGGGCGCGCCATCCCGCGGCGAGGCGAGGCGGCGCACCACCCCCTCTCATTCGCGCAGCAGCGTCTCTGGTTCCTCGAACAGTTAGAGCCGAACGGCCCCTACAAAGTGCCCGCCGCCTTCCGCCTCCGCGGACGACTCGATGTCGGAGCGCTTGAACAAAGCGTCAACGAAATCATCAGCCGGCACGAAGTCCTGCGCACCACGTTCGCGGAAATCGAAGGGCGTCCCGTGCAGGTCGTCGCGCCGCGGCTGACGCTGTCCATCCCGGTCGAAGACCTGAGCCAACTGACGGAGGTCGAACGGGCGAAGAGGGTCAAACAGACCGCCGCGCGCCTGAGCGGACAGCCGTTTGACTTAGTGCGCGGGCCGCTGGTGGGGGCCGCGCTGGTGCGGCTGGCCGAGGAGGAACACCTCTTCTGGTTGCTGACGCACCACATCGTTTCTGACGGCTGGTCAATCGGCGTGCTCGTCAGGGAGTTGAGCGCGGCTTACGAAGCCTTCGCCGCGGGGCGGCGGCCGGAACTGCCGGAGCTGCTCATCCAGTACGCCGACTTCGCCGTCTGGCAGCGCGGGTGGCTGCAAGGCGAGACGCTCGGGCGGCAGATGCGATATTGGATGGAGCGTCTGGGCGGAAAGTCGCCCGCGCTGGAACTGCCGACCGACAGGCCGCGCCCGCCGGTGCAGAGCTACCGGGGCGCTATCCTCACTCACCTCGTTGACCTCGGGTTGACGGGGCGGGTGAAGGAACTGGCGCGCCGCGAAGGCGTGACGCCTTACATGCTTCTGCTCGCCGTCTTCAAGACCCTGCTGCAACGCTACGCCGGGCAGGACGACATCGTCGTCGGCACGCCCATCGCCAACCGCACCCGGACGGAGTTGGAATCGCTCGTCGGGTTCTTCGTCAACACTCTGGTGTTGAGGACTGACCTGTCGGGCGACCCTTCCTTCAGGGAACTGCTCGGCCGCGTGCGTGAAGTGGCGCTCGGGGCCTTCGCGCATCAGGACGTGCCGTTCGAGAAACTGGTCGAGGAGCTTCAGCCCGAGCGCGACACGAGCCGCACCCCGCTCTTTCAGGTCATGTTCTCTTTGCAGAACGCGCCGCTGCCGCCGATGAGGATGGGCGGCGTGGAAGTCAGCGTGATGGACGACGACACGTCGGTTTCGCCGTTCGACCTGTCGTTCGACGTGACCGAGCGCGCGGACGGTCTACTGTGCGGTTTGGAGTACAACACAGACCTCTTCGACGGCGCGACCGTCGGGCGGATGCTCAGGCACTTCGCGGTGCTGTTGGACGCCGCCACCGCCGACCTGACCGTGCGACTCAGCCGACTGTCGCTGCTGACGAAAGAGGAGCGGCACCAACTCCTCGTCGAGTGGAACGACACGGCCCGCGAGTACCCGCGCGACAGGTGCGTCCACGAACTCTTCGAGGAGCAGGCCGCCGCGAAGCCCGGGGCCGTGGCGCTCGTCTGCGGCGGCGAGCGTCTGACGTACGCGGAACTCGACGAGCGTGCCAACCAATTGGCCCGCCACCTGCGCGCGTGCGGGGTCGGCGCCGAGACGCGGGTGGGCGTCCTGTTGGAGCGTGAGACGTGGGCGGCCGTCGCGCTGCTGGGCGTGCTCAAGGCCGGGGGGGCGTGGGTGGCTTTAGACCCGGCGTACCCGCCGCAGCGCCTCTCTTACATGCTCGAAGACGCGGGCGCGTCCGTGCTCCTGACGACGGCGCGGCTCGCGGGGTCTCTGCCCGCGCACGGCGCGCGGCTCGTCCTCCTCGACGCGGAGGCGCATGAGGTGGAGGCGCGTGAGGGTGGCAAACTCGGGCGGGTCGCCGGCGCGAACAACCTCGCCTACCTCGTCTACACTTCGGGGACGACGGGGCGGCCGAAGGGCATCCTCGTCGAGCACCGCTCACTCGTCAACACGAGCCTCGCGTTCGCGGCGCACCACGGCTTGACGCCGCGCGACCGGCTGTTGCAGTTCGCGTCCTTTTCGTTCGACGTAGCGGCCGAGGAGTTCTTCGGGGCGTGGCTGGCCGGGGCGCGCGCCGTCATGCGCCCCGCGAACGCGTTCGACACCATCGAGGAGTTCGTCCGGGTCATCGGGCGCGAGGGCGTGACGGTGGCGAATTTGCCCGCGTCGTTCTGGGCGGAATGGCTGACGACGCTCGACGAGCGGGGCGTTGACGACGACGGGGCAGACGGCGCGACGCCGGACGCGTTCCTGCCTGCGACGCTGCGGCGCGTTGTCGTCGGCAACGAGAAGACGCTCGGTGCGACGCTCGAACGCTGGCGGCAACTCGTCGGCGACCGCGTCGAGTGGAGCAACGCTTACGGGCCGACGGAGACGACCGTCACGGCGAGCAACTACGAACCGCGCGCCGCGGACACGCTTGACGCCGCTCACGCCATCGCGTCAAGCGTTCCTATCGGCCGCCCCATTGCCAACGCGGAGATGTACGTCCTCGACGCGCGGCAGCAGCTCGTCCCCGTCGGGGTGGTCGGTGAGATTTACGTCGGAGGCGCGGGGGTGGCGCGCGGCTATCATCAACGCCCGGCGCTGACGGCCGAGCGGTTTCTGCCGCATCCTCACGGGCGGCGCCCCGGCGCGCGCCTCTACCGGACGGGCGACCTCGGGCGGTTCCTGCCCGACGGCAACGTCGAATACCTCGGCCGCGCCGACGAACAGGTCAAAGTCCGCGGCTTCCGCGTCGAGGTCGGCGAAGTCGAGTCGGTGCTCAAGCAACACGCGGAGGTGCGAGAGTGCGTCGTCACGGCGGGCGAGACGACGGGCGGCGGCCTCCGCCTCGTGGCTTACGTCGTGCCGCGCGCTCCTTCGGCGGCGGAGCCGGGCGGCCTGCGTCAATTCCTGTCGGAGCGACTGCCCGAGTACATGATTCCGTCGGCGTTCATGCGGCTCGAAGCAATGCCTTTGACACCGAACGGTAAGCTCGACCGCAAGGCGCTGCCCGCCCCCGACGGCGTGAGCCGCGAGGCGCGTGAGCCGTACGTTGCGCCGCGCTCTGAGTTGGAGAGTCTGATCGCAGGCATCTGGCAGGAGGTGCTGGAGGTCGAGCGCGTCGGCGTCCACGACAACTTCTTCAACCTCGGCGGCCACTCACTCCTGTTGATTCGCGTCAACAGCAGACTGCGCGAGGTGCTCGGGGCGGAGCTGCCCGTCGTCGAGATGTTCAAGTACCCGACGGTGAGCGCGCTGGCCGAGCACCTGAGCGCGCCGCGCGCCGAGCCGTTTGAGACGGCGCGCGCCGCGCGGGGCGAGCCGGCGGGTCACGCCGCGTTGATGAGCAGGCGGCGCGAGCTGATACGGCGGCAGACTGCGCGGACGCGTCGAGGGGCGACGGTAGAGAACGAGTAGCGAAACGTGCCGCGGGCGGGCCGCCCTCGGCGTTCGCGGCAGGGATCGAGCATTGGGATGAATCAACGGAGCCAGGACACGCTCACGGAAATCCTGCGCCGGAGGGCGCGGCAGCAGCCCGAGCGCACGGCCTTCTCCTTCCTCGCCGACGGCGAGGGCGTGACGGCGCGTCTGACTTACGCCGAACTCGACGCACGGGCGCAGGCCGTCGGCGCGCTGCTGCAAGAGTACGGCGCGCGCGGCGAGCGTGTGCTGCTGCTCTTCGACGCGGGGCTGGAATTCGTCACGTCCTTCTTCGGCTGCCTGTACGCGGGCGCGGTGGCGGTGCCCGCGCCGCCGCCTCACCCCGCGCGGCTCGGGCGCACGCTGCCCAGAGTCCAAGCCATCGCCGCCGACTCGCGCCCGGCCATCGCCCTCACCACCGCGGCCATCCTCTCGATGATCGAGCGTGCGCCCGAGGGCGCGGCCGACCTGCGCGCGCTGCGTTGGATTAAGGTGGACGAGCTTGACCCGGACGCGGCCGCCCGCTGGCAGCCGCCCGCGCAGACGCCCGAAGACCTCGCATACCTGCAATACACCTCAGGCTCGACCTCGACGCCGAAGGGCGTGATGGTCACGCACTTCTGTCTCACGCACCAGTCCGAACACCTCGCGCGCGCCTACGGCTACACGCCGGAGAGCGTGAGCGCGACGTGGATGCCCAACTTTCACGACTACGGGCTGGTCGAGGGCATCGTCCACCCGGCCGTCTGCGGCGTCCCCGCATACCTCTTCTCGCCGCTCGCCTTCGTGCAGCGCCCCGCGCGCTGGTTGGAGGCCGTCACGCGCTACGGCGTGACGCACAGCTCCGGCCCCAACTTCGCCTACGAGCTTTGCGTCCGCAAGGTCACGCAGGAGGAGCGCGACGCGCTCGACCTAAGCAGTTGGCGCGCCGCCGGCAACGCCGCCGAGCCCGTCCACCGCGAGACGATGGAACGCTTCCACGAGAAGTTCGCGCCGTGCGGCTTCCGACGCGAAGCCTTCTATCCTTCCTTCGGCCTCGCCGAGGCGACGCTGATGGTCTCGGCCGGCGGCGCGGAGCCACACGCGCCGCTCTTCATCACGGCGCAGGCGTCCGCGCTCGAACAGGAGCGGCGCGTCGTCGAGGTCGAGCCGACTCAACCGGGCGGGCGCGCCCTCGTCGGCTGTGGCCGTCCCATCATGGACACGGAGCTGGCCATCGTTGACCCGGAGACCCTGCGCCGCCGCGCGCCGGACGAGCTCGGCGAAATCTGGGTGAAGTGCGAGGGGCTGGCGCGCGGCTTCTGGCAGCGCCCCGAAGAGACCGAGGCGACGTTCCACGCGCGCATCGCCGGCACGGGGGAAGGCCCCTTCATGCGCACGGGCGACCTCGGCTTCGTGCGCTACGGCGAACTCTTCGTCAGCGGCCGGGTCAAAGACCTCATCATCATTCGCGGGCAGAACTACTACCCGCAGGACATCGAGTGGACGGCGGAGCGGAGCCACGGCCTCTTGCGTCCCGGCTGCTGCGCGGCCTTCTCGGTCGAAGTCGGCCCTGAAGAACGCCTCGTCCTCGTGCAGGAGGTCAGGCGCGAGTTCGTCCCGGCGGACGGGCCAGAGGTCGTCGAGGCCATCCGCGAGCGCGTCGCCGAGCGCCACGAGCTACAGCCCCACGCCATCGTCCTCGTCAAGACCGGCACCATCAACAAGACTTCGAGCGGGAAGATTCAGAGGCACGCCAGCCGCCGTGAATTTCTCGAAGGGACTCTCGAAGAGTTGGCCCGCTGGCAGGCGCACGACGCAGCGGAGGTCGAAACACGTTCGGGCGACGGCGCGGAACCCTCGCCGCCGCCGCCCGAGCCGAAGGCCGCCGCCGCCGTCAGGGAGACGCGGACAATCGAGGCCGTGCGCGAATGGCTCGTCGAAAAAATCTCTCGCAGCGCCGGCATCCTGCCGGAAGAGGTTGACGACGTTCAGCCGTTCCGCCGCTACGGCTTCGACTCGGCGCGTGTGGTGGCGATGGTCGGCGACCTGAGCGCGTGGCTCGGCCGGAGGCTTCCGCCGACGCTCTTCTGGGACTACCCGACCGTCGAGGCCGTCGCGCGGCACCTCGGCGAAGAAACCGCGCGCGACTCTCAAGCGGCGGAAGTCATCGTGCCATCAGAGAGCGCTCGGGACGAAGGCCGGAGGGCGGGGGAGCGAGACGAGCCCGAGCCCATCGCCATTGTCGGCATCGGCTGTCGCTTTCCCGGCGCAGAGAACGTCGAAGCCTTCTGGCGACTCCTGCGCGAAGGCGTGGACGCCGTCACGCAAGTCCCGCTGGGACGTTGGGAGGCTGACGCGACGCACGGCGCCGTGCGCCGGGGCGGCTTTCTGAAGAACGTCGCAGGCTTCGACGCGCACTTCTTCGGCATCTCGCCGCGCGAGGCGGCGCAGATCGACCCGCAGCAGCGTCTCCTGCTCGAAGTCGCGTGGGAGGCGATTGAGAACGCCGGGTACGCGCCCGACCGGCTCGGCGGAACGCGGGCCGGCGTCTTCGTCGGCATCAGCAACAGCGATTACGCGCAGCTCCAATTCGACGCGGCCGGCGGCCCCGACGCTTACGCGGGCACGGGCTCCGCCCTGAGCATCGCGGCCAACCGTCTCTCCTACCTGCTCGACCTGCGTGGGCCGAGCATGGCCGTCGATACTGCCTGTTCGTCTTCGCTCGTCGCCGTGCACGCGGCCTGTCAAAGTCTGCGCGCGGGCGAGTCGCGTCTGGCGCTCGCGGGCGGCGTCAACCTCCTGCTCACGCCCAAACTGACTGAGGCGCTCGCACGCGCCGGGATGATGTCGGCCGACGGCCGCTGTAAAACTTTCGACGCGGCGGCCGACGGCTACGTCCGCTCCGAAGGCTGCGGCGTCATCGTGCTCAAGCGACTCTCGGACGCCGCGCGGGACGGCGACCGCGTGTGGGCGCTGATACGCGGCTCGGCCGTCAATCAGGACGGGCGGAGCAACGGGCTGACGGCGCCGAACGGGCTGGCGCAACAGGCGGTCGTCAGAGAGGCGTTGGAGCGCGCGGGCGTCGCCCCGTCGCAAGTCGGCTACGTCGAGGCGCACGGCACGGGCACGCCGCTCGGCGACCCCATCGAGTTCGACGCCCTCGGCGCGGTCTTGCGCGAGGGGCGTTCGAGCGAGCGCGCGCACTGTCTCGTCGGCTCCGTCAAGACCAACATCGGCCACCTCGAAGCCGCCGCGGGCATCGCCGGACTCATCAAAGTCGCGCTCTCGCTCGACCGCGAGCACGTCCCGCCGCACCTGCACGTCCGCGACCTCAACCCGCACCTCTCGACCGCGGACTCGCCGCTTGAGATCGCCACAGGCGGGCACGACTGGAAGCGCGGCGGCGCGCGTCGCTTCGCGGGCGTCAGCTCTTTCGGCTTCGGCGGGACGAACGCGCACGTCGTCCTCGAAGAAGCGCCCGCCGTCCCCCTCGAAGAAGCACCTGTCGTCCTCGAAGAAGCGCCCGCCGACGCGCAGACCGAGCGCCCGTTGCACGTCCTCTCGCTGTCGGCGCAGAGCGACGGCGCGCTCCGCGAACTCGCGCGCCGCTACGCGGCACACCTCCCGCTTCACGCCGAGCAGGCGCTCGCCGACGTGTGCTTCACCGCGAACGCCGGCCGCGCGCGCTTCCGGCACCGGCTGGCGTTGACGTGCGAGACGCGCGAACAACTCGCACGTGACCTGCGCGCCTTCGCCGACGACGGGCGGGCCGACGGCCTGCGGCAGGCGCACGTGCCGGGCCGCCGCCGCGCTCGCACGGCGTTCCTCTTCACCGGGCAGGGCGCGCAGTACCGCGGGATGGGGCGAGAACTCTACGAGACGCAACTGAGCTTCCGCCGCGCGCTGAATCGGTGCGACGAAATCCTGCGCCCCGCCCTGGAACGCCCGCTGCTCACCGTGCTCTACGGGGAGGAGGAGTCGCCGCTCGACGAGACGGCGTACACGCAGCCCGCGCTCTTCGCGCTCGGGTACGCGCTCGCAGAGTTGTGGCGCGCGTGGGGCGTCGAACCCGACTGCGTCTTCGGGCACAGCGTCGGCGAGTACGCGGCGGCGTGCTTCGCGGGCGCGTTCACGTTGGAAGAGGGTCTGGTGCTGGTCGCCGAGCGCGCGCGCCTGATGCAGTCGCTCCCGGCGACGGGCGGGATGGCCGCCGTCTTCGCCGACGAGAATCGGGTCGCCGCCGCGGTCGAGCCTTACCGCGGGCGCGTCTCGATTGCCGCCGTCAACGGTCCCGCGCACACGGTCGTCTCCGGCGAGCGCGAGGCGTTGCGCGAGGTGCTGAGCCGACTCGAAGCGGACGGCTCGACCACGCGCGCTTTGAACGTCTCGCACGCCTTCCACTCGCCGCTCATGGAGCCGTCGATGGGCGACTTCGAGCGCGCCCTGCGGCGCGTCGGGTTTAGCCCGTTACGCGTCCCGCTCGTCTCCGGGCTGACCGGCGCGGCGCTCGAAGCGGGCGCGACTATGGACGCCGACTTCTGGCTCTCGCACGCGCGCGAGCCGGTGCGCTTCGACGCCTCGATGCGGACACTCGCGGCGCGCGGCTGCGAGACGTTCGTCGAGATCGGGCCGGACGCGTCGCTGCTGAACATGGGTCGCCGTTGTCTGCCCGGCGCGGAGGGGCGTTGGCTTCCCACACTCCGGCGGGCGCGAGGTGACTGGCGCGTGCTCCTCGACAGTCTGGCGGCGCTCTACGTCTCGGGCGCGGAGGTTGACTGGGAAAGTTTCGAGCGCGATTATCCGCGCCGCCGCGTAGGGGTGCCGACCTATCCGTTCGAGAGAAAAAGTTACTGGCTCCAGACCCCGGCAGGCCGCGCGCGGGGCGTGGAAGAGTTGAGCGCGACCCCGGCCCCGGCAGCCGCCGCGGCAGATTTTCAGCAGCGGGAGACGCCCGCCGACACGTCGGAAGGATACGAAACCATGACGACCGAAGCCTCGCCCCCGCTCCACGCCGCGGCGGCGATTGACCCGCGCCGCAAGGAAGCGATTCTCGAAACACTCCGCGCCATCGTGAGCCGCCTGCTCCAGACCGCGCCGGAGACGTTGGACGTGCACGCGTCGTTTCTCGAAATGGGCGCGGACTCCATCATCCTCGCCGAAGCGATTCGCGTCGTCGAAGACAGCTTCCTTGTCAGAATCTCCGCCCGACAACTATTCGAGCAGTTCACCACGCTCGACGCGCTGGCCGAGCACATCGAGCAGAACTCGGCGGCGGCGCAAACGGCCGCGCCTCCCCCCGTCCGCGCCGCCACTGAAACTATCCCGCCCGCGTGCGCCCTGCCCGCACGGCCGACGCAGGACTTTGCCGCCGCGACCGAACTCACGCCGGACGTGCGCGCGGCAGAACTCGGCGCGGGGCCGCCTGCGGACTCGCTTGAGCGCATCATGACGCGGCAACTCGATCTGCTCGCACAATTCTCCGGCCTCATGTCGCGGCAACTTTCCGTGCTCGGCCAGAGCGATTCACCCGCCCGCGCCGCGCCGAGGCCCGAAGCCGTCGAAGCGCGCGAAGAGCCCCGCCGCCACGAACCGCACGGCCGAACCCCATTGGCCGAACCCCGGCCCCTGCCGCCGCCGCCGTCCGTGTTGGGCAACGGGACGAACGGTGACGGCGTTGACGGCGGCGGCTCTGCACCGCGCGCGACGACCGCGGCCGCGCAAACGTCCGCGGCCGTGGGAAGAGAATCACGCACCCCATACGTCCCTCATCGCCCCGTCCAGCCCGGCGTGGTCGGGGGCTTGAGCGAGCGGCAGCAGCAACATCTGAGCGAATTGATCGAACGCTTCACGCGCCGCACGGCCGCGTCGAAACAGGTGGCGCAGCAGTACAGGTCGGTGCTCGCCGACAGCCGCGCCATCGTCGGCTTCCGCCTCTCCATCAAGGAGATGCTCTACCCGATTGTCGGCGCGGGGGGCGACGGCGCGCGTCTGCGCGACATAGACGGCAACGAGTACGTAGACATCACGATGGGCTTCGGCGTCCACCTCCTCGGCCACCGCCCGCCGTTCGTCAACGCGGCCATCGAGGAACAACTCCGGCGGGGCATCGAGATGGGGCCGCGCCCCGCGCTGGTGGGTGAGGTCGCCTCGCTCGTCTGCGAGTTGACGGGGATGGAGCGCGCGACCTTCTGCAACTCCGGCACGGAGGCGGTGATGACGGCCCTCCGGCTCGCGCGCGCGCGCACCGGCAGGACGAAGGTCGCCATCTTCGCCGGCTCGTACCACGGCCACTCCGACGGGACGCTCGCGCGCGCGCGCGAAGTCGGCGGCCGCCCCGTCTCGTCGCCGCTCGCGCCCGGCATCCCGCCGCACGTCGTCGAGGACGTTCTGGTGCTCGACTACGGCAGCCCGCGCGCGCTCGAAATCCTGCGCGAGCACGGGGACGAACTCGCCGCCGTCCTCGTCGAGCCGGTGCAGAGCCGCCACCCGGAGTTGCAGCCGCGCGAGTTCCTGCGCGAGCTGCGCGACTGGACGCGGGCGGCGGGCGTCGTCTTAATTTTCGACGAGATGGTGACGGGCTTCCGCATCCACCCCGGCGGGGCGCAGGCGTGGTTCGGCGTCGAGGCCGACCTCGCCACCTACGGCAAGATCGCGGGCGGCGGCCTGCCCATCGGCATCGTCGCGGGGCGCGCGCCCTTCATGGACGGCATCGACGGCGGCCTGTGGGAATACGGCGACGCCTCCTACCCGCGCGCCGAGACTACTTATTTTGGCGGCACCTTCTGCCAGCACCCGCTCGCGATGGCCTCGGCGCGCGCCGTGCTCAAACACCTCAAGGAGCGCGGGCCGTCTCTGCAATCAGAGTTGAACGAGCGCACCTCGCGCCTGGCCGCGACGCTCAACGAGCACTTCGCGCGCGAGGAGATGCCCATCCGGGTCGCGCACTTCGGCTCGCTCTTCCGCTTCGACTACGCGGGCAATTTAGACCTGCTCTTCTACCACCTGCTCACGAAGGGCGTCTACGTGTGGGAGTGGCGCAACTGCTTCCTCTCGACGGCGCACACGGACGAAGACCTCGCGCACGTCGTCCGCGCCGTCACCGACAGCGCCGACGAGATGCGCGCGGGCGGCTTCATCGCGGAGAAGTCCGGCGGGCCTTCTCACGGCGGCCCTTCCAACGGCTCGCGCCGGCCCGAAGCCGCTGGGCCCGCGACGCCCGAGCAGGCGTCCGGGCGGCAGGCGCTCGGATTCTGGGGGCGGCGTGAGGCTAAGCCCGCGCTCTTCGGCCCGAGCGCCGCCGTGGTGGAGCCGCGCGCGCACGCCGCCGCCCACGAGGCCGAGCCCGACGCGCGCGCCGACAAGACCGTCCGGTTCAGCCTCTCCTACTTCGGCAACTACGACGCGGCGTTCGACGCGCACAAGTACGACCTTTTGATTGAAGGCGCGAAGTTCGCCGACCGTCACGGCTTCGAGGCCGTCTGGATTCCGGAGCGACACTTCCACGCCTTCGGTGGGATTTCTCCCAACCCGTCGGTCGTCGCCGCGGCGCTCGCGCGCGAGACCGAGCACGTGCGTCTGCGCGCGGGCAGCGTCGTGCTGCCACTTCACCACGCCGTGCGCGTCGCGGAGGAGTGGGCGGTGGTGGACAACCTCTCGCGCGGGCGCGCGGGCGTCTCCTTCGCTTCGGGCTGGCACCCGGACGACTTCGTCTTCGCGCCGGAGGCTTACGGCCGCCACCGCGAATTGATGTTCGAGAAGATCGAGGAGGTGCGGCGGCTCTGGCGGGGCGAAGCCCTGCGCGTGCGCGGCGGCGCGGGCAACGAGATCAGCGTCCGCCTCTTCCCGCAGCCGATGCAGCGCGAGCTGCCCGTCTGGGTCACGGTCGTCAACAA
>JBEVJD010000407.1:0-13823 GCA_040510435.1 Pyrinomonadaceae bacterium | reverse complement strand
TGCACCGAGTGCGGGCGCTGCACGGCCGTCTGCCCGGCGCACACGGTCGGCAAAGAGCTTTCGCCGCGCGACATCATCCTGCAACTCCGCGACCTGATGCACGAGCGCCCGCGCGAAGCCTTCGGCCTCGTCTCGACGAACGGCGACGGCGCGGCCCACACGCCCGCCGACAAAGAGCCGACGACGGACGTTGAGGCGTTAAAGCCTCTGCCCATCATCGGCACGGTTCCGGCGACGAGCCCCGTGCCTTTGTGGCAGTGTACGACCTGCGCGGCCTGCGTGGAGGCGTGCCCGGTCTTCATCGAGCAGATGCCGAAGATCGTGGACATGCGCCGCTTCCTCGTGATGGAAGAGGCGGAGTTCCCCGACTCGATGCAGGAGGCCGTCACGTCGTTGGAGCGTCGCGGCCACCCCTTCAGCGGCACGCAGGCGACGCGGATGGACTGGGCCGAGGGGCTCAACGTCAAACACGTCTCCGACGCGAAGGAGGCGGAAGTCCTGCTGTGGGTCGGCTGCGGCGGCGCGCTCATCGAGCGCAACCAGCGCGTGACGCGCGCGACGGCGCAACTCTTGGAACAGGCGGGCGTGAAGTTCGCAATCCTCGGGCGCGAAGAGAAGTGTTCGGGCGACCCTGCGCGGCGCATCGGTAACGAGTTCCTGTTCGAGCAGTTGGCGCGCGAGAACGTCGCGAATTTGAACAGGCACAATGTCAGGAAGGTCGTCACGGCCTGCCCGCACTGCTTCAACACTTTCAGGAACGAGTACCCCACTTTCGGCGGCGCGTTCGAGGTCTTCCACCACAGCGAATTCCTCGCGCGTCTGGTCGAGGAGGGGAGGCTGAAGCCTCTCTCGGACGTTGGCAAGAAGGTGACCTTCCACGACCCCTGTTATCTGGGTCGTCAGAACGGCGTCTACGACGCGCCGCGCGCGCTCGTGCAAATCTCCTCGCGTGAGAATTCGGTGGAGATGGCGCGTAGTCGTAACAACAGTTTTTGCTGCGGCGGCGGCGGCGGGATGAGCTTCGTGGACGAGCCGCCCGACAAACGCGTCAACCAGGAACGCGCGCGCGAGGCGCTGGAGACCGGCGCCGAAGTGCTCGCCGTCGGCTGCCCCTTCTGCATGACGATGTTGGAGGACGGCGTCAACGCGCGCAAAGGCGAACGCGAAATGAAGGTCATGGACGTGGCGGAATTGCTTTGGGAAGCCGCACGGCCTAACTCGCCGCGGAGCGGCGCTTGAATTTAGCCCGGCCTTTCAAGGCCGGGGCCGCCGCACGTTAACAACATGTGCGTCGCGTCAGCGACGCCTGAACGTGCGAATCGGCTCAAGCGTCGGTGACGCGACGCGGCACCTCGATTCAACTCAACCCGGCCTTGAAAGGCCGGGCTAAATTCAAGCGCCGCTGACGCGGCGGATTGAGGGCAACGATGGACTTGAACTTAACCCCGGGCGAGAGAGAGTTCCGCGACGAGTTCCGCGCGTGGCTGGCGGCGAACGTCCCCGCGGAGTGGGCGGGCGGCGGGACGGGCTCCGAAGACCGCGCCGAGTACATCGAGTACCTGCGTGCGTGGCAGCGCAAGCTCTACGACGGCGGGTGGGCCGGCATCTCTTGGCCGAAGGAGTTCGGCGGGCGCGGTGCGGCGCTCGTCGAGCAGGCCATTTTTCAGGAGGAGCTGGCGCGCGCCAACGCCCCGCAGTTGATCGGAACTATCGGGTTGTCGCTCGTCGGCCCGACCATCATCGCGCTCGGCACGGAGGAGCAGAAGGCGCGCTACCTGCCGAAGATTCTCTCGGGCGAGGAAATCTGGTGTCAGGGTTTTTCCGAGCCGAACGCCGGCAGCGACCTCGCCGCGCTCGGCACGAAGGCCGCGCGCGATGGCGACGATTTCATTATCAACGGGCAGAAAATCTGGACGAGCTTCGCGCAGATGGCCGACTGGTGTCTGCTGCTCGTGCGCACCGACTCGGAGGTACCAAAGCACAAAGGGCTCACGTGCCTCCTGGCGGACATGCACGCCGAGGGCGTCAACGTCCGCCCGCTGCGGCAGATGTCGGGCGACTCGGGCTTCAACGAGGTCTTCTTCTCGAACGCGCGCATCGGCTCGTCCCAAGTGCTCGGCGAGGTCAACAAGGGCTGGACGACGGCCATCGCCGCGCTCATGAACGAGCGCGCCAACCTCGGCTCCGGTATCCAGGTCGTCTTCAAGCGACAGCTCGAAGCGCTCATCGCCCGCTCGCGCACAATCGAACGCGACGGGCGGCCCGCGAGCGAAGACCCGCTCGTCCGACAGAAGCTCGCGCAGGCTTATCTCGAACTTGAGGTGCTGCGGCTCAACACCAACCGCGCCTTAACGTCCCTCAGCAAGTCCGCCGTCCCCGGCGCCGAGGGCTCGATTCAAAAACTTTATTGGAGCGAGATGAACCAGCGCACGCAGCAGGCCGCGCAGGAGATACTCGGCCCCTACGGCCAGCTCAAGGAGTTCGACAAAGGCGTCTGGGAGTACGCATACCTCCGCACGCGCGGCAACACCATCGAGGCGGGCACCAGCGAAATCCAACGCAACATCATCGCCGAACGCGTCCTCGGCCTTCCAAAAAGCTACTAGGAGGAGTGATAAGTGACGAGTGATAAGTGATAAGAAAGAAATACGGGCCTCGTCTTCTCTTATCACTTATCACTCGTCACTTATGACTAAGCACAATGGACTTTGACCTGAGCAAGCCGCAGAAGTTGTTGAAGGAGTCGGCGCGTGCGCTGCTCGTGCGGGAGTGCGGGCCGGGGCGCGTGCGCGATTTGATGGAGACGGAGACGGCGCACGACGAGGGTCTGTGGCGGTCTCTGGCCGACCAGGGTTGGACGGGGCTGGTGGTGCCGGAGGGGCAGGGCGGGCTCGGGCTCGGGCTGGTCGAGATGGCGGCCGTGGCCGAGGAGATGGGGCGCGCGTGCCTGCCGGGCGCGTTCCTCTCGACGCTCTTCGCGGCTGCACTCGTCGAGCGCGCGGGCTCAGATGAGCAGCGCGCGAAGTACCTTGAGCCCATCGCCGCGGGCGAGTTGAAGGCGACGGTCGCGCTGCTCGAAGAGGGCGCGAGCTGGGACGCGGACGCCGTGCGGCTCGGGGCGACGCGCGGCGGCGGCCGTCTCTCCCTAACGGGGCGGAAGCTGTTCGTGCCGGACGCGGATGTCGCAGATATTCTCGTCTGCGTGGCGCGCGACGGCGACTCGCTCGCGCTCCTTCCCGTCGAGCGCGGGGCGGAAGGGTTGTCGGTCAGGCCGATGCCTTCGATGGACGCGACGCGGAAGCTCTACGAGGTCGGGTTCGAGGGCGTTGCCGTCGCCGAGGGCGAAGTGCTCGGGGCTGACGGGGACGCGCGCGGGGCGCTGCGCGGCGCGCTCGAAGTGGCGACGGCCGTGCTGTGCGCAGAGATGGTCGGCGGGATGCAGTGGGTGCTGGACACGACGGTCGAGTACGCGAAGACGCGTCAGCAGTTCGGCCGCCCCATCGGCTCGTTCCAGGCCGTGCAGCACATGTGCGCCGACATGCTCCTGTTGACGGAGAGCGCGCGTTCGGCCGCGTACTATGCGGCGTGGACTCTGACCGAGAAAGACCCGGCGGCGCGCGCGGCCGTCTCCGTCGCGAAGGCTTACTGCTCGGACGCCTACCGCGAGGTCGCCAACCGCGGCGTGCAGGTGCACGGCGGCATCGGCTTTACCTGGGAGCACGACCTACAGCTCTACTACAAGCGCAGCAAGTCGTCTGAGACTCTCTTCGGCGACGCCACCTACCACCGCGAGCGCATCGCTTGCTTAGTGATAAGTGATGAGTGATAAGAAAGAAGAGCGGGCCTTGTAATCGCTTATCACTTATCACTCATCACTTATCACTCCTAAAAAGATGACAAAACACGTTAAGGAACTGTTCGACCTCTCGGGGCGCGTCGGGATAGTCACGGGCGGCTCAAGGGGCTTAGGCAGGGAGATGGCCGAGGGGCTGGCGGAGGCGGGCGCGTCTTTGATGCTGTGCGCGCGGCGCGAGAAGTGGCTGCGTCCCACCGTCGAGGAGTTCCGCGGGCGCGGCTTCACAGTTGAAGGAATGCTCTGCGACGTGGTTAATAAAGAGCAGGTGCAGGCGGTCGTTGACAGAACCGTCGAGGTGTTCGGGCAACTCGACATCCTCGTTAACAACGCGGGCATCTCGTGGGGCGCGCGCCCCGAGGAGATGGCGCTCGACAAGTGGGAGAAGGTCATCGGCGTCAACCTGACGGGCGCGTTCCTCTTCGCGCAGTCGGCCGGGCGCGAGATGTTGAAGCGCGAGTACGGTCGCATCATCAACGTCTCCTCGGTGTCGGGCTTGCAGTCGTCGGCCGACGGGCCGCACTACGTCGGCTACGCGGCGTCGAAGTCCGGCCTCTTCGGCCTGACGCGCGAGCTGGCCGCGACGTGGGGGCGCCAGGGGATACGCGTCAACGCCATCGCCCCCGGCTTCTTCCACTCGCGCCTCGCCGACGCCGTCATCGAGCAGGCCGAGGAGTCCATCAAGGCGCGCAGCCCCATCCCGCGCGTCGGCCTGGAGGGCGAACTGAAGGGCGTCGCCCTCTTCCTCGCCTCCGACGCCTCGAACTACATCACGGGGCAGACCATCGTGGTTGACGGCGGGCGCACCATCGTCTAAGAAGGTTTTGGGTGTTGGGTGAAAGATAACTGCTTAGCTCAACACCTAAAACCCAAAACCCCACTAGGAGGCTTATGAGCAAAGCGGAAGCGGGCAGGGAAGCGGCGTCGCCTTACGCGGCGCGGCCGTGGCTGGGGCGTTACGACTACTGGGTGCAGCCGCACATGAACTACCCGCGGCGCCCCCTGCACGAGATTCTGCGGCTGGCGGCCGCGGAGGTGCCCGACCGTCCCGCGACGGCCTTCCTCGGCGCGCACATGACGTTCAGGCAGATTAAGGAGCAGTCCGACCGTCTGGCCGCGGCGCTGCGCGCGCTCGGCGTCGGCCAGCACGACCGCGTCGGCATCATGCTGCCGAACTGCCCGCAGTACGTCATCGCCGCCTTCGCCGTCCTGCGCCTCGGCGCGGTGGTCGTCAACGTCAACCCGCTCTACACGCCGCGCGAGGTCGCCGTCGTCGCGAAGGACTCGGGGCTGCGCGTGCTCGTCACGCTCGACCTGCTCGCGCCGGTCACGTTGGCGGTTAAAGACCAGACGAGCATCGAGCACGTCATCGTCACTTCGGTCATGGAGTACTCGGCCGCCGCCGCGCCGTGCCCGGAGGTCGAGGGGACGCAGAGGCTCGCAGACCTGCTGGCCTCGGTCGGGGAGCCCGACCTGCCTCCCGTCAACATCGAGCCCGAGGACGTGGCCGTCCTGCAATACACGGGCGGGACGACGGGCGTGCCGAAGGGCGCGATGCTGACGCACTACAACATCTTCGCCAACGTCATCCAGACCGGGTGCTGGGGGCACACCGAGCTGCGGCGCGGCGAGGACAGCTACCTCCTCGTCATTCCATACTTCCACATCTACGGCTTCACGGTCGGCATGATGGAGGGCGTCTGGCGCGGCGCGCAGCAGATACTCATCCCGAAGTACGACGTTGAAATGTTGCTGAACGCCATCCGCGATTACCGGCCGACGTTCTTCCCGGCCGTCCCGACTATCTACATCTCCCTGCTCAATCACCCGAAGGCGAAGGAGTACGGCCTCGACAGGATACGCAACTTCAACAGCGGCTCGGCCCCTCTGCCCGTCGAGGTCATCGAGCAGTTCGAGCGCCTGACGGGCGGCACGTTGAAAGAGGGCTACGGGCTCTCCGAGGCTTCGCCCGTCACGCACACCACGCCCGCGCTCGACCGGCGCAAGCCCGGCAGCATCGGCCTGCCGCTGCCCGACACTGACATCAAGATCGTCGACCTTGAGACGGGCGAGCGCGAGGTGGCCGTGGGCGAAGAGGGCGAGCTGTGCATCGCCGGCCCGCAGGTGATGAAGGGCTACTGGAACCGACCCGACGAGACGGTCATCGCGCTGCGCGAGGACGCCGCGGGGCGCACGTGGCTCTACACGGGCGACGTGGCGCGGATGGACGAGGACGGCTACACGTACATCGTCCAACGCAAGAAGGACATGATTATCGTGAGCGGCTTCAACGTCTACCCGTCGGAGGTCGAGGGCGTGCTCTACGAGCATCCGGCCGTGATGGAGGCCGCCGTCATCGGCATCCCCGACGCCTACCGCGGCGAGGCCGTCAAAGCCTGCGTCGTCCTCAAGACCGGCGCGTCAGCCACGCCCGAAGAGTTGACCGAACACTGCAAGCGCGGCCTCGCCGAGTTCAAAGTCCCCTCGAAAGTCGAGCTGCGCGAGAGCCTCCCGAAGACGGCCGTCGGCAAAATCCTCCACCGCGTCCTGCGCGACGAACAGAACCGCGAGCGGTAGCGAGCGGGTGTTAGTTACGCCATGCGGGCCGCACGTCGCAGCACGTACCCGCTCGCTACCGCTCGCGGTTCTGTTAAGGAGCTTATGCAGCTACTCGAAGGCAAAGTCGCCATCATCACCGGCGCGGCGCGCGGCATCGGGCGCGCGTGCGCGGAGCTGTTCGCGGCGCACGGGGCGCGCGTCGTGCTCTCCGACATAGACGAGGAGCCGGCGCGGGCGGCGGCCGAGGGGTTGAAGGCCGCGGGCGCGGAAGCCCTCGCCGTCGCGGGCGACGTGACGGCGGCTGAGTTCGGGCCGCGCATCGTCGCGGCTGCGCTCGACACTTACGGGCGTCTCGACGTGATAGTCAACAACGCGGGCTACACCTGGGACGGGACGGCGCACAAGATGTCAGACGAGCAGTGGCAGTCGATGCTGGACGTGCACTTGACCGCGCCCTTCCGCATCATCCGCGCCGCGTCGAACTACCTGCGCGAGACGGCGAAGCGCGAGCGCGAAGAGCACGGCCGCGCCGCCGCGCGCAAGATCGTCAACGTCTCTTCGACGACGGGCACGCGCGGCAACGCCGGACAGGCCAACTACGCGGCGGGCAAGGCCGGCGTTGTGGGTTTGACGAAGACGCTGGCGAAGGAGTGGGGGCAGTTCAATATACAGGTCAACGCCGTCGCCTTCGGCTTCATCGAGACGCGCCTGACGCAGGCGAAGGAGGCGGGCGCCACGCTCGCGCGCGAGTCGGCCGACATCGCGCTCGGCATCCCGCAGGCCAACCGCGACATCGCCTTCAAGCTCATCCCCGCTGGGCGCGGCGGCACGCCCGAGGAGGCGGCCGGCGCCGTCCTCTTCTTCGCCTCGCCCTTAAGCGACTACGTCTCCGGCCAGGTGCTCGAAGTGACCGGCGGACTGTGAAGCGTGTAGAGTAAATGAAGATGAACGACCACGAATCCATCAAGTTCGACATCTGCTGCGCGGCGCGGCTGCTCTTCCGGCAGGGCTTGAGCGTCGCCAACGCCGGCCACCTGAGCGTCGCCGTCGGGCCCGACGAGATGCTCGTCAACCACTTCGGCCCTTCGTTCGCCACGTTGCGCCCCGAGAACGTCGTGCGCGTCAACTTCGCCGGGAAGGTCTTGGAAGGCGACGCGTACGTCAACGACACCATACGCCTGCACGGCATCATCCACCGCGAGAACCCGCAGGCCGTGGCCGTCGCACACACGCACCCGCCGGCCCTCGTCACCCTCAGCGCGCTGCGCGTCATCCCCGAGGTCTACGACCAGGAGAGCTGCCTGCTCGCGGATGATGTCGGGATGATTGACGAGGACTACGACGGCCTGGCCTCCGAGGAGGAGCGCGTGATGCCCGTCGCCGACGCCCTGCGCGAGAAGCCGGTCGTCATCCTGCCCAACCACGGCGCCATCACCACGGGCGACAACATCCAGGCCGCCTTCATACGCATGGTCTTGCTCGAAGGCATGGCCGCACGCAACCTCTCGGTGGCGCAGGCCGCGCGCAACCTCGGCCGCGAGCCGGTTGCGATTGCCCCGGCCGCCGCGCGCCGCGCCAAGGCCGAGATCGCGCGCATCCCCGTGCTCCCGCTGCTGTGGAAAGATTTTCTGAAGCGGCTGCGCGTGACCGACCCCGACCTGTTCGAAGGACGAGACAACTAGATGAGCTACACAATCAAGCGAGTCGTCGTCATCGGCTCCGGCACGATGGGCGGCGGCATCGCCGCGCACGCGGCCAACGCGGGGCTGCGCGTCTACCTGCTCGACGTTGCGCCGACGGAGCTGACGCCCGAGGAGGAGAAGAAGGGACTTAAACTCGACAGCCCCGCCGTGCGAAATCGCATCGCGGGCGCCTCGCTCGAACGCTTAAAGAAGTCACGGCCCGCGGCCTTCTTCACGCCCGAGGCGGCGGAGCTGGTGACAATCGGCAACCTCGAAGACAACTTCGACTGGGTGTCGGAGGGCGACTGGATCGTCGAGGCCATCGTCGAACAACTCAAGCCGAAGCAGGAGTTGTTCGCGCGTATCGAGCGCGTGAGGAGGCCGGGCAGCATCGTTTCGAGTAACACCTCGGGGCTCCCCATCTCCGCCATCGCCGCGGAGTCCTCGGCAGATTTCAAGGCGCACTTCCTCGGCACGCACTTCTTCAACCCGCCGCGCTACATGAAGCTGCTCGAAGTCATCCCCGGCGCCGGCACGAAGCCCGAAGTAGTCGAGTTCATGACCGACTTCGCCGAGCGCCGTCTGGGGAAGGGCGTCGTCGTCTGCAAGGACACGCCGAACTTCATCGCCAACCGGCTCGGCTCCGTCCTCGGCGCATCCACCCTCGGGTTCGTGCTGGAGAACAAGTACACGGTCGAAGAGGCCGACGCCATCCTGAGCCCGCTCATCGGGCGGCCGAAGACGGGTCTCTTCCGCCTGCAAGACCTCGTGGGCCTGGACGTGTCCAGCTCGGTCGGCGACAACCTCTACGGCCTCATCCCCGACGACGAGACGCGCGAGGTCTTACGTAACCAGAACCTCGGGAGCTTGCGCACGACGCAGATGGAGCGCGGCCGGCTCGGCGACAAGACCGGGCAGGGTTTTTACAAGAAGCCGCCGAAGGGCGGGAAGGCCGACATCCTCTCGCTCGACCTCGACACGTTGGAGTACCGCGAGCGGCGCGAGCCGGACATCGCTTCAATCAAAGAAGCCCTTAAGCTCAAGTCGCTGCCCGAGCGCGCGGCCTTCGTGCTCAAACAGGACGACAAGGCCGGGCGGCTCGCGCGCCACGCCGTCTACAACACCTTGGCCTACGCCGCGCGCCGCGTGCCCGAGATATCCGACCGCATCGTTGACATAGACCGCGCGATGCGCTGGGGCTACTCGCACGAGCTGGGGCCGTTCGAGCTGTGGGACGCGCTCGGCGTGCGCGAGACGGCCGGCGCGATGGAGCGGGAAGGCGTAACGGTCGCGGGCTGGGTGAAGGAGATGCTCGACGCCGGTCACGAGAGCTTCTACCGGAAGGACGGTGACGGCGCCCTCTCTTACTACGACCCCGCGCGCGGGGCTTACGCCTCGGAAGCGACGGACGATTTGAAGATCGACCTCGCGCGTTTGAAGTCTTCCGGGCGCGTGGTCAGGGAGAACCGCGGCGCGAGCCTCGTGGACATCGGCGACGGCGTCGCGTGCCTTGAGTTCCACACGAAGATGAACACGCTCGACGCGGACGTGGTCGAGATGCTGCGCGCGTCGGTCGAGGAGGTCGAGGCGGGCGACTGGCGCGGGCTCGTCATCGGGAACGAGGCCGCAGACTTCTGCGTCGGCGCGAACCTCGCGGGCGGCGTGGCGGACTCCGGCGCGATTGAGCGCGCGTTGAGGGGGACGCAGGACGCGCTCTCGGCCGTGCGCTTCTGCTCGAAGCCGGTGGTGACGGCGCCCGCGGGGCGGACGCTCGGCGGCGGCTGCGAGGTCTCGTTGGCGGGCGCGCGCGCGGCCGCCGCGGCGGAGACTTACTTGGGGCTGGTCGAGGTCGGCGTCGGGCTGATACCGGGCGCGGGCGGCTGCAAGGAGCTTGTGCGCCGCATCGTCTCGCCGCCCGTTCGCGCGGCCGCGAACGCCGACCCGGTGCCTTTCCTTCAGCAAGCCCTTCAGACCATCGCCACGGCGAAGGTCTCCACCAGCGCCGCGGAGGCGCGCGCGTTCGGCTATCTGACCGACGCCGACCTTGTCGTGATGAACCGCGACCATCAGTTGGCCGAGGCGAAGCGGCTCGTGCTCGAACTCTCGGACGCCGGTTACGCGCCGCCCGTGCGCGGCGCGAAGAACTGTTACGCGGCCGGGCGCGACGCGCTCGCCGCTCTGCGCGCGGGGCTCTACATCATGCAGCAGGGCGGCTACATGAGCGAGTACGATCTGCACGTGTCGGGGAAGGTCGCGTGGGTCTTGTGCGGCGGCAATATCTCTTCGGCGCAGTGGGTGGAGGAGCAGTATTTCCTCGACCTCGAACGCGAGGCTTTCGTCTCGCTCTGCGGCGAGCCGAAAACGCAGGAGCGCATCACGCACATGCTTTCGACGGGCAAGCCTCTGCGGAATTAGACTAAGGGGGAAAGTTGATGACGCGCACGGCCGACGAGAAGGACGAGGGTGGGGCGGAAGAACGACGCGCCCCGAGCGGGCTCGAATACATGCGCCAACTCCTGACGGGCGAGCGCGAGCCGTCGGGGATGGCGAGTTTGATGAACATGCGTCTGGTCGAGGTCGAGGAGGGGCGCGCCGTCTTCGCCGTCGAGCCCGACGAGCGCCACTACAACGGCCTCGGCATCGCGCACGGCGGCCTGGCGGCGACGCTGCTCGACTCGGCTCTGGGGTGCGCCATCAACACGGTGATGCCCGCGGGGCGCGTCTTCACGACCCTTGAGATGAAGATCAACTACGTCCGGCCGATGCGGCGCGAGACGGGCGAGGTGCGCTGCGAGGCAGAGGTGCTGCACGCTGGCTCCCGCGTCGCCACCGCCGAAGGGCGCATCGTGGACGCCGCGGGCAAACTCTACGCGCACGGCACCGCGACGTGCATGTTGTTCAGGAGTAGACAGTAGTCAGTAGTCAGTAGTCAGTAGGAAAACATTCAACTCGAAAATGTTTAGTTGTCAGCGTTAACGAGCGCAGCGCGGAGCGCTACTGACTACTGACTACTGTCTACTCGTATTCGGGGGTGCGGCGGATGAAGGTCGGCGACGTGATGGTGTGGGAGCGCACGTTCAGTGAGGAGGACGTGCGGCGGTTCGCGGAGTACTCGGGCGACGAGGGCGAGCACCACCTGCGGCCGGACGAGTCGGGGCGGCTGATGGTGCACGGGCTGCTGACGGCGACGCTGCCGACGAAGGTCGGCGGCGACATCAACTTCATCGCGCGCCAGTTGACCTTCCGCTTCCTGCGCCCCGTCTACAGCGGCGACACCGTGCGCTGCGAGGTGAAGATCGAGGCGCTGACGGACGCGGGGGCGTACACGCAGTTGAAGTCCTCGTGGGTCTGCCGCAACCAGCACGGCAAAGAGGTGATGACCGGCGAGGCCGAGGGCGTCATCAGAATCTGAAATTTTAAATTCGAAATTAAGAGCGGATAGCAGGGAAGAGGTTTTATGAGAGAAGCAGTGATCGTGGCCGGCGTGAGGACGGCCGTCGGGAAGGCGCCGCGGGGGAGTCTGCGGACGGTGAGGCCGGACGACATGGCCGCGGCCGTCATCGAAGACCTTCTGCGGCGCGTGCCGGGGCTGCCGCCCGAGGCGATTGACGACGTGATACTGGGCTGCGCCACGCCCGAGGGCGAGTCGGGGACGAACGTCGCGCGCATCGCGGCGCTGCGCGCGGGGCTGCCGCACGAGGTGCCGGCCGTGACCGTCAACCGCTTCTGCTCTTCGGGCTCGCAGACCATCGCGATGGCGGCCGCTTCGATCATGGCGGGCATGGCCGAGTGCATCGTCGCGGGCGGCACGGAGTCGATGTCGATGCTGCGTGGCAACACGAAGTTCAGGCCGAACCCGTACCTCGTCGAGCACCGGCCGGGCGTCTACCTCAGCATGGGGCTGACGGCCGAGAACGTCGCGCGTGACTACAAGGTGACGCGCGAGGAGCAGGACGCCTTCTCGTACCGCAGCCACCGGCGCGCGCTCGCGGCGATTGAGGAGGGCAAGCTCAAGGACGACGGCATCCTCGCGCTCGAAGTCGAAGTCCGCGAGGTCGGCGAGGGCGGGCAGGTGCGCGAGAAGCGCGCCACGTTCGACACGGACGAGGGGCCGCGACCCGACACGACGCCCGAGGGTCTGGCGAAGCTGCGCCCCGTCTTCCACGCGAAGGGAAGTGTGACGGCCGGCAACTCAAGTCAGACTTCGGACGGCGCGGCCGGCGTCGTCGTCATGTCGCGCGAGCGGGCGGAGGAGCTGGGCTTAAAGCCGCTCATGCGCTTCGTCTCGTACGGGGTGGGCGGCGTGCCGCCCGAGATCATGGGCATGGGGCCGGTCGTGGCCGTGCCGAAGGCTCTGAAACTCGCGGGGCTGAAGCTGGACGACATCGACCTCATCGAGCTGAACGAGGCGTTCGCGTGTCAGGCCATCGCGGTGATGCGCGAACTGGGGATGGACGACGAGCGCGTGAACGTCAACGGCGGCGCGGTCGCGCTCGGCCACCCGCTCGGCGCGTCGGGCGCGAAGCTGACCGTGCAGTTGATGGGCGAGATGCGCCGGCGCAAATCGCGCTACGGCCTCGTGACGATGTGCGTCGGCGGCGGGCAGGGCGCGGCCACCGTCTTCGAGAACCTGCAAACGTGATTCGCGGTGAGGAGCGGGAGAGGGTGTTGGGTGTTAGGTGCTGGGTGTTGGATTAAGAAGCAGCTTTCCCCAACACCCAGCACCTAACACCCAAAACCCAAAAACCTTCCCTCAAAGGAGCTTCGATGAGCGTTGATGACCCCTACATCGGCTTTCAGGTCTCGCCGCGCGCGAAGGAGATTTACGGGAAGCTCCACGCCTTCATGGAGGCGCACGTCTACCCGAACGAGAAGGAGTTCCACGAGCAGATTGAGGCGGGCGGGCGCTGGCGGCCCGCGCCTTTGATGGAGGAGTTGAAGGCGCGTGCGCGCGCCGAAGGGCTGTGGAATCTGTTCCTGCCGGAGAGCGAGCACGGCGCGGGGCTGTCGAACCTTGAGTACGCGCCGATGGCGGAGCTGACGGGGCGCTCCGTCCACTTCGCGCCCGAGGTCTTCAATTGCAGCGCGCCGGACACGGGCAACATGGAGGTGCTCGTCCGCTACGGCACCGACGAGCAGAAACGACGCTGGCTGCGGCCTCTGCTCGCGGGCGAGATACGTTCGTGCTTCGCGATGACCGAGCCCGAGGTGGCCTCGTCGGACGCGACGAACATCCAGTCGAGCATCACGCGCGAGGGTGACGAGTACGTCGTCAATGGCCGCAAGTGGTGGACGAGCGGCGCGGGCGACCCGCGCTGCCGCGTAGCCATCTTCATGGGCAAGACCGACCCCGGCGCGCCGAAGCACAGACAGCAGTCGATGATTCTCGTGCCGTTGGACGCCGCGGGCGTGCGCGTCCGCAGGATGCTCACGGTCTACGGCTACGACCACGCGCCGCACGGCCACGCCGAGGTGACGTTTGAGAACGTTCGTGTGCCGGCGTCGAACATGCTGTTGGGCGAGGGGCGCGGCTTCGAGATCGCGCAGGGGCGCCTGGGGCCGGGGCGCATACATCACTGCATGCGCTTAATCGGGATGGCCGAGCGCGCGCTCGAACTGATGTGCCGCAGGGTCAGCGAGCGCGTCGCGTTCGGCCGGCCGCTCGCGGCGCAGGGCACCATCCGCGCCGACATCGCGCGTTCGAGGATGGAGATCGAGCAGGCGCGGCT
>JBEVJD010000406.1:0-7724 GCA_040510435.1 Pyrinomonadaceae bacterium | reverse complement strand
GGGGTGACGACTCCAGCCTAAAACCTTACGGCGCCGGAGTCCAGGCGGGTACGACACGGGCTCTCGACGAGAGCGGGCGCTCTTCATTCTTCCACGAGCACCCGGTGATTAAGCGCGGTTCCACCGTGGCCGTCGAGACGAAGATGCGATGCACGCATTGCGCCTCCGCGGGCGACACCTGCACGGGCGGGCCGGCCGTGATATATATTGACAATAATCAGTTCCCGACAGTAATGTGTTCTCCTCTCATTGTCGCCGCCCGGAAGTGTGACGGCTGTTTCGACCGGGACTCATCGCATCAACCGCCGCCACCTCCGGGGGTTCAAACAGTCGCTTACCAAAGACGTGGCCGAAACGGGTTCGCATTTTGGCCTCTTTGACTTGATGAAATAACTCCTCGTCCTTACGAGATGAACCCCCCTTTTTATTTGAGACCGGCGACGGGTGTCAGGACTTCCGCGCTAAACTTTTCGGGCCGGGCGCGGGCCGTTTAGCCGGAGGCGGAGGCGCCTTAACACCCTGAGGCTGTGAGCGAAGTTATGGTGGCGGACAGCATAGAGGCGGGCCGCGAACCCCATCTGAAGTCAAGGTTGCGGGAAGAGCTGGACGCCGGCATCGCCGTCGCGCGCGATCCCGAGAATGCCGACCTCCCCAAGGAAGCCGTCCGCACGACCACGATGTATTCGCCGTGGTACGTCCGCACCTGCCCGCAGTGCAAGCAGAAGTTCCGCGCGGGCGACCGGGTCAGGCTCTGCCCCCTCTGCGAACGTGCTTATCACGAGGACAACGTCTACCGCCTCGACTGCTGGCGGGAGCACTTCGCGGGCGGGAAGGCGTGCCGCGCGCCCAGGTTCGACCCTATCACGTCCGTCGACGACCCCGGGTGCCGGTACTCTAGCCCGGAAGGGCACGCCGCCGCCGCCGCCGCCGAGAGTGGCGCCGAGCAGGCGGCCAGCGTTCGCCCCGTCGCCCGCTCGGCGCAGACCGTCTCCCAGTTCCTGCGCGGGCTTGAGGAGTGTTGGAAGCCTTACGGCGAGCAGCCGGTCGTCGTGGTGGAGGACGACTCGCCGCTCATCGGCTACTCCTGCCCCTGGTGCCGCTTTAACGTGCGCGCCGGTGACCGCGTCGTCAGGTGCCCTTGCGGCAAATGCAACGCCCACTTTCACGACGACATATACCGCCACCTTACCTGCTGGAACGACTGGAAATACGGCGCCAGCGGGAACGATTACTGCCCCATAACCGGCGAGAAGATCGAGACCCCGCCGAGTCAGGGCAATGAGTAAGGAACGCTTGAGCACCGAGCGCTACGACCGTCAGGAGCGACTTCCCGGCTGGAACCAGTCGGCACTCTCAAGCGCCTGCGTCCTCGTGGCCGGGGCCGGCGGGCTGTCGAACGAGGTGATCAAGAACCTCGCGCTCATGGGCATCGGCCGGATACTCGTCGTAGACTTTGACACCATCGACGCCTCTAACCTCAGTCGCACGGTGCTCTTCAGCGATGCCGACATCGGCCTGGCGAAGGCGCGGGTCGCGGTCGAGGCGGCCGCGCGGCTGAACCCGGCAGTCCGCCTGCGCTACATAGAAGGCGACCTGCTCTATGACGTGGGGCTCGGGTTTTACAGGCACAGCCGTCTCGTGGTGGGCGGCCTGGACAGTCTGGTGGCGCGCTCGTCGGTGGGCGCGAACTGCGCGCTGGCGGGCATCCCCTTCTTCGACGGCGGGATGTGGGAACTCGGCGGCGAGGCGCGCGTATTCTATGCGGGCGAGGGGGCGTGCTTCGATTGCAGCCTGAGCGACGACGACCGCCTGCGCGCCTTCGAGCGCCGCTCGTGCACGATGTTCCGCCGCGGGGGCGCGGCCGACGGACGAGTCATGGCGGCGACCGTGAGCACGGCGTCGATCATCGGGGGGCTGCTGACACACGCGGCCATTAATTTTCTGTGCGGCGGCCAGACCGACGGGGGCGAGGCCGTCGTTTACAGCGCGCAACGGATGACGATGCACCGCACGACTTTGCCACGCACCCCGGACTGCCCCTCCCACCGCCCTTGCCTCGACGTGACCGAACTCGAACAGTGGACGAACCGGCGCAGGGCGGCCGACCTCGTCAGGGTGGCGAGTTCCGAGCTGGGCGGGGCGGCCATCCTCGAACTGGGGCGCGACTTCCTGCTGGGCTTCTCGTGCCAGGAGTGCGGCCGGAGCGAGGAGGTCAACGCGCCGGTCGGGAAGGTGAACGAGTCGGCGGTCGCCTGCCCCTCATGCGGGGCGCCGCGCGGAGCAAGGGTCATCTCCAGGCTCGACGGCAGTGAGCCGTACGCCGACCGTGCGCTGGCGGACTTGGGCGTGCCGCCCGGCGAGGTGCTGACGGCGCGCGTCGGAGACCGGCTCCGCTTTTACGAACTGACCGGCGACGTGCGGGCCTTCTGGGCCTGAGCTCGCCGGGCGCACCCGAGGGGGAGGTAGACATGAGTCGGCCGTCTGTCTTTATCAGCTACAGCCACAAGGACGATAAAGAGAAGAACGAACTGCTGCTCCACCTGGGAGTCTTGCGCGGGGCGGGGCTCATCGACCTGTGGAGCGACGACCGGATCGGTGCCGGCGGCAACTGGGAGGCCGAGATCAGCCGCGCCATGTCCCAGGCGAAGGTGGCCATCCTGCTCATCAGCGCCAACTTCCTCAACTCGAGTTTCATCCTCAACCGTGAGGTGCCGACGCTGCTTGAGCGGCGCAAGGCTCACGGGTTGACGGTCTTCCCCGTGATCGCCAAACACTGCCCCTGGCGGAGCGTGAAGTGGCTGAGCGAGATGAACGTGCGCCCGAAAGACGACAAGCCGGTGTGGGGCGACGAGGGCCGCCGCGCCGACGAGTACCTGACGGCCATCGCCTACGAGGTGGCCGACATAATCGCGGGCGAGACCTCCGCTGTGGCCGAAGCCCCGCCGCCCGCGCCCCCGCGCCGCCCGCTGCGCCTCTTCATCGTCGCGCCCGACGGCTCACGCTTCGAGACCGAGGTGACGCCCGACGTGCTGGTCTCACACGTCCAGTCCGACTTCCTCGCGTCGTGGGCGGAGGGGCGGGGCGGCGGCGAATTCGAGAGCTATGCGCTGCGGCTCGGCCCGGACTCGCCCCGCCTCGACACGACGCTGAGCCTCGTCGAAGCGAGCATCACGGACGGCACGGTGCTCCACCTGACGCGGGAGCAACTGCTGCCGACCTCCCCGGTGGGCATCATCGTCGAAGATCAGAACGGCTGCCGCTACGTGACGAGCGTCCAACTGGACACCCCGGTCAAGACCCTCGCTGGGGCCTTCGTCAACAGCCTCGGCGGCGGCGAAGAGGCCACGGCGGAACTGTTCGAAGGGGCGTCGGGGCCGCCGCGCTACCGCACACTGCGCAGCGACGCCACGCTTTACGACGAGCGCGTGGGGCCCGGCTCCCGGATACGCATCACCCCGGAGGCGCGGGGTCGCGTCAGCGAACAGGTCGGGTGAAGGTAAAGGAGGACGGCGGTGTTAAAGGACGTGTGTTACGTGGTGCGCCCTGCCAAGCCATCTCTGGGCGACTGGCGGTGGGTCTACGACGAGCTGGTGCAGCCGACCGCGCAGTCGACGGGTCTGCGGTGCGTGCTCGGCACGGTCATGGGCGAGACCGGCACCCTCATCGAAGACCTCATCAAGAACCTCATCCACGCCGAGCTGGTCATCGTCGATATCTCGGGTTGCGACGACCCGAAGACCTTCTACCAGCTCGGCGTCCGCCACGCGCGCTCGAACCGCACCATCCTCATCACGCCTAACCAGGATGATGTCTTTTCCGACTTCCAGCCCTTCTACTCGCTGACCTACCCGAACGAGGCGAAGGCCTTCCCGGCCTTTCGGCGGGCGCTGAAGGAGATGATCGACAAAATCCGCGAGCAGCCGGAGGAGCCGGACAACCCCGTCCAGCGGTACCTGAACGGTGCCGCGCGGCTGGTCGAGGAGAACAGAGACCTGCATCAGAAGCTGGACGACTTGCAGCGCGTCGCGCGGGAGAACCAGGACTTGAAGGAGAAGATGGCCGACCTGGAGCGCACCCTCACGACGCTGGCCGCCGCCCCGCAGTCGCACCGGCCCGAAAAGCGCATTGTGTTCACACCGCTACCCTGAGCCGCAGCAGCCGAGGAGAAGCTTTATGGTTCAGCCGGAGTCCGTCACCCTCTACATCGAATCGCCGGACGGGCAGCGGTTCGAGTGCGAAGTAGACCTCAACACCCAGCTTAACAAGCTGGCCGCAGACTTCTTCGAGTCCCGCGACTGGCCCACGGTCGTCGGGGGCCGCTCGCAGCGCGCCGTCGTCGAGCTGGTCGACCCGGAGAACCCGGATCGCACGAAGCGCCTGCGCGGCGAGCAGACGGTGAAGGACTCGGCGCTCTGGCAGGGGGCCACGCTGCGCGTCTTCCCGGAGGCCATCGCCGGCGTAGACCCCCGCGAGCGCCTCCACGCCCTGAGCATGGATCACAACGAGATTCGCGACCTCGCCGACGGGAATCCCAAGATCACCTTCAAGGCCAACATCGAACACGCCCCCACGGCCTACGAGGTGACTTTGAACTACCCGAGCTTCTCGGGGCTCAGGAACGACCGCACGCCCATCATCGCCGACGAGCACGTCGTCGAGATCACGCTCGGCGCCGAGTACCCGGTGAGCGCCCCGTACGTGCGTTGGCAGACGCCCATCTTCCACCCGAACGTCGAGCCCAAGAGCGGCGCCGTCTGCCTCGGGGTGCTGATGGAGCGGTACCCGCCCGGGTTAGGGCTGGCGCGGCTGGTGACGATGCTGTCCGAGATGGTGCAGTGGCGCAACTTCGACCCGCTCAACTGCTTCAACAAGGAGGCCGGGGCCTGGGCGGCCGAACCATCAAACTGGAAGCACATCCAGAGCATCGGCGGCTCGCCCTTCCAGAGCCCCATCGACAAGCTGCTGGAAGAACTCAGCCGGAGCCTGAGCGAGCAGGCAGGCCGTCCGCGAATCGTTTTCAGGCCCGTCGTGGGGAGGTAGCCGATGAGCTCGACCGGTAAGAACACGGTGCGCAGCTTCAACATCGTCATCTACGACAGGGAGCTGCGGGAGCGCGTCAGCTTCGCCGTGCCGATTGCCATCACCGCGCCCTTCTTCAACCGCCTGCTCCGCGAAATCTTCCCCGACCGGGCGCAGAACATGCGCGAGCCCTGGTACCTGCTCATCCCGCGCGAGGCGGGAGGCGCGGGCTTCAGCCGGGCCCCGCTCCCCGCCGGCGAGACCTCGCTCTACGGCGAGCGGTACGCGCCGCAGGATGAGCCGCCGCCGCGCGTGTCCGCGCACCCCGACGCGGGCGTCGGCTACTTCACCGTGTACCTGCTTGAGTTGAAGGACAGCATCTATCAGGGCGATTACAGCGTGAACGACATCTTCCTCGCCGGCGCAGAGTTCCTCGTCCGTAATTGGATCGAGAAGCAGCATATGAAGCTCGAAGACGGCCCCTTCCACTACATGGTCAGCACCAGTCCCAAGGACGTGAAGACACTCGGGCGCGACCTCGTCCCGCCCGACATCTACCGCGTGCAGGGGGTCTTCCACCTGCCGCGCCTCGCGGACGACCGCGAGCGGACGGTCTTCCACAAGGTGCCGCCGCCCCCCCTGCCCGTGCGCTCGGCCGCGGCGTACGGCGAGGCGTGGACGCGCGGCCGCGGGGACGAGGGGGTCGGCAAGGTGTTGATGAGCGCGGAGGTCTACGAGGCCCTCGCCGAAAAGCTTGAACTGAGCAGCAGCGTCGAGGAGGGCGGCTACCTGCTGGGCGTTCCGTACCGGCAGCCCGGCAGCCCCGCGGACGAGGAGGACGCCGACTTCAACTGGCTCATCGAAATCACCAACGTCATCCGGGCCGAGGCCGCGCACGGCGAGTCGGGCTCCCTGCTCTTCACGGGCGAGACCTGGAGCCGCCTGACGCGGCAGCGCGACCGCGACCACCCGGACAAGAAACTGGTTGCGTGGTTCCACACGCACCTCTTCGAGGCCACCGACACCTTCGGCCTCTCCGGCATGGATCACGACCTCCACCGCCGATTCCTCACGAAGCCCTGGCAGGTGGCCGTCTTAATCAACATCGGCAAGGGCGGCGAGCGCGTCGTGCGCTGCTTCCAGCGCGGGTCGGACGGCGACCTCGCCGAGTGCGCCTTCTCGGTCTTCAACCCGCAGGTTAAGGAGAAACTGGCATGAGCAACGGGCAACACGATGGCGGGCCGCGCCACCGCTTCGTCGACCACCTGCCTGACTTGATTACGGTCGAGGACTACCGGACGCCCGAGCAGAAGAGAGTCCGCGTGCGCATCACCATCACCGACGAGGGGGTGGAAATCCTTGGCGACAGCATGTACGCGGCCCTGCTGGAGGAGTTGCTGGCGCGAACGGGGGCCGCCGAGGTCGAAAGGATGTTATGTGGGTAGCGCCGGACGATAGGGACACGCTGGAGGAGGGGCTCTTCCGCTTCATGCTGTCCGTGCGCGACGGCCGGCCCCGCGCCGACCGCCCGCTGCTGGCGCCTGACGACGTGCTGCGCGCGGTGTGTGAGGAGCCGAACCCGCAACTCGCCGAAGTCCTCTGCCACTGCCTCGACGCCTTCCTCGTCCGGCTGTCCCCGGACGCGGGGCGCTGGGGCGAGTTGAAGCTCCACCCGTCGGCCCTCTACCTGGGCATGGCGCTGAACAACTGTCTCGTCCGCGGCGCGCCGAACCGCGAGGCCGAGGACTTCACCGCGCGGCTCATCAAAGCGTTGCCCCCGGCGCGGCAGTTCTCCGACGCGCTGGCCTACCACTCGCTGCTCCGCGGGTCGGAGAAGTTTCTGGCCACGGCCGAACCCTGGCGCGCCGCCTACCTCCAAAACCTCGTTGACCGCAGCCCGCTCACGACGCTGTGGGCGCTCGGGGAGCACACGCCGCCGGGGCTCTCGGCCGTGGCGCGCGACCTGCTCTCGCCGCGGCGGGTCAAGGAAATCTTCCGCCGCGGGATGGGCGAGACCGGCTGGAGCGGCGCGGGCGAGTGGCTGAGGACGTTGATCTCGCTCCTCGCCGACCCTCACATCGCCAAGTGGGTCAGGCACCGCTGGCTCGCCATGCCCACCGGGCTGCGGTCGTGCCGCAACGTCGGGCTGCTCATCGAGGTGTTGCGCCGCCGCGGCGACCCCGGCCTGCGCGACTTCATCCTCAGTTTTTACGAGTCGTACGACCACTTTCGCGGCGAGACGGGGACGGACGAGTGGGGCCGCCGGACGCGCGTGTGGCGCGAGTTGGCAACCATCGGCAAGATGCTGATGGTTCCGGGCGACAGCGACGCAGCCATCGAGATGGGCCGCCGCGGCGGCGAATACTTCCTCAAGTTCCGCCCGCTCGTGCAGTTGGTCATCGCCGAGGGCGGGCTGCCGAAGGATTACATGCGACTGAGCACCGACTTCATCGTGACGCTCCGCTCGCTCCTGCGCTACGTCGGCGACGCCGCGCCGCGCGGCATCAACTTCAAGGAGGTCAGCTTCATCAGTCAGTCATAAGCGCCGAGGCTGGTCGCCCGCCCGACCTCTTCCACCGGCCTCACCACCAGCATCGTCGTCGAGTTCGCTATGTCCTCAATCACGTACAACAAGCACCCCGTTGGCCTGCGCCGACTGATGTACCCGACCACCGTCTGCTGCATCGACATCTCTCCGGACGGCA
>JBEVJD010000405.1:0-7896 GCA_040510435.1 Pyrinomonadaceae bacterium | reverse complement strand
AGACCCCGGCTCGACCGGCGGCGAGCAGGGCGTCACCAACGTCCGCTCCGCCGCCGGCGAAGTCTCCTCCGACGGCTCGACCCGCTACAGCGAATGGTGATGGGGGAAGTAGTCAGGAGACAGTAGTCAGTAGTCAGTAGGCTCCGCTCTGCTGCGTTGACACTGAAGACCGGACGGCCCGGAACGAGGAAGTTCTTCTACTGACTACTGACTACTGTCTCCCGACTACTTGAACAATGAACCCTTTCCAAAAACTCATCTCGCCCCGGCTGCCACAGGCGGCCGTGGGGCTGTCGGGCGAGGCCGCGAGCGTCGTGCAGTTGGAGCGGCGCGGGGGCGGGCTCGCGGTCAGGAGCGCGGGGCTTCTGCCGCTCCCCACCGGGCTCGTGCGGCCGTCCTTCGACGAGCAGAACGTCTCGGACGGGGCCGAGCTGGCCGGCGCGCTCAACGAGCTTCTGACGAGCGCGGGGCTCGCGCGGCGTAAGCGCTGGTCGGTCGCGCTGCCCGAGGCCGCGACGCGCACCTCGATTCTGACGATGGAAACGTCTCCGGCCTCGCGCGCCGAGGCCGAGGAGATGCTGCGCTGGAAGACCGAGCGCGCTCTGGGCGCGCCGCTCGACGAGCTGCGCGTCTCGCGCGAGCGCCTGCAAAGGGACGCGCAGGGGCGCGCGCGCTACCTCGTCTCGGCCGTGCGCCTCGTGGTGCTGGCCGAGTACGAGCAGGTCTTCGCGGCGCTCGGCTGGAACGCGGGGCTCATCCTGCCGCGCCACATGGGCGAGGCGTGGTGGCTGATGCGCGACGGCGGGCGGGCGTCGGCCGCGGCGGGCTCAGACTCTCTGCTCGTCAGCTCACACGCCGAAGGCTTCACGGCGGTCGTCCTGCGCGCGGGCTCGCCGCTCTACGTGCGCGGCGTCATCTGCGAGACGGAAGACCGCGCCGACGAGCTCTACCGCTTCCTGCTCTTCTACCGCGACCGCACCTCGCCGCAGGCGGCCGAGGGCGTGGCCGAGGAGTCGGCGCCGCCGCCGCCGCCCCTGTACGGCGAGGGCATCGGGCGGATGCTCGTCGCGGGGACGGGGCTCGACGAAGAGCAGGCGCGCGCCATCGTCGAGGAGACGCTGAGCACGGCCCCGCGCTCCGTCCAGCCCGCAGACCTGCGGCTCGCGTTCCCCGCGGCCGGCATAGACTTCCGCCAGATCGCCGCGCCCGCCGGCCTCGCCGCCCTCGCCTGGGCCTGAATGGAAAGGATGAAGCAGGAAGGATGAAGTGATGCCGGTCAGCATTCACTTCATCCTTCCTGCTTCATCCTTTATACTGACGCCCTCCCCGACGGTCGGGCTTCCGCCGCTGAGTTGGCATGAAAAAAGTTCTCTTCTTAATGTCGCTCGTCCTCTGCCTGTCGCCGCACGCGCGGGCGCAGACGGGCGCGCCGGCGCCGGCCGTTAAGCCTAACGTCACGGCCGAGGCCCCGAAGTTTCTGCCCGACGAGGTAATCGGGCGCGAGCTGCGCGACCTGTCGGGGCGGGCGTTTCGCCTGGGCGACTTCCGCGGGCGCGTCTACGTCATCAACCTCTGGGCGACCTGGTGCGGGCCGTGCCGGATGGAGATTCCGGGGCTGAACAAGGTCTACGAAGACTACCGCGCGCGCGGCGTCGAGTTCGTCGGGCTGACGACGGAAAACCCCGAAGAGGACGCGGAGACGGTGCGCCAGTTCGTTGACGAGTTCGGGATGACCTACCGCGTCGCCTGGGCCGACAGGGAGACGCTGTTGAAGCTCTTCGCCTGGAACGCACCGCAGCAGTCGCCGCCACGCCCGACCTCCACCGCCATCCCGCAGACCTTCGTCGTGGCGGCGGACGGACAGGTCGTCCTGCGCGTGCGCGGCTACAACCCGCGCGTCCCCGAGATGATTCGCGCGGGCGTGCGGAAGGCGCTCGAACTCTCGCCCCCGCCGCCCGCCCCGGCACAGCCGGCCGCGGGCGCCGCGGGGCGCCGCTGAGGCCCTTATGCCGGGCATGTTTGCCCCTGAAACTTCCACCCCTCCCCGCGCGTAAAACTTTGGCGTCATGATCGCACACGCAGTTTCCCCGACGAATGCGCCTTTGGCAGACACCGAGCTGGTCTTGCGCGCCCTGGCGGGCCGCGAGGACGGCTTCGAGGAGTTGGTGCGTCGCTACCAGCGCCCCATCGTGGCCTACGTCTACCGCATGGTCGGCGACTACGACTCCGCGCTCGACCTCGCGCAGGAGGTCTTCATCAAGGTCTACAACTCGCTCGGCCGCTACCGCCCCGAGTTCAAGTTCTCGACCTGGATTTACCGCATCGCGCACAACGCGGCCATCGACCACCTGCGCCGCCAGGGCGCCTCGCGCATCGAGGAGATGGAGGTGGAGGGGCACGAGGGCACGACCTTCGAGAAGCCCCTGGCGAGCAAGGCGCCCACGCCCGAGCAGGAGACCGAGCGCGGCGAGCGCCGCGCCGAGATCGAAGAGGTCGTCGCGCAACTCTCGCCCGCCTACCGCGAGCTGATTGTGCTCCGCCACTCGCACGACCTCAGCTACGACGAGATCGCCGAGGTGACGAGTCTCCCCTTGGGCACGGTCAAGAACCGAATCTTCCGCGCGCGCGAGGCGATGCGAGAGCTGCTCGTGGCGCGCGGCATCACGGGGATGTGAACGGCATGGCGGAGGTCGCGCGCGAAGGGCCGCAATGCCCGCGGACGAGCATGACGGCCGCCTACCTCGACGGCGAGTTGGACACGGCCGCGTGCGAAGAGTTCGACCTGCACGCGCGCGCGTGCCCCGACTGCTCGGCCGCGCTCCTCGACCAGCGGCGCCTTCTGTGTCTGCTCGACACGGCCTTCGACGAGACCTTTGAAAAGGGACTGAAGCTGCCCGACGGCTTCACGCGCCAGCTCAAGGCGCGCGCGCAGAACGACCTGAGCGGCGTGCGCGACGCGCGCGAGCGGCGGCGCGCTTTGAAGATTTGCGCGGCGCTCGGCGCGGCGGCCTTTGCGCTGCTGGGCTTCGCGGCGTTCGACGTGGTGACGCGTCCCGCGCTGCGGGCGTTGGGCGCGGCCTCGGGCGTGCTGGGCGTCGCCGGGCGCGCGTCGGCCGAGGCAGGCTCGGGGGCGACGGTGGTGCTGCGCGCCGTGGCGGGCCGGATTATTTCGGGCGCGGAGTCGGCGTCCGTGTTCTGGGTGCTGCTGCTCGCCGCGGGCGTCGTGCTGCTGCTGCGGTTGGTGAGCGGCTATCACCGGGCGTCGGCGCGCGACTGATGAGAGATCGAAAGGCCGGGCGGCGGCCAGCCCTTGTCACTCGCGTGAGGGACGGGCGCTGGCCGCTCGTCGTATCAGGGGTTGTACAGTCGTTCTTATGCTTGCCGGCTTGAGCTTATGCCGATAACGAGTTCACCACAGAGACACAGAGGCATAGCCGGAAGACCTCAGGCTGTGCCTCTGTGTCTCTGTGGTGAACTCGTCTTGCGTGACCCTCAGGCCGCGTTCTCGAAACTCGCCGAGCGGTTCACGTTGAAGTTGGTGCTGACCTTCGTCCTGCTGCTTTTGGCCGCGGTCGTCGTCAACGGTCAGGACGCCGCGGCGCGGGGCGAGGAGCTGGTCATCGACGGGCGGCACGCGGGCGACGTGTTCGGGATGGGGCGGAGCGTGCGCGTGCGCGGCGACGTGCGCGGCGTCATCGCCTTCGGCGGCGACGTGATTGTCGAGGGGCGCGTCGAGGGCGACGCGGCGGCCGTCGGCGGCTCGGTCATCCAACTCGGCGGCTCGCATGTCGGCGGCGACGTGATCGTCTTCGGCGGCCAGTACCGCAACGAGGGCGGCGGGCGCGGGCCTTCGGGGGAGACCCTGATGTACGCGGGCTACGAGGAGGAGCTGCGCGACCTCGCGCGCAACCCGGCCTCGATCCTGACGCCCGAGTTCTCGCTCGCCTTCGTCGGCTGGCGGCTGATGGCCGTGCTCTTCTGGTTCGTCGTCTCCATCGCTTTGACGGCCGTGAGCCCGGGCGCGGTCGGGCGTGCGGCGGCGCGTCTGCAACTGACGCTGCCGCGCGTGGCGCTCATCGGACTGGTCGGCGCGCTGGTGCTGGGGCCGGGCGTGACCTCGGCGCTGCACTTCCTGCCGCCCGCGCTCGCGGCGCTCGTCGGCGTGACGGCGCTGCTGCTCATCCTGCTCTCCTACCTCTTCGGCCGCGTCGTCATCCACGCTGCGACGGGGCGCTGGCTCCAGCGCGTGCTGCTCCCCGAAGACCGGCGCTCGGAGTCGGTGGCGCTCCTGCTCGGCGCGGGCTTCTGGGCGGTCGTCCTCGGGCTCCCCTACGTCTGGCCCTTCGTCGTCCTCGGCCTCGTCGTCCTCAGCCTCGGCCTCTCGCTCACCGCCCGCTACCGCATGTTCAGTAGACAGTAGACAGTAGTCGGTAGCCAGTAGGGCTCCGCCTCGCGGTCGTTAAAGATGACAACCGCAGGGTTCGTAATTAGGGTGGTTTTTCTACTGACTACTGGCTACTGACTACTGTCTACTCCTCTCGCTTGTCCCCTTCCGGGGCGCGTGTTAGCATCGGCGCGTTTCGCCACGGGGAGGCTTTCGACTCATACTCTTGCGCGCTAATTTTCCTGAACACAGGCGTGGACGTGCGTTGCCGCTGCTGCTCGTGCTCGTCTGCTCGGTCGTCTCTTTGCTCTCGCCCGTCGCGGCGCGCGCGCAGCAGCAGACCAACCCCGTAGACCGC
Organism: Pyrinomonadaceae bacterium; assembly: GCA_040510435.1. GTDB lineage: Bacteria > Acidobacteriota > Blastocatellia > Pyrinomonadales > Pyrinomonadaceae > QHXN01. The sequence goes on along the minus strand of JBEVJD010000405.1, from coordinate 3,154 downwards.
AAGGTCGAGAACCCCGTCACCGACACGCCGAGCGTCAACCCGCTCTCGCAGGACAGACCCACCGCCCGCCCGCGTCCCCGCACGCGCCCCCCGGGCGAGCAGGGCACCCAGCCGACCGACGAGCTTGAGGTGCGCGCCGACAAGCAGACCGTCAGCGGCCCCGAGAACGCGCACGTCACCGTCTTCGAGGGGAACGTGGACGTGCGCGTCGGTATCTACCGCCTCCAGGCCGACAAGGTGACCGACTACGAGGCGCAGAGCCGCGTCGTCGCCGAGGGCAACGTCGTCTTAGACCAGGGCGAGTTCCAGCGCATCACGGGCTCGCGCGCCGAGTGGAACTACGCGACCAAAATCGGCTTCTTCGAGAACTCGACCGGCTTCACCAACCAGACGCAGGACGGCACGATCATGTACTTCACCGCCGACCGCGTCGAGAAAGTCTCGGGCGACCGCATCGTCATCATCAACGGCGAGGTCACGGCCTGCGGCGACGACGAGGTGCCGAAGTGGAGCTTCAAGACGGCGCGCGCCACCATCAAGCTCGCCGACCGCGTCAAGCTCAAGCGCCCGCGCCTGCTCGTCAAGGGCGTGCCCGTCTTCTGGCTCCCCTACGCCTCGGTCTCCATCAAGCAGCGCGACCGCGCTTCCGGCTTCCTGACGCCGACCTTCTCGGGCTCCGGCGAGAAGGGCATGCGCTTCTCGAATGCCTACTTCCAGACTCTGGGGCGCTCGGCCGACATCACGTTTCGCAACGACATCTACACGAAGCGCGGCATCGGCTTCGGCGCCGACCTGCGCACGCGCGCCAACTCGCGCTCGTTCCTCAACATGGGTTTCTACACGGTGCAGGATCGCGTGCTCGGCCCGAAGGAGGACGCCGCGCACCCCGACCAGGGCGGTTCGAGCTTCTACGTGGACGGCGTCCACTACTTCCCGAACGGGTTCCTCGCGGCCGCCGACATCAACATCACTTCGAACCTCGCCTTCCGCCAAATCTTCTCCGACTCGATCCAGCTCGCCATCTCGCCCGAGGAGCGCTCGCAGGTCTTCGTCAACAAGAACGTCGGCGCTTACTCCTTTAACTTCATCGCGCGCACGCAGGTCACCTCAATCCCCTCCGTGCGCGTGCGCACGCGCTCCTTGCCGGGCATCTCGTTCGAGAAGCGGCCGGGGCTCGTCTCGTGGTTGAAGGATAAGCTGCCGGTCTACTTCTCCTACGAGAGCAGCGTCGAGGGCGTGAGTCGCAAGGAGACGGTGGAAGACCTCGCGACGTTCCTGGCCGAGGGCAACCAGAATCCGATCATCACGCCGTCCATCGTGCAGCGGCTCGACTTCAAGCCGACGGTGACGCTCCCGCTCGACTGGAACGGCTGGGGCCTGACGCTGACGGGGCGCGTGCGCGCGACCTACTACTCGAACTCCATCGACCCCTTGACGCGCCTCGTGCTCCCGCGGGACGTGGTGCGCGGCTACGGCGAGTTCAACCTCGACGTGCGCCCGCCCGCGCTTGCGCGTAACTTCCGCCGCGGCGACGGCTCCTTCTGGTTCCGGCACGTCGTCGAGCCGTACCTGACTTACCGCAAGATCGGCGGCATCTCCGACGACTTCCACGACGTTATCCGCTTCGACGAGACCGAGGCCGTCGCCGACACCAACGAGATCGAGTACGGCGTCACCAACCGCTTCTTCCTCCGGCGCTCGGCCGAATCGGTCGGCCGCCGCGCGGCGCGCGCGGGCGAGGCGGGGCGCGTCCGTCCCGAGGACGCGGGCCCGCGCACCGCGGGCGACAGCACCCCGCGTGAGACGCGTCGAGAGGGCAGGGAAGAGGAGAAGGTCGAAGATAAAGACAAGGAGAAGGAGAAGGAGAAGGAAGAGGACGCGGTGCCCCAGGTGCCGCAGAACACGCGCGTGAGCGGCCAGCTCACGGCGCTCAAGGCGAGCCAGTCGCCGCTGACGCGCCAGCCCTACGAATTCCTCTCGGTCACGGTCAGGCAGAAGTACTTCTTCGACCCGACCTTCGGCGGCGCGCTCATCCCGGGGCGGCGCAACCAGTTCTACCCGATCAACAACTTCTCCGGCTTCACCTACGGCGGCGTGCCGCGCCGCTTCTCGCCGCTGAACGTCGAGGCGCGTCTGCGCGCGCCGACGCGCGCCGACAGCGAACTGTTCTCCGACGTTCGCACAGACATCGACGTGCTCGGCGAGGGCGGCGGCCTGCGCGACCTCGCCGTCAGTTTCGGGTTGCGCCGCCGCATGGCCGTGCTGCGCGCCATCGAAGCCTTCCAGACCTTCTACTACACGCGCGCCATCACGCTCGCGCCCAGCCTTCGGCAGTACAGCGACCGGCGCGGCAACGAGCCCGGCACGTTGCAGGGCTCGCAGTGGAGCCCCTCGTTCTTCATCGGCGACCGCAACCGCGGGCTGTACGGCGGCGCCTCGTTCTTCTTCGACTTCCAGAACCGCCCGAGCGAGGGCACCTCCTCGCTCATCAGCTCGACCGTCACGCTCGGCCACGCCTGGGACTGCTGCTCCGTCGTCGGCCAGTACTTCACCTTCAACGTGGGACTGCGCAACGAGAACCGCGTCGTCTTCAGCTTCCGCCTCAACGGCATCGGCGCCTTCGGCACCGAGCAGATCGGGCAGCGCTTCAGGTGAGTAGGCAGTAGGCAGTTGGCAGTAGGCAGTTGAAGACCGTTCGGACATTCGGGAAGCCCCGGAGGGGCGGGATGTTTATAGCTTGAGTCGTTTATTACTTCGCCAAGCTCCGTAGGAGCGGCATGTCTGATGTCGCCCCTGTCGGGGCTCCGGCTGAATGATGATGCGAGAGCTATAAACATCCCGCCCCTCCGGGGCTCCTCAACCGGGCTTCAACACCTAAACCGGGCTTCAATACCTACGGCCTACTGCCTACTCTCTTCCGTTCACTGTTTCTTCGTGGCGCGTTTCTTAGTCGTTCCCTTCTTCGCTGCCCTCTTCTTCGACGCGGACTTCGGGGGGTCGCGCGCGCCGATGGTGTCGGCCTCGTGGCCGCGGACGGCGAACTCGTCGGGGAGTTTCTGGAGGAGCCAGAGCGGGCGGCCGGCCTCCTCGCGCCCCTTCATCTTGAAGAGGCGCCACGCGCCGCGCAGGCGCCCGCCTTCGAGTTGGAAGCGGA
>JBEVJD010000404.1:0-5376 GCA_040510435.1 Pyrinomonadaceae bacterium | reverse complement strand
GCGGACGAGGACGCGCTGAAGGCGGAACTCGACGAGGTGTTGAAGCTGGACGCGGCGGCGCGCGTGGAGCGCCTGACGGCCTTCGTCAAGGCGAACCCCGACTCGCCGCAGACCCTTCGCGCGCAGGAGCTTCTGACGAGCGCGCGCGCCGCGCTCGGCGACGAGAAACTGCGTGGCGGCGACCGCGCCGCCGGGGCGGAGTTGTTCCGCGCGGCCGTCGCCGAGGCGCCCGCGCAGATGTCCGACAAGCTCTTCGCGGAAGTCCTCGCGCAACTGCCCGGCAACCTCTACGTGCTCGGCGAGCGCGACGCCGCTCTGGAACTGGCGCGCGCGGTCGAGGCGCGCGCCGAGGGCAGCGCCCCGCGCCTGCTCGCAATCGCCTCCTTCTACCTCGGCATCGAGCAGCCCGAAGAGGCCGCGCGCCTCGCGCAGTCGGCCGTCGCGCTGAAGCCGGAGATGGTGGCCGCGCATCAGACGCTCGGCGTGTCGCAACGCTTCTCGCTCAAACTCGACGAGGCCGCCTCGGCGTACGCGCGCGCCGTCGAGCTCGACCCGCAGAACGCGGCCGCGCGCCGCGCGCTGGCCGAGCTGCGCCGCGCGACGGGCAAGGCCGAGGACGCGGCCGCGCTCTACAGGGAACTGCTCGCGGCCAACGCGCAGGACTCGAACGCGCGCGCCGGGCTCGTGCTCGCGCTCTTCGACGCGGGGCGGCGCGAGGAGGCCGAGCGCGAGTTGCAGTCGGCTCTGACGGGCGAGCCGCGCGACCTGCCGCTGCTGGTCGGGGCGTCCTACTGGTACGCGGCGCAGGGCGACGGCGCGCGCGCGCTTGAGCTGGCCGAGAAGGCCGTCGCCTTCGAGTCGCGCAGGGGCTGGGTCTGGACGCGCGTCGCGCAGGGTCGCGCGCTGCTCGTGCTCAAGCGGCCGCTCGAAGCGGAGCGGGCTTTCAGAACCGCGCGCAAGTACGGCAACTTCGCCACGCTCGACTACGAGATGGCCGCGGCGCTCGCCGCCGCCGGGCTCTACGACGAGGCGGCCGAGCAACTCGCGCGCTCGTTCACCATGCGCGAAGGCAAACTCTCGACGCGGCTCGCGGGGCGCGTCGAGTCGAGCGCGGACAACTTCAACGACCTGCTCGCGCCCGAGCGTCGCGCGAGCCTCGCGCAGTTCGCGGGCGCCGCGACGGCCGAGGAGGCGCGGACTCTGAAGGCGCTGCTCGCGCTCAGCAACGCGACGGCGACGGGCGCGTCGGACGAGCGCGCCGCGGTCGAGGCCGCGCGCGAGTTCGCCGCGGGCGACGACGCGATGCGTACCTACCGCAACGTCTACGCCGCGAACCGGCTCGAACAGATCGCCGGGGCGCACGCCGAGGCGCTGGCGCGCGCCGAGGCGGCCATCGGCGGCGTCGAGTCGGCGCTGGGTCTTCCGCACGCGCCCGTCGCGCTCTTCGCGGAGACGCAGGAGTTGAAGGAGTTGCGCCGGCAGGTCGTCGAGCAGGACGCGCCGCTCAACATGCTGGGCGTCGAGCGCGACACGCTCTCAAGGGTCTTGCGCGGGAGGATCGAAGGGCTCGCGGGGTGGGCGCTCTTCAACCAGGGTCAGACGGCCGAGGCGGTCGTCCGCCTGCGGCGCTCGGTGAGCGTGCTGCCAGAGGGCACGGCGTGGTGGCGCACGGCCGAGTGGCGTCTGGGCGCGGCGCTCGAAGCGAGCGGGAGCACGCGCGACGCGCTGACCGCATACGTCACCAGCTACCGCTCGCTGCCCGACCCGAATCGCCTGCCCGCCATCGAGGCGCTCTACCGAAAGCTCAACAACGGCTCGCTCAACGGTCTCGAAAAACTTCTGGGCACGCCCACCTCAACGGCCGCCGCGACGCCTTCGACTTCGGCCCCGGCGCCCGCGCGACCCGAGCCCGCGGAGGCCACGACGCCGACGCGGCCCGCGTCCGACGACACGCCTACCGCCACCGGCGCGGCCACGCCGACGCCCGCGACTCCGCCCGCGCCCGAGCCGACTCCCGCCGCGACCCCGACGCCGGAAACGCCGCCCGAGCCCACGCCGTCGCCGAGCCCCGCCTCGCCGCCCGTGGCAGAAGCGACGCCCGCCCCTTCGCCTTCACCCGAGCCCGCGGCGAGCAGCACGCCCGAGACTTCGGGCACAACCAACCCCGAGCCGACGCCGACCGCCGAGCCGACGCCACAGCCGACGCCGGCCGCCCCGGTGACGCTGCAAGGTGGCAAGTGCATGCTGACGCTCGGCCAGCCCGCGCTCGACATCAAGGGCAACGGCGGCATGGCCGCCATCTGGGTGGGCATCCTCGGCTACACGGGCCGGACGCCCCCGCGCATCGAGCCCGCGACCCCGAACTGGGCCGACATCGCCGTCCTCGCCGAGCCGCACAAGCCCGAAGACGGCAACGGCGCGCGCTTCACCATCACCTCCACCAGCACCAAGACCGGCGCCTTCATCGTCACCTTCGCCTCCCCCTGCGGCAAGGGCGAGCTGACGGTCAACGTTCAGTGATGAGTGATGAGTGATTAAGAGAAGGCAAGACGCCTTTGTCCTTTCTTATCACTCATCACTCATCACTCATCACTTGCCTTCTACAGGTGCGCCGCGAGGCGGGCGGCGATGACGTGCTTGGGTTGGGCGCCGATGATGCGTTCGACGGGCTGGCCGCCCTTGTAGACGAAGAGGGTCGGGATGGACTGGATGCGGAGGGCAGCGGAGGTGTGGGGGTTCTCGTCCACGTTGAGCTTGGCGACGCGGTAGAGGCCGGCCGACTCGGCGGCCAACTCTTCGAGTACGGGCGCGATGATGCGGCACGGGCCGCACCAGGACGCCCAGCAGTCGAGCAGCACGGGTCGCGTCGCGGAGGCTGCGACCACCTCGCGCGCGAACGTCGCGTCCGTCACCGTCACCGTCTTGCCGTCGTCTTGTGCGGAACTGCGGCCCGACTCCCTCGCGGGCTCACTCGTTCCGCCCACGCCGTCCGGCAAGACCGCGCCGCAGCGGCCGCACACGGGCTGCTTGCCGACCAGAGTTACGCGCTCGTCCACGCGGTTCTTCGCGCCGCACTTCGCACACGCCACAATCGCCATCGCCCCGACCTCCCCCGTCTCGCAGTGAATCTCCGTTTGCCAAAAGTGTGACACACGTCCGCACCCCTTAGGAAGCAGGGCGGGGAACCGTCGGGCGGCGGCGGGTGTCTATGAATCCGGCGGACGTGGAGGCGCGTGTGACGGATTTGCTCGGACAACTTCCAGTCAATCTCATCAGCGTGGGACTGCTCGTCGCGTTGTGCCTGAGGCGGCTCGTGCGGATGGAGCGGCTGCACTGGCCGCGGGTCGTGTTACTCACCGTCCTCCTCTGGGTGCCCGCGTTCTACCTGTTCACACTCACCCTCCCGTCGTCGCACACCTGCATGCCGCTCGCCGCAGAGTCCGAGGGTTTCACCATTCACGAGTAGTGAGTCGGGGCGCGTTCGCATGACGCCCGCGTTTCGTTGTAAGATTCCTTCGATATCTTCTCCCACACAATTCGTCCTGATGAAGGAAGTGTTAAGCACGATGCGACACACTCGCGCGAAATCGTTCGCCTTAACGGCGTGCCTCTTTCTCTTTTTACTGCACGCCATCGGCGCGCGGGCGCAGACGCCCGCACAGCGCTCGCGCGCCGTCCCGGCGGACGCGCCGGAGATCGCCTACACGGTCTCGATGGCGCGGCCGCAGACGCACCTCTTCAACGTGGAGGCGCGGCTGCGCTACCGCGCGTCGGCGCCGGCCGCGCTCGATCTGGTCATGCCGGTCTGGACGCCCGGCTCCTACCTCGTGCGCGAGTTCGAGCGGCACGTGCAGGACTTCGAGGCGCGCGACGGCGGCGGCCGCGCGCTCGCGTGGACGAAGACGAACAAGAACACCTGGCGCGTCGAGCCGGCCGGCGCGCGCGAGGTGCGCGTGCGCTACGCCGTCTACGCCAACGAGCTGAGCGTCCGCACGAGCGACCTCAACGACCGCCACGCCTTCTGGAACAACGCGAACCTTTTGATGTACCCCGAAGGACTTCTGGGCGCGGCCTCGACGCTCAAGGTCGAGCCCTTCGGCGACTGGAAGGTCGCCACGGGGCTGCCGGCCGTTCCGGGCGCGCAGAACACCTTCCGCGCAGAGAACTTCGACGTGCTCTACGACTCGCCCTTCCTCGTCAGCAACTTTAAGACGCTCTCGTTCGAGGTCAGGGGCGTGCCGCACCGCGTCGTCGTGGACGGCGAGGGCGACTACGATGCGGAGCGCCTGCGGCGCGACGCGCAGCGCATCACGGAGGCCGCCGTCGAGGTGATGGGCGAGATTCCCTACCGCGACTACACGTACATGCTGATGCTCGCGCCCGCGCGCGGCGGCGGGCTCGAACACTTCAACTCGACGGCGCTCATCCTGCAACGGTTCTCATTCTCGACCGTCGAGCACTGGCTCGCCGCGGACACGCTCATCGCGCACGAAATCTTCCACGTCTGGAACGTCAAGCTCATCCGGCCGGACGTTTTGGGGCCCTTCGACTACACGCAGGAGAACTACACGCGCCTGCTCTGGGTCGCCGAGGGAGTGACGAACTACTACGAGAACGTCCTCGTCCGCCGCGCGGGGCTGATGAGCGACCGGCAGTACCTCAACGTCATGGCGCGCGAGATTCAGACCTTGCAGGGGACGCCGGGCCGTCTGGAGCAGAGCCTTGAGGAGGCGAGCTTCGACGCGTGGATCGAGCAGTACCGGCCGGACGAGAACACGGTCAACACCAACGTCTCCTACTACGACAAGGGCGCCATCGTCGGCCTCCTCCTCGACCTCGAAATCCGTCGCCGCTCGAACGGCGCGCGCTCGCTCGACGACGTGATGCGCGCGCTCTACAAAGACTTCTACAAGCAGAACCGGAACTACACGTCCGAAGACTTTCAGCGCGTCGCGGAGGCCGCGGCGGGCGGGAGCCTTGAAGAGTTTTTCCGCCGCTACGTGCGCGGGCGCGAGGAGCTTGACTACGACGCGGCGCTCGCGTGGGTGGGTCTGAGGCTCGACACGACGAGCGACGCGTCGGGGCGGCCGGCCCCGCAGGTGGCGAACCTCGGCGCGGCGCTCGAAGAGAAGGACGGCCGCCTCACGGTCAAGAACGTGCCGGCGGGCACGCCCGCCTACGAGCAGGGGCTCGCGGCGGCCGACCAGATCGTCGCCGTGGACGGCTACCGCGCCACGCTCGCCTTTCTCAACGAGCGGCTCGCCGACAAGCGCCCCGGCGACCAGCTCACCCTCTCCGTCTTCCGCGGCGACGAACTGCGCACGCTCCCCTTCAAACTCGGCGCGCGCGCCGCCGCCGCCTACCGCATCGTCCCCG
>JBEVJD010000403.1:0-5024 GCA_040510435.1 Pyrinomonadaceae bacterium | reverse complement strand
GAACACTGTGGCAGGACGTGCGGTACGGGGCGCGTGCGATGCGCGCGAACCCGGGGTTCACGGCGGTGGCCGTCGTGGCGCTGGCGCTCGGGGTGGGGGCGAACACGGCGATCTTCTCGGTCGTCAACGCGGTGCTGCTGCGTCCGCTTCAGTACCCGAACCACGAGCGCGTCGTAGCCATCCAGGAGTTGAACCCGGAGGGGCGCCGCGTGCAGGTCACGCCGGCCAACTTCCTCGACTGGCGCGAGCAGGCCACCGCCTTCGAGCTGATGGCGGCCATCCTCACGCGCACGTCGAACCTCGCCTCGAAGGACGAGGCTGAGCGCATCGACCTCGCCATGACCTCGGTCAGCTTCTTCGACGTGTTCGGCGTGCGGCCCCGCGCGGGCCGCTTCTTCCTGCCCGGCGAGGAGAGTGCCGGGCACGCCCCCGTCGTCGTCCTCAGCCACGCGCTCTGGCAGCGCCGCTTCGGCGCAGACCCTTCCATCATCGGTAAGAGCGTCACGCTCGACGGCCGCGCCTACGAAGTCGTCGGCGTCGCGCCCGAGGGCTTCTCCTACCCCGACCGCACGGAGGCGTGGGTGCCGCCCTTCGCGCGCGTGCCCACTCTCAGCGAGCAGCAGGACATCGAGCGCGCGCGCGGCTTCGGGTTCCTGAGCGCGGTCGGGCTCCTCAAGCGCGGCGAGACGCTGGAGCACGCGCGCGCAGAGATGGAGACCATCACCGCGCGCCTCCGCCAGCAGTACCCCGAGTCGAACAGCAAGCGCTTCAACCGCGTCGTCACGCTGCACGAACATCTGGTGGGCGAGAGCAGTCGCGCGCTGCTGCTCCTGCTCGGGGCGGTGGCGCTCGTGCTGCTCATCGCGTGCGCCAACGTCGCCAACCTCCTGCTCGCGCGCGCCGCCGGGCGCCAGAAGGAGATGGCCGTCCGCGCGGCGCTCGGCGCGACGCGGCTGAGGCTCGCGCGGCAGTTGCTCGTCGAGAGCCTGCTGCTCGCGCTCGCGGGCGGCGCGGCGGGGCTCCTGTTCGGCTGGTGGGGCGTTGACCTCTTGAAGGTGTTGCTGCCCGCCGAGTTCCCGCGGGTTGCGGACATCGGCGTCGACCCGCGCGTGCTCGGCTTCACGCTCCTCGTCTCGTGCGCGACGGGGATAGCCTTCGGGCTCGCGCCCGCCTTGCAGTTCACGAGGCCGGACGTGCACGGCGCGCTCAAGGAGAGCGCGCGCGGCTCGACGGGCGGTGCGGGCGCCGGCCGCCTGCGCAACCTTCTGATCGTGTCCGAGGTGGCGCTCTCGCTCGTGCTGCTCGTCGGCGCCGGGCTCCTCTTCCGCAGTTTCCTCACGCTGCGCGCGGTCGAGCTGGGCTTCCGGCCGCAGAGCCTCCTCACCTTCCGCCTCAGCCCGTCGGGCGAGCGCTTCCGGGAGGACGCGCAGTACACGGACTTCTACCGCGACGTGGCCGAGCGCGTCGCGGCGCTGCCCGGCGTGGAGGCCGTCGGCGTCATCAACACGCTGCCGCTCGTGAAGGGGCCGACCTCGGGCATCCAGGTCGAGGGGCGCCCGCAGGTCAGGCGCGACCAGTGGCCGTCGGTCAACTACCGCAGCGTGAGCCCCGACTACTTCCGCGCCGCCGGCATCGCCGTCGCCAAAGGGCGCGCGATTGAAGCGCGCGACACGGCCGACGCGCCGCTCGTGTTTGCCGTCAACCAGGCGCTCGCGCGCCGCGACTTCCCCGGAGAAGACCCCGTCGGCAAGCGCATCAGCAACGGCATCGGGCCGGACGGGCAGCCCATCTGGAAGGAGATCGTCGGCGTCGTCGCGGACGTACGCAGCGAGGAGCCGGGGCGCGAGGCCGCGCCCGAGATATACGCCTCCTCCCTGCAAGACCCGTTCGCCGGCATGTCCTACGTCGTCCGCACGTCGGTCGAGCCTGAGGGCCTAGTGCCCGCCGTGCGCGAGGCCGTGCGGGCGGTGGACAAGGCGCAGCCCGTCGCCGAGGTGCGGACGATGGAGCAGCTCGTCGGCGAGTCGTTCGCGCAGCCGCGCTTCAACTCGCTGCTGCTCGGCCTGTTTGCCTGCATGGCCCTGCTGCTGGCGGCCGCGGGGATTTACGGCGTGATGAGTTACGCCGTCACGCAGCGCACGCACGAGATCGGCATCCGCATCGCGCTGGGCGCGCAGGGGCGCGACGTGCTGCGGCTCGTCGTCGGGCGCGGGATGGCGCTGGCGCTGGCGGGCGTCGGCCTCGGGCTGGTGGCGGCGCTCGCGCTCACGCGCGTGATGGCCGGGCTGCTCTACGGCGTTTCGGCCACAGACCCTCTGACCTACGCCGCGGTCGCGCTGCTGCTCTCGGCCGTCGCGCTCCTCGCCTCCTACATCCCCGCGCGCCGCGCGACGAAGGTCGACCCGATGGTGGCTCTCAGATACGAGTGATAAGTGATGAGTGATGAGTGATGAGAGAAAAGGACGGGTTTTGTCTTCCTTCTTATCACGCATCACTTATCACTCACCACTCCCCGAGGAGTGAGCTATGAAGTCTTTCTGGCAGGACGTGCGGTACGGCGCGCGGGCGTTGTGGAAGTCGCCGGGCTTTACGCTCGTGGCGGCGCTCTCGATTGCGCTCGGCATCGGGGCCAACGCGGCCATCTCCAGCCTCGTGAACGCGACGCTGCTGCGGCGCTTGCCGGTGGCGGAGCCGGAGCGCCTGGCCTTCGTCTTCAGCGGCACGCAGGGCGGCCTCTACAGCACGACCTCGTACCCGGACTACGTCGACTTCCGCGACCGCAGCGAGGTCTTCGAGGGGCTGGCCGCGCGCGGCGGCATCAGCGCCAGCCTCGGCGCGGGGGACGGGGCCGACCTCGTCGCCGGCTCCATCGTCAGCGGCAACTACTTCGAGGTGCTGGGCGTCCCGGCCGCGCGCGGCCGCGTGCTCACGCCCGAGGACGACCGGACGCCGGGGGCGCACCCCGTCGTCGTCCTCAGCCACGGTTTCTGGCAGCGGCGCTTCGGCGGCGCGGAGGTCGTCGGCCGCGAGGTCAACCTCAACGGGCAGAGCTTTACGGTCGTCGGCGTGCTACCCGCCGAGTACACGGGCGTCGACCTCGGGCGCGCCGACGACATCTACGTGCCGATGTCGATGCAGGCCGTGATGCGCCCGCCGCGCGGCGGCTACTCGGGCGAGATGAACCCCGACCTGCTCAAGGTGCGCGGCAACCGCTGGCTCTGGATGGTCGGCCGCCTCAAGCCGAACGTGGAGCCGGAGCAGGCGCAGGCCGCGGTCGCCGTCGTCTCGAAACAACTGGATCAGTCCTACCCCGACACGAACACCGACCGCACCGTCACGCTCACGCGCGCGGGCGAGGGCGACCCGCAGTCGCGCGCCTCGCTCGTCTCGGTCGCACGCCTCCTGCTGTCGGTCGTCGGCATCGTGCTGCTCATCGCGTGCGCGAACGTGGCGAACCTTCTGCTGGCGCGCGCCTCGGGCCGCCGCAGGGAGATGGCGCTGAGGCTCGCGCTCGGCGCGTCGCGCTGGCGCATCGTCCGGCAGCTTTTGACGGAGAGCGTGCTGCTCGCGCTGCTCGGCGGGGCGGCCGGGCTGATGCTCGCGCTGTGGGCGATAGATTTGATGAAGGCCGCGCCGCCGCCGCCGGGCGCGCTCCCCATCGCGCCGGTCTTTACGGTGGACGTGCGCGTGCTCGGCTTCACGCTCGCGCTCTCGGCTTTGACGGGCGTGCTCTTCGGGCTCGCGCCCGCGCTGCAAGCCTCGCGGCCCGACCTCGTGCCCGCGCTCAAGGACGAGACGGTTTCGCTCGACCGCGGCCGTCGCTTCTCTTTGCGCGGGCTGCTCGTCGTGGCGCAGGTGGCGCTCTCATTAGTGCTGCTGGTCGGGGCGGGGCTCTTCCTGCGCAGCGTCCGGCACGCGCGCGCCATCGACCCGGGCTTCGACGCCGAACGACTCCTCGTCGCGCAGCTCAACATCAACCTGCTGCGCTACACGCGCGCGCAGGGGCGCGAGTTCTACCGGCAGGTCGTCGAGCGCGTCGGGTCTCTGCCCGGCGTCGAGTCCGTCTCGCTGACGCGCAACGTCGCGCTCACGGGCGGCGCCTCGACCCGCGGGCTGTTGATCGAGGGGCAGACGGGCGACGGCAACGACCTCCGCAGCGACGGCGCGGGGGCCTCGTCGCCCTCCTCCAACAACACGGTCGGCGTCAACGTCATCGGCCTCAACTACTTCAAGACCTTCGGCGTGCCGGTCGTGCGCGGCCGCGACTTCGGCGCCTCGGACGCGGAGGAGGGGCCGGGCGTGGTCGTCGTCAACGAGGCGTTCGCCGCGCGCCACTTCGCGGGGCAAGACCCGCTCGGCAAGCGCCTGAGCTTCAACGGCGCGCGCGGGCCCTGGCGCGAGATCGTCGGCGTCGCGCGCGACAGCAAGTACTACACGCTCGGCGAAGCGCGGACGCCGTTCGTCTACCTGCCGCTCGCGCAGAACCACGAGACGGGGATGGCGCTCGTCGTGCGCGCGGGCGGAGAGCCGGCGGCGCTCGCCGCGTCGGTGCGGCGCGAGGTGCAGTCGATTGAGAAGAACCTGCCGCTGACGGACGCGCGGCCGATGACCGAGGTGCTCGGCGCGGCGCTCTACGCGGCGCGGACGGGGGCGGCACTGGTGACGGGCTTCGGACTGCTGGCGTTGGTGCTGGCGGCCGTCGGGCTCTACGGCGTGATGGCCTACACGGTCGCGCGCCGCACGCGCGAGGTCGGCATCCGGATGGCGCTCGGCGCGCAGCGGCGCGACGTGCTGAGGCTCGTGCTGCGCGAGGCGCTCGCGCTCGTGGCCTGCGGCGTCGCGCTCGGGCTGGCCGGGGCGTGGGCGGCCTCGCGCCTGCTGGCCGGCTTCCTCTACGGCGTCTCGACGACCGACCCGCTGACGTTCCTCGGCACGACCGCCGTGCTCGTCGCCGCCGCGCTCCTCGCCGTCCTCGTCCCCGCGCGCCGCGCGACGAAAGTAGACCCGATGGTGGCTCTTCGATA
>JBEVJD010000402.1:0-14477 GCA_040510435.1 Pyrinomonadaceae bacterium | reverse complement strand
CGGTTCGTCATGAGAAAGTTTTTCTACTGACTACTGACTACTGACTACTGACTACTTCCCTTATGCTTTTCATCCAGAGCAACAGTCTCGCGCTCTCGCCCGACGAAGGCGAACGCCTGCGCCTGCTCGACGCGTTGGCGGGGAAGGGGCTCGCGCCTCTCGTGCGTTCGAGGCGGCGGCAAGTCTTCCGCGCGCTCGCCGGGGACGGTTCCGAAGACGCGGCCGCGGAGTTGGAGCGCGCGTGCGCGGCGCGTGGGGGCGCGGGCGGCAAGGTCGCGTACACGCCGGGCGAACTCTTCCGCGGCGGCGACTGTCTGCTCGCGCTCGTGTTCGGCGCGGGCGAGACGGCGGCGAGCATCGTCTACGACCTCAACACCGCGGAGCCGCTCGCGCGGCTCGAACGCTTCTGCCGCGACGTGCACGAGGCTCTGGGCTCAGTCCGCGAAGAGGCGTCGTCGCCGTCGCCGGAGTCGCAGGCGCTGCTCCCGCTCTGGCGTCCGCGCGCGCGCGGCATGGGGCAGGGGCTCGCGCGCTTCGCGGCCATCCAGCCCGCCGAGTTCGTCCGCGCCGCGGCGGCGTTGCGCGGAGGTCGCGAGCTGGCGCGCGCGTCCGAGATGTTGGAGGAGCGCGCCGTGCGCGACTTCCTCAAGCGCATCGAGGTGCTGCGGCGCGAGGGCTACACGCCGCGGCGTCTGCTGGCCGAGGCCAACTCAAGCGGCAACGTCTCGGTCGAAAGAATGTTGGAGGCCGGACTGTTGGAGCGCGAGCTGCGCGTGAGCTGTCGCAAGTCGGGGCACGCGCTCTTCGACTTGCCGTCGCCCGACTCGCTCGCCGCCGTCACCATCAGCCGCGCGCGTTGCAGCCTCTGCGCCGCGCCCGTCGCCGACGAGGTCGTCGAAGAGACCTTCAGCCCCTCGCGGCTCGCCGTCGCGCTGCTCGCCGACGGCGGCTGGCTCGCCAACCGCGTCTACCGCATCGTGCGCTCGCTCGGCGTCCCCGAGAGCGACATCTCGACGGGCCCGCCCACGCCGCACGGCGAGTCCTACCTCGCCGCCGAGGTCTGCGGCAGCTCCTTCATCGTCGTCACGCGCGACGGCGACCTGACGCCGGCCTTCGCGCGCCGCGCCGCCGAGATCGTCGAGGAGACGGAGGCCACGCACCTCTTGACGGTCGTCACCGGCGCGGCCGAGGACGAGGGGCGACTGCGCCTCTACGAGTTCGCGTGGCGGCGCGCGCGCGGCGGGCGCGACCTCGACACGACCATCGTCGAAGGGCTCGACGCGGCGCGCGCCGAGATCGAGCGTGCCTTCGCGCGCGCCGTCCGCCGCGAACTCTCGCGCGCACTCTTCCCGCTCGACGCCGCGCTCGGCTTCCCGGCCGCCGCGTTCGCGCTCGAATGGTTCCGCGCGGGCGTCCGGCACGCAGGCCGCGACAGTCTCTCCAAGTTGAGTGCATAAATGGACACCGTCATCGTCACCTTCGACGACTTCACAGACCTCGACCTCTTCATCCTCTGGGACATACTCAACCGCGTCGAGGCGCCGGGCTGGCGCGTCCGCCTCCTCGGCGAACGGGAGAGCCACACGTCGAGCACGGGCGTCGAGGTGCGGATGCACGGCCCGCTCGAAGAGGCCAACCGCTCGGACGCCGTCCTCTTCTGTAGCGGGCGGGGCACGCGGCAGAAGGTGCTCGACGAAAAGTTTCTACAATCGTTCCGGCTCGACGAGTCGCGCCAGCTCGTCGGCGCGATAGACTCGGGCGCCCTGCTCCTCGCCGCGCTCGGGCTGCTCAAAGGTAAGAAGGCCACGACCTATCCTTCGGCGGAACTGAAGAGCATGCTGACGAGTATGGGCGTGGAGGTCGTCTGGGAGACGTTCGTCCGCGACGGCAACGTGGCGACGGCGGCGCAGTGCCTCGCGGGTCAGCACCTCGCGGGCTGGGTCATCGAGACGCTGGCCGGCGCGGAACAGAAGGAGAAGGCTCTGCGGTCAATCGCCCCGCTCGACTCGCTGAGCGTCGAACTCTGAAGTCTGACGCCCGGGGCTTCACGAAGTCTGCATGTCTCTTATTCGATTCTTAAAGACACTGGCTCTGTGTCTGGCCGTCTCGCCCTTCAACTCCGCGCACTGTCACGCGCAGGCGCGCGCAACGGAGTGGCGTTTCTACGGCGGCGACCAGGGCGGCACGCGTTATTCGCCTTTGCGGCAGATAGACCGGCGTAACGTCGGGCGCCTGCAAAGGGCTTGGGTCTACCGCACGGGAGAGCTTGAACTGGGACTGAAGGACGCGCCCTTCAAGGCTTCGTTCTCGACGACGCCGCTCGTCGTCGCGGGCGTGATGTACCTGACCACGCCTTCGAGCCGCGTCATCGCGCTCGACGCGGAGACGGGACGGGAACTCTGGAAGTTCGACCCGCAGGCGGGGCGCGGGGTGCGCGGCTTCAACTCGCACCGCGGCGTCGCTTACTGGGAGGGGCGCGCCCCCGACGGCAAGCGTAGGGACAGGCGCATCCTCTTCGGCACGGTTGACGGAAGGCTGTACGCGCTCGACGCCGAGACGGGGAAGACTTACCCGGACTTCGGGAGCGGAGGCTTCGTTGACCTGCGTGCTGGCGGTGCGGGCGCCTGGGCGAACGACCCGACGTGGGGCGCGCGCGTGACCTCGCCGCCCGTCGTCTACGGAGACCTCGTCATCGTCGGCTGGGGTCTGCCTGAGTCGCCCTCGAAGGGGCCGAGCGGCGACGTGCGCGCGTACAACGTCCGCACCGGCGCGCGCGCGTGGACGTTCCACACTGTGCCGCGCCCGGGCGAGACGGGGCACGAGACTTGGGAGGGCGACTCCTGGAAGGGGAGGGCGGGGACGAACGTCTGGTCTCTGATGAGCGTGGACGAGGCGCGCGGCATCGTCTTCCTCCCCGTCGGCTCGCCCGCCTATGATTTTTACGGCGGCGACCGGAAGGGGCAGAACCTCTTCGGTAACTCGCTGGTGGCTCTGAACGCCGCGACGGGCAGACTGCTCTGGCACTTCCAGACCGTCCACCACGACCTCTGGGACTACGACCTCCCGGCGCAGCCCGTCCTCTTCACGTGGCGCGGGAAGGGACGCGGCGTCCCGGCCGTGGCGTTGATAACCAAGACGGGTTTCGTCTTCGTGCTCGAACGCCTGACGGGAAGGCCGCTGTTCCCCGTCGAAGAGCGCGCAGTGCCGCAGACGGACGTGCCCGGCGAGGCGACGTGGCCCACGCAGCCCTTCCCCTCGAAGCCGCCCGCGCTCGCGCGCCAGTCCATACGGCGCGTCGAGTTGAGCCGGGTCACGCCCGAGTCGGAACGCTTCTGCGCGGAGCTTTTCGACCGGCTCGTCAACAAGGGGCTGTACACGCCGGTCGGGCTCACGCCGACGCTCACGTTCCCGGGCTTCCACGGCGGCGGCAACTGGTCGGGCGGCTCCTTCGACCCCGAGTCGGGACTGCTCTTCGTCAACATGAACGAGGACGGCGCGGTGGGCGAGATGACGCCGCAGCCCGAGGGCTCGGCCGTGCCTTACATGCGGCAGGGCAGGTTCGAGGAGTACGCGTGGTTCCGCGACGGGCGTGGCTGGCCGTGTCAACAACCTCCGTGGGGGACTCTGAGTGCCGTCGACCTGAACCGCGGCGAGGTCGTCTGGAAGGTGCCGCTCGGCGTCGTCGAAGAGCTTGAGGCCCGCGGCGTGCGCGACACGGGGACGCAGAACCTCGGCGGCTCGATAGTCACCGCGGGCGGCCTCGTCTTCATCGCGGCCACCACCGACCGTTTCTTCCGCGCCTTCGACGCGACCACGGGGCGCGTGCTCTGGCGGGCGCGACTCGAAGCCGGAGGCCACGCCACGCCGATGACCTACGGGGGCCGCGGCGGCCGCCAGTTCGTCGTCGTCGCCGCGGGCGGCGGCGGCTTCCTGCGCGACCTCAGCCCCGCGCTCTCGGACACGCTGGTCGCCTACGCGCTGCCCGAGTGAGTCTTCATTCGACGACGGTCTTGTCGCGCCGCGACCCGTTGCGTTAGAATCCTTGTCGAGATTGATCGCCCCCCTTCTCACGCCCCAACCCCGGACAGTAACGCCCCACATTTGAAACGAGCTACGGAGGTCTTGTAGATGTTCCGTCGGAACGTGGCGGCACTGTTGTGCCTCTTACTGTGCGTGTGTGCGCTCCCCGCGCGCACGGCGCTCGCGCAGAATGCTTCGGTCACCATCAACGTGGACGCCGACGCGAATCGGCGCGTCATCAGCCCGCTCGTCTACGGGCTCGCCTTCGCCAGCGGTCAGCAGTTGGCGGACTTGAACTGCCCGCTCAACCGCAGCGGCGGGAACGCCGCGACGCGCTACAACTGGCAGCAGAACGCCAGCAACCGCGGCGCCGACTGGTACTTCCAGAGCCTCAGTGACGGCGGGCCGACCGCGGGCGAGTGGGCCGACACGTTCGTCTCGGACTCGAAGGCCGGCGGCGCGGAGGCGATGTTGACCATCCCGACCATCGGCTGGGCGGCGCGTTTGGGCGCGGGGCGCGGGAAGCTCGCCAGCTTCTCGATTGCGAAGTACGGCGCGCAGGCCGGCAACGACTGGCAGTGGTTCCCCGACGCGGGCAACGGCGTCCGGCCGGGCGGGCAGTTCGTCACGGGCAACGACCCGGCGGACGCGAACGTCGCCGTCGATTCATCCTTCCAGCAGGGCTGGGTGCAGCACCTCAGGACGAAGTGGGGCGGGGCCGCCGCGGGCGGCCTGCGCTACTACGTGTTGGACAACGAGCCGAGCATCTGGCACGCGACGCACCGCGACATCCACCCGGCCGGCGCGACAATGGACGAGGTGCGCGACCGCGTTCTCGACTACGCGGCGCGGGTCAAAACGGTAGACCCCGCGGCGCTCGTCGTCGGCCCGGAGGAGTGGGGTTGGAGCGGCTACACCTTGAGCGGCTACGACCAGCAGTGGGGAGCGACGCACGGCTGGAGCAATCTTCCCGACAGGGCCAACCACGGCGGGCGCGATTACCTACCGTGGCTCCTCGAACAACTGCGCGGGCGCGAACAGGCGACGGGGCAGCGGCTGCTCGACTACTTCAGCGTCCACTACTACCCGCAGGGCGGCGAGTTCTCGGACGACACCTCGCAGGCGATGCAACTGCGCCGCAACCGCTCGACGCGCTCCCTGTGGGATGTGAACTACACCGACGAGAGCTGGATTAACGACAAGGTGCGTCTGGTGCCACGTCTGCGCGAGTGGGTGAACACATACTACGCGGGGACGAAGACGGCCGTGACCGAGTACAACTGGGGGGCCGAGTCTCACATCAACGGGGCGACGGCGCAGGCCGACATCCTCGGCATCTTCGGGCGCGAAGGGCTCGACATGGCCGCGCGCTGGACGACGCCGGGCGCCTCGACGCCGACCTACAAGGCCATCAAGATGTACCGCAACTACGACGGCAACCGCTCGGCCTTCGGCGACACGAGCGTCTCGACGGTCGTGCCCAACCCCGACAACCTCTCGGCCTTCGCCGCCCTGCGCTCCGCGGACGACGCGCTCACGCTGATGGTCGTCGGCAAGAGCTTGACGGGCACGACCAGCGTCAACGTCAACCTCTCGAACTTCAACGCGGCGGGCGCGGCGCAGGTCTGGCAGTTAACCGCGGCGAACGCCATCAACCGTCTCTCAGACCTGTCGTTCGGCGGCGGGAGTTTACAGTTAACAGTCCCGGCACAGAGCGTCACGCTGCTTGTCATTCCAAAGGCGCAGGCGCAGGCGACTCCGACTCCGACCGCGACTCCGACCCCGACGCCCACCGCAACGCCGACGCCCGTCCCGACTCCGACGCCGGGCGCGGCCCCTCTGCTCGTCGCGGAGGAGGGGACTGACCACGCCGTCGCCGTCGAGCCGGTGACGCGCGCGCGCGATCCCTTCCGCGTCACGCAAGTCCCTGCCTTCAGCGCCGACGCGCGCACGCGCGTGATGCTCTTCGCAGAGAACGCGGGGCTGCTCCCCGGCGAGACCGCGGCCGCACTGACGGCGTCGGCAGAGGACGCGACGCACAACGTCTACCCTTTGACCGTCGAGCGCGTTGACCCCTTGCCCGGCTTCGAGTGGATGAGTTCGGTCGTCGTCCGTTTAAGCGACCAGATGTCCGACTCGACGGGCGAAGTGTTGGTCGGTATCACACTCCGCGGGCAGTCGAGCAACCGCGTGCGCTTCCGCGTAGGCACGCAGCAGCCCGACCTCGGCGCGGGTGCGAGCCTCAACGGCAAGCGCCTGTTTCCAGCGGACAACGCCTGGAACCGGGACATCTCCAACGAGCCCGTAGACCCGAACTCGGCCAATCTCATCGCGAGCATCGGCCTCGGCACCACGATTCACCCGGACTTCGGCACAGTCTGGAACGGCGCGCCGAACGGCATCCCGTACTTCGTCGTCTCGGGCTCGCAAACGAAGGTGCCCATCACCTTCACGGCCTACGGCGACGAGAGCGACCCCGGCCCGTATCCCGTCCCCGCGGACGCGCCCATCGAAGGCGGCGCGGGCGGCACGGGCGACCGCCACGTCATCGTCATCGACCGCGACAACTGGAAGCTCTACGAACTCTACCGCGCCTTCCCCAACGGCTCGGGTTGGAGCGCCGAGAGCGGCGCCGTCTTCGACCTTAACTCGAACGCGCTCCGGCCCGCGGGCTGGACTTCGGCCGACGCCGCGGGGCTGCCCATCTTCCCCGGCCTCGTCCGCTACGACGAGGTCTTCGGACGCCGCGAGATAGCGCACGCGCTGCGCTTCACGGCCGCGCGCACGCGCCGCGCCTACGTCGCGCCCGCGCGCCACTTCGCCAGCAGCAACACCGACCCGAACCTGCCGCCGATGGGCATGCGCGTGCGCCTGAAAGCCTCGTTCGACATCTCGGGCTACTCGCCCGCGATGCAGGTCATCCTGCGCGCGATGAAGAGGTACGGGATGATTCTGGCCGACAACGGGAGCAACTGGTACGTCAGCGGTGCGCCCGACCCGCGCTGGAGCGACGACGAGTTGCGGACGCTGAAGTCGCTCAAGGGCTCCGACTTCGAGGTGGTGAAGATGGGGACTATCGTGACGCAGTGAGCGGGGCGGCCTGTCCCACGAGCTGCGTCTGCTTCGTCGGGCCGAACCAGACGTGGTGCTCGGAGTCGAGCACGAGCCGTTCGCCTTCGAATTTGAACGTGAGCGTCGAGTAGTACGGCGTCTCGTAAAGGACGATCTTTAACGCGTAAGTATCTTCGCCCGTCCACCCGCCGCTCGCGGCAATCTGAGGCTGCGCGGGCACGCTCAGGGCGCGTTCGAGACCGTTGGCGAAGCCGCCGCGACTCGTGGCCCAAGACTCTGACCCGACGGGCATCCGCGTCTCGCCCGCGGCCGTGCGCGCGAGGAGCGCGGGCGAGTCACCCTTAAAGTCGAAGGCGAGGGCCTTGATGCCGCGCGCGTTCTCGGGGAACTCGTACCAGCGCCCCGACACGCGCGCCGCGAGCGCGGAGGTCGGCCGGCCCGCCTGAAGCCTGACGGTCAGCCCCTTGAGTCTTGTCTCCAGACGCCCGCGCGCGGCGGCGTCCTCCGGCAGTCGTCCCTGTCTCATCTCGGGCAGCAGTTTGTCCCAGACCAGATTCATCACGCGCTGCATGTCGCGCACGCCGCTGGTGACGGCGACGACCGCGTCCAGCTCGGGCACGACGATGCAGAACTGCCCGAACGCGCCGTCGCCGCGGTAGCCGTGGCGCGAGCGCCAGAACTGGTAGCCGTAGCCCTGATCCCAGTCGCTCTTCGGCGCAGACCCGTTCGAGGTCTGCCGCGCCGTCGCCTCCTCGACCCACGACGAAGGAATTAGTTGACGACCCTGCCACACGCCCTTCTGTAGATAGAGCTGCCCGAAGCGCGCGATCTCTTCGGTGCGCGCGGAGAGCCCGTAGGCGCCGGCCGTGACGCCCTGCGGGCTCGTGAACCACGTCGGGTTCTCGAAGCCCAGAGGGTCGAAGAGCCGCGGCCGTAGGTATTCGAGCACGGTCGTCCCCGTCGCCTTTTGCACGATGGCCGAGAGCATGTACGTGGCCGGCGAGTTGTAGAGGAAGTGCGTGCCCGGCTTGAACGGGACGGGGTGCGCGAGGAAACGCCTGACCCAACTGGCGTCGGGCATCGCCGGGTCGGGTGCGAAAAAATTTGCCTCCGTCTGATTCCCCGAAGACATCCGCAAAAGGTCGCGGACGCGCATCAAGCGCAGGTTCTGCGAAGGCTCGGCCGGAGCCTCTTCGGGGAAGAATTTTAGAACCTCGTCGTCGAGGCTGAGCTTGCCCTCGGCGACGGCCAGACCGACGGCCGTCGAGGTGAAGCTCTTGCTCAGAGAGTAGAGCACGTGCGGCGTGCGCGCGTCATAAGGCGACCACCAGCCTTCGGCGACGACGTGGCCGCGGCGCACCAGCATGAAGCTGTGCATCTGGTCTACGTCTCTGTCCGCCGCCTCGACGAACGCGAGGACGGCCGCCGAGGAGATGCCCTGCCGCTCCGGCGTGCTGCGCGGCAGGCCGCGCGCGCCGTCGGCCGGCCGCGCGTGCGCGCAGGACGAGACGACGAGCAGGCAGACGAGCGCGCTTCGCACGGCGCGCCGACGATGCGGACTAGATTTAAGAGAGAGTTTCATACAGAATGTCGCGCGCCTCCGTCTGAACTGAATAAGGTCTGACATCCTTCGGGCAGGGACGACGAATAACACTGCGACAAGAGAGCGTCAAATACGAGCCGCCGGGCCCGGAACTTTCGGGCGGTTGGGCGGGGCTCCTGCGCGCGTTCGGCCCGGGCGCCATCATCGCGTCGGTGACGGTCGGGACGGGCGAGACCGTCTTCGCGCCGCGCGTGGGCGCCGCGTTCGGCTACGCGCTGCTGTGGGTCGTCGCGGCGGCGGTCTTCTTCAAGGCGGTGCAGGTCTACACGGGCGCGCGCTACCTCGTGCTGACGGGCGAGCACCCTCTGCGCGCGTGGTCGCGCATCCCGGGCCCGCGCGCGTGGGTGGCGAAGCTGATCGGCGTCGTCTCCGTCGCGGCCTTCCCGATGTGGATCGCGGCGCTCTCGGATGCGCTCGGGAGCCTGTGCATCTGGATAACAGGGGTGGGAACGGGCACGAGTTGGGGCAGACCCGTGTGGGGCGCGGCCGTCATCGTGACGTTGACGGCGCTGAGCTTCGTGCAGACCTACGGCATCGTCGAGCGCGTCTCGACGCTGATTCTCTGTCTGAAGGTGGGGCTCATCTTCGTCGCGGTGCTGCTCGTTAAGCCCGACTGGGCCGCGGCGCTGTGGGGACTGGTCACGCCGCGCCTCCCCGAGTACCCGCCGTGGGTGCTCGCCAACTACGCAGACTTCAGGGGGCGGACGGTCTTCCTTGAGATGGCGGTGCTGCTCGGCGCAGTCGGCGGCGGCGTGCAGGACTATGTCGGCTACGTCGGCTTCCTGCGCGAGAAGCGTTGGGGCGCGGCGGGGCAGACTGACGGCGGCCCCGAAGGTCTCAGTCAGGACGCGACGGTCATCAGGCGCGGGCTGAGTTGGTTGAAGGCGCCCGCGCTCGACACGACCCTGTCGTTCGGGAGCGTGCTGCTCATCACGTCCTGCTTCATGATTCTCGGCGCGGCGGTGCTCCACCCGCGGGGCCTGGTGCCGACCGACGCAGACCTCTACAGTCAGCAGTCGCAGTTCCTCGGCGTCATCCACCCGAGTTTGATTGTTGTCTACAAGGCCGGCGTCTTCTTCGCCATCCTCGGCGCCATCTACGGCGCGTTCCCGCTCTACGCGCGCACGACTTACGAGACGGCGGCGGCCGTCTGGCCCGCGCGCGCGTGGGACTTCGGGCGGCTGCGCACGTGGGTCATTCTCTACAGCGCGTTGGGCGGGCTGCTGCTCATCCTGACGGGCTACAAGACGGTCGTCATCGCGCGCGTCGTCGCGCCTGTCGCGGGCGTGCTCGGGTGCGGGCTCTGGTGCCTGGCGATGGTCTGGGTCGAGCGGACGCAACTGCCCCACGCGTACCGCATGAGCCGCTGGCTGCTCGCCTCGACCGTCGCCGCAGGGCTAATCATGACGGCCGTCGGGTGTTACGTGACCGTGCTCAGTTGGTTGTGAGAGCCTGTTTGACAAAGTCTTCGCTCCGGAGGAGCGAAATGTTTATAGCCTGAGTCGTTTATTAATTTTCAAGCCCCGGAAACATCCCGTCCCTCCGGGACTCTTCAAACAAGCTCTGAAAGAGGGGACTGTGAGACTCGCCAAACGGACGCTGCTTCTTCTACTTCCGACTCTCGTGCTGGTCGTCGCGGCGACGGCGGGCGGGCAGAAGCCTCCGACGCCCGACGTTGATGCGCGCGTCGAAGACCTCCTGTCGCGTATGACTCCGGACGAGAAGCTCTCGTTACTCGCGGGCACGGGGTTCGACACCCCGCCCGTCGCGCGGCTGGGCATCCCCGCGCTGCACATGACCGACGGCCCGGCCGGCGTACGCACGGGGCCGGCCACCTCGTTCCCGGCGGGCGTCGCGCTCGCCGCGAGCTTCGACCCTCCTCTGGTCGAACAGGTCGGGGCGGCCATCGCGCGCGAGGCGAAGGCGCAGGGCAAGAACGTCCTGCTCGGCCCCTGCGTCAACATCCAGCGCGCGCCGCACGCGGGGCGCAACTTCGAGAGCTTTGGCGAAGACCCCTTCCTCGCCGCGCGCATCGCGGTCGCCTACACGCGCGGCGTGCAGTCAGAGGGCGTGATGGCCGCCGTCAAGCACTACGCCGCCAACAACCAGGAGCGCGAGCGCCACACCATCGACGTGCGCATGGACGAGCGCACGCTCCACGAACTCTACCTCCCGGCCTTCAGGGCGGCCGTCGAGGAGGGCGGCGCATGGTCTGTCATGGCCGCCTACAACAAGGTCAACGGCGAGTACGCGACCGAGAACCAATACCTTCTCGACGAAGTGTTGAAGAAGCGCTGGGGCTTTCGCGGCCTCGTCATGTCGGACTGGGGCGCGGTCAAGTCAACCGTGCCGACCCTGCGGAACGGGCTCGACCTTGAGATGCCGACCGGCCTCTTCCTCAACCCGGTTGAAGTTAAGAAGGCGCTCGCGTCCGGCGCGGTCACGCAGGCGCAGATAGACGACAAGGTGCGACGACTCCTGCGCGCGATGGTCTCGCTCGGGCTGCTCGAACGCGCCGTGCCGGAGGGCGGGGCGCTCGACACGCCCGCGCACCGCAAGCTCGCGCGCGACGCCGCGCGCTCTTCGGTCGTGCTGTTGAAGAACGAGCGCGCCCTCCTCCCGCTCGACGCGAACCGAGTCCGCACGGTCGCCGTCATCGGCCCGAACGCTTCGGTCGCGCGGCTCGGCGGCGGCGGGAGCGCGCAGGTCATCCCGCCTTACTCGGTCAGCCCGCTCGAAGGGATAAGGAAGCGCGTCGGGGATAGACTCCGCGTCGAGCACGCGCCGGGCGTGGTCGCGCTCGAAGACACGTCGGTGATTCCGGCCGAGAATTTACGCACGCCCGACGGCGGCTCGAACGGTCTGCAAGGTGAGTACTTCGCGAACGTCGAGATGGAAGGCTCACCCGCCATCCGGCGCGTAGACCCTCAAATCAACTTCCGCTGGACGACGGGCTCGCCCGCGCCGGGATTTCCCGACGACCGCTTCTCGACGCGCTGGACGGGGAGCCTCGTCGCCACGGTCGGCGGCCGTTACTCCCTGAGCCTCAGCAGCAACGACGGCGGGCGTCTCTACCTCGACGACAAGCTCATCGTAGACCTCTGGGCCGACCACGCGACTATGACGGGCGCGGCCGTCGTCGAGTTGAAGGCGGGCGAGCCGCGCCGCCTGCGCGTCGAGCATTACGAGAGCCGCGGGCACGCGGACGTGCGTCTGGGGTGGCGCCGGATAGAGGAGGGGACTTTGCGCGCGGCGGTCGAGGCGGCGCGTCGCGCGGACGTGGCGGTCGTCTTCGCGGGGCTCTCGGAGGCGACGGAGACCGAGGCGCTCGACCGCCCCGACCTGCACCTGCCCGAAGGTCAGGACGAGCTGATCGACGCGGTTGCGCGCGCGAACCCGAACACCGTCGTCGTGCTCAACTCGGGCGGCCCAGTCCTTCCGCGCGGCTGGCTCGAAAGTGTGCCCGCGCTCGTGCAGGCTTTCTACCTCGGGCAGGAGGGCGGGAGCGCGCTGGCGGAAATCCTCTTCGGAGACGCCGCGCCTTCGGGCAAGATGCCGGCGAGTTTCCCGCGCCGCTGGGAGGACTCGCACGCCTTCGGCAACTATCCGGGCGGGGGCGGCTCGGTCGAATACAGGGAAGGTCTCCTCGTCGGCTACCGCTGGTTCGACACGAAGAACATTGCGCCGCTCTTCCCCTTCGGGCACGGTCTCTCCTACACGCGCTTCGAGTACTCGGGGTTGAAGCTGACCCGGGACAAAACCGGCGCGGGCACTTCCGTCAACGTCGAGTTCGAGGTCAGAAACGCCGGCCGCCGTGACGGCGCGGAGGTCGCGCAGGTCTACGTGCGCGACGAGGAGTCGAGCCTGCCGCGCCCGGCGAAGGAGCTGAAAGGTTTTATGAAAGTCTTCCTCAAGGCCGGCGAGAAGAGGCGACTCGCGGTGCGTCTGCCGCCGTCCGCGTTCTCCTTCTACGACCCCGCGAAGGGCGTTTGGGTCACAGAGGCGGGGGACTTCAGCGTCACGGTCGGCGCCTCTTCGCGCGACAAGCGTCTGGAAGGGAAAGTCAGACTGGCGGAGACTCGTTGACGAACTATTTCAATTAGCAGTTGAGTGTCACCGCGAGAGATTCAACACAGAGGCACAGAGACACAGAGAGGCACAGCTTCAAGAGATATGACTCAACCAGCCGTGTCTCTGTGTCTCTGTGCCTCTGTGTTGAAAGCTCACGCCGTCTGCACCCAAATAGATAAGCACTCCGGGATGCTGCCCTCCTTTAACATGCGACTGACGCCGCGCGGCACGCACCCGCTCGCTACCGCTCGCGGTACTGTTGGAGTCGCACACGTCTGCCACCCGATATAAGTTTGACCGTGCCCCGGTGTGATGTTACCCTCCGCAACATTCCTGAAGTCTGGCGCCGCCGGACATCCCTCACGCCGCCACGAAGAGGGGAGCCCGAAACGCGAACGGCCGGCGGCATCCTTAACCGAGAGCAGTAGTCGAAGCCTCGTCCCTTATGGCAAGCACGTAGATGTTCCCGTTTAACTCCAACACGGGCGTAGGAATTTACACGGCGGCGGCGGCGGAACTGACCGACTCCACGGCGACACCTCGCCGCGCGCGCGCAGGAAACTCCGGCCGCGCGGTAGTAAGCACCTGAGAGGCCGCGGCAAAGTCCGGCCGCCAAATAGTAAAGATTGGCTGACAGATAAGAAAGACTGGCCGCCCGGTAGCAAAGATTGGCTGACAGATAGCAAAGATTGGCTGACGGATAGCAAAGATTGGCTGACGAATAGGAAAGTCCGGCTGACGAATAGGAAAGATTGGCTAACGAGTAGTAAAGATTGGCTGGCGAATAGGAAAGTCCGGCTGGCGGATAGGAAAGATTGGCTGACGGATAGGAAAGTCCGGCTGCCGTGTAGAAGATTCCTACGGGCGCGGGAATGATTCGGCAAGGCGGGTAGTTAAGTCACGGCGGGCGATATCTTGATTTGAGAACGTCATAGATGTGTGCGGGCGGCCCCTCATAACTCATACGAGCCGTTTCGCACTTCCGCGCGGCAGACACGGGCAGTCGTGCCGTAGTTCTCAACCCGCGCGGCAGACACGGGCAGTCGTGCCGTAGTTCTCAACCCGCGCGGGGGAGGCGCAGAAGGGAGGCGCGAACCCCGTGCGAAGACCTCACTCAAGGTTCTTCTCCTTGAGTCGAAGCCGAAAGGAGTAAAGAGATGCCCAAAGGGAAGTCGCTCGACGACGTAATCGCGGAGGCCGAGAAGATCGAGCGCGTGTGGGACGCCAACCCGACGTTCTCGCTCGGCGACCTGACGCGGGAGAAGTTCAAGGCGGAACTGGAAGGGCTGCGCGCGTCGCGCACGCAGCTCGAAGAGGCGCGCAGGCAGGTGACGAACCTCAGCAACGACACCAACGAGCGCGCCGCATCCGTCGGCACCAACACCACGCGGGCGCTGAGCGGCATCCGCGCCGTCTTCGGCCCCGACTCCACGCAATACGAGGAGGGCGGCGGCACCCGCTCCAGCGAGCGCAAGACACCCAAGTCGAAGAAGGGCGGCGGCACCTAGAGCCCGCCCCCCGACCAACGCGGGTCGTTGAACTCTAAACGCCCCGCACGACCCACAACCGTCGCGGCTCTTGCCCCAACTCTCTACCGCCAAGGCCACGACCCCAACGCGCCGACCGCCCAGGGGGAAGCTCTACCAACGCACTACGCCGCGCCCCCGCGCGTGCCTTCCCCTCGTACGCAAGCACGACCCCCGACCTGAAG
>JBEVJD010000401.1:0-8057 GCA_040510435.1 Pyrinomonadaceae bacterium | reverse complement strand
ATCGGTCGGCGGCGGCACGGCGGACGCGCTCGCGCAGAGACTGTTGCAGTTCGATCAGGTTCAAGGCGTCTGTTTCCTCTGGCACTTTCTCGGTTCGTCGGAAAAGCTGAGAGTATAGCTCAGCAGATTCGCGCGGCGCTAACGGTGGAAGTAGGCAGAAGGCAGATGGAGTAGGCAGCCGGAGACAGTAACAGAAGTAGGCAGTAGGCAGTCAGAGACAGTTTGAGAAGCCCCGGAGGGGCGTGATGTTTATAGACACCGGCATTAATAATCTCGCCAAGCTCCGGAGGAGCGACATGTAACATGTCGCCCCTGACGGGGCTCGGGGATAGTTAAATCACAGAGGCTATAAACATGCCGCCCCTCCGGGGCTCCCGAACGGTCTTCAACTGACTACTGACTACTGTCTACTGCCTACTCTTCTTGACACTCGCCGGACGCGCTCTGCTACCATCCGAGTCGTCTCTAATGCCCGTCAAACAACATCTGAACATCCCCGGAGAGTTGCGGGAACGGCTGCGTTCGGCGCGGAGCGTCTTCGTGCTGACCGGCGCGGGCGTGTCGGCCGAGAGCGGCGTGCCGACCTTCCGCGGCGGCGGCGACACCGCCGTCTGGAAGGGGATGCCGTTCGAGGTCATCTCGTCGGCCGGGATGTTGAGGAGCAACCTACCGGAGGTCTGGGAGTGGTTCGACTACCGTCGCGGCGTGCTCGGACATTGCCGGCCGAACCCCGCGCACGACGCAATCGCCCGCTGGCAGGAGCGCTTTCCATCGTTCACGCTCGCCACGCAGAACGTAGACGGTTTGCACGCCGAGGCGGGCTCGCGCGGGGTGCTCGAACTGCACGGCAACGTCTGGCGCGCGCGGTGTTTGAAGTGTGGGGGCAGGGAAGACCTGCGCGAGAAGTCTTCGGGCGTGCGCCCGCCCGTGTGCGTCGAGTGCGGCGGACAGATGCGGCCGGACGTGGTGCTCTTCGGCGAGATGCTGCCGGAGCGCGTCTGGATTTCGGCGGCCGCGGGCGCGGCGGCGTGTGACGTGTGTTTCGTCGTGGGCACTTCGGCCATCGTCTACCCGGCGGCGGGGCTGCCCTTCGCGGCGGCCGAGGCGGGCGCGTTTCTCGTCGAGGTCAACCCGGAGCCGACGCCTCTCTCCGAAGCCTGCGACGTGACGCTGCGGGGCGCTGCGGGCGAGGTGTTGCCCCTGCTGGATGAAGAGGGAGTTTAGTTGAGGACTATCTACTTCGACTGTTTCGCCGGCATCAGCGGCGACATGACACTCGGCGCGCTCGTGGACGCCGGGGCGGACGCGCGCGAGCTGACCGAGCGGCTGACGCTGCTCGGCGTGGACGGCTACGAGATCGGATTCGAGAAGGTTGACCGCAGCGGCATCAGCGCGACGCGCGCCGTCGTGCGCCTGACGCGCGAGGAGAAGCAGCACCGGCACCTCTCGCACATCGAGAAGATCATCGGCGGCTCGCAACTGAACGACTCGGTGAAGGAGCGCGCGCTGAAGATTTTCCGCCGGCTGGGCGAGGCCGAGGCGCGCGTCCACGACGTGCCCGTCGAGCGCATACACTTCCACGAGGTCGGCGCCGTGGACGCCATCGTGGACGTGGTCGGCGCGTGCATCGCGTTCGAACTGCTCGGCGTCGAGCGCTTCGCCGCCTCCGCCCTGCACGTCGGGAGCGGCACGGTTGAGATGGAGCACGGGCGTTTCCCCGTCCCGCCGCCCGCGGTCGCGGAGTTGTTGAAAGGTGCGCCCATCTACTCGACCGACATCAAGGGCGAGCTGGTCACGCCGACGGGCGCCGCCATCGTGGCGACGCTCTGCGAAGAGTTCGGCGCGCTGCCGCGGATGCGTGTCGAGGCCACGGGCTACGGCGCGGGGACGCGGGAGTACAAGAATTTTCCGAACGTGCTGCGCGTAATCGTCGGCGTGTCCGATAAGGCCGAAGAGACGCCGTCAGGCGTCTCACCACAGGGAGATGAGGAGTTGTTGATGGTCGAGACAAACGTGGACGACGTGTCGCCGCAAGTCCTCGGCTACCTGATGGAGCGTGCGCTGGCGGGCGGCGCGCTCGACTGCTTCTTCACGCACGTGCAGATGAAGAAGAACCGGCCGGGCGTGCTCGTCTCGATACTCTGCCGGCCGTCGGACGCCGAGGCGATGCGCGGCCTGCTCTTCGCGGAGACGCCGACGCTGGGCGTGCGCTCGTACGCGGTGTCCCGCAGAACGTTGGAGAGGGAGGCCGTGACTGTGGAGACCGAGTTCGGTACGATTGCCGTCAAGGTCGCGCTCCAGGCGGGGCGCGTGGTCGGCGCGACGCCCGAGTTCGAGGATTGTCGCGCGGCCGCCTTGCGCGCGGGCGTCCCTTTGCGCGTCGTGCAGGACGCGGCGTCGGCGGCGTTCCGGCGTTCGGAAAGTTGAAGGGTTCTAGACTTCGGGGAGGCGCAAACGATGGCTACGATCTTCTCCGCGACCGAGCCGGATGATGGCTCCGAGGGGGGCGACGTGCGCGGGGTTGACCTCGAAAAGATCGAGCGCGGGGTGCGGCTCATCCTCGAAGGTGTGGGCGAGGACGCCGAGCGCGCCGGCCTCCAGCGGACGCCGCGGCGCGTGGCGGAGATGTACGCGGAACTGACCGAGGGGATGCGCGAAGACCCCGTGCAGCACGTGCAGGCGCTCCCGGGCGACCGCCACGACGAGATGGTCATCGTGAAGGAGATACACTTCGCGTCGCTGTGCGAGCACCACCTCGCGCCCTTCGTCGGCAAGTGCCACATCGCGTACATCCCGAAGGAGGGTCGCATCGTCGGGCTGTCGAAACTCGCGCGGCTCGTCGAGACTTTCGCGCGGCGCCTGCAAGTGCAGGAGCGTCTGACCTCGGAGATAGCCGACACGCTCTTCGAGGGGTTGAAGCCGTTGGGCGTGATGGTCGTGATGGAGGCCGAGCACACTTGCATGACCATCCGCGGCGTGAAGAAGCCGGGCGCTGTCACCATCACCTCGGCCATCCGCGGCGGCTTCCGCAAAGACTCGCGCACGCGCGCCGAGGCGATGGCGCTCATACGCGAGAAGTGAAGGATGAGAATGTTGCTGACGAAAATCGCGCTGGCCGCGTGCGTGCTCGTGGCCGCGGCGCCCGCGGTCGGGGCCGCGACGCGCGCGGGCACCGCGCTTCAGAAGAAGAGAATCGGGCGCACGGCTCAGCGCCGTCAGCGTCCTCTGCGCAGGCCGGACGTGATCTACGTCCCGACGCCGCCCGAGACGGTTGACGAGATGCTGCGGCAGGCTCGTCTCAAGAAGGGAGACGTGCTCATCGACCTCGGGAGCGGCGACGGGCGCATCCCGCTGGCGGCGGCCAGACAGTACGGAGTGCGCGCGGTCGGCATCGACATTGACCCGAAGCTCGTCGAAGAGGCGGCGGAGACGGCGAAGCGCGAAGGGCTCGACAACCTCGTCACCTTCCGCCTCGGCGACATGTTCGCGGCAGACCTGTCGGGCGCGACGGTCGTCACGCTCTACCTGTCGGACAGGCTGAACGTCATGCTCCGCCCGAAGCTCCTGCGCGAGCTTAAGCCCGGCTCGCGCATCGTCTCGCACGACTTCCGCATGGGCGACTGGCCGCCCGAAAAGTCCGTGCGCGTCCCCTGGAAGAATCTGTATCGGACGGTCTACGTCTGGACTGTGCCGCGCGGGGGACGTTATAAGAAAGGCTGAGCCTTTTAGTTAACATGCGCGCGTGAGCGCAGGTCTTGCGCTCACGCGCGCATATTATGCGCGGGCGTGCGCAAAACATGTGCGCGGAGGTAGGAAAGTTCCGCGCCCCCGTAGTTAAAATGCGCACGCGTGTAGATGTTATGCGCACGCCCGCGCATAATATGCGCACGGAAATAGATAAGTTCCGCACCTCTGTAGTTAAAATGCGCGAGCATATAGATATCATGCGCACGCCAGCGCATAACATGCGCGAGCGTGTAGATATTATGCGCATGCCAGCGCATAACATGCGCGCGGAGATAGATAAGTTCTACGTCGCTGTAGTTAAAATGCGCGCGGAGGTAGAAAAGTTCTACGCCTCTGTAGTTAAGATGCGCTGGCGCGCGCATAACATCTACGCACTCGCGCCAACGTTTTGCGCGAGTGCGTAGATGTCGCGCATGCGCGCGCGCAAGTTCGGAAACGAGGTAAAAAAGCCTTCGCTTACATGAAAACCTTCTACATCACGACACCTATTTACTACGCGAACAGTCTGCCGCACATGGGGCACCTGTACACGACCGTCGTCGCGGATTTTCTGCGACGCTATAAGCGGCAGCGCGGTTACGAGACATACTTCCTGACGGGGACGGACGAGCACGGGACGAACATCGAGCGCGCGTCGGCCAGGGCCGGGCGCACGCCGCGCGAGCACGTTGACTGGGTCGTCGGCGAGCTGAAGAAGATGTTCGCCGCCTTCGCGCTCGACACGGAGCACGGCGGCTACGACATCTTCATGCGCACGACCGAGCCGTTCCATTACGAGGGCGCGTCCGAGTTCTGGCGGCGCGCGGCCGCGCGCCAGACGCCGAAGGGGCGCGAAAACATCTACAAGGGCTTCTATGAGGGCTGGTTCTGCGCGCCGTGCGCGACGTTCAAGACCGAGGCCGAGATGATTCCCGCCGCCGAGGAGGGGGGACTACCCTTGTGCCCCATCCACGAGCGCCCGCTCGACAGGGTTTCGGAGGAGAGCTACTTCTTCCGTCTGTCCGACTACGACGAGACGCTGCTCGAAATCTACGAGTCGCGCCCGGACTTCGTGCGCCCCGACGCGCGGCGCAACGAGGTCACCAGCCTCGTGCGCGGCGGGCTCGAAGACGTGTCCATCAGTCGCCTGAAGAGTTCGGTGAGCTGGGCCATCCCCGTCCCGGACGACCCGCAGCACACCGTCTACATCTGGTTCGACGCGCTCATCAACTACATCACCGCGCTCGGCTGGGGCGGCGAGCAGCGCAAGGCGCAGTTGGGCGAAGACCTCTTCGAGAAGTTCTGGCCCGGCGTCCACCTGCTCGGCAAAGACATCCTGCGGCAGCACGCGGTGCTCTGGCCGGCGATGCTGCTGGCCGCGGGCGTCGAGCTGCCGCAGACGGTCGTCGCGCACGGGCTGTGGCTCGACCAGACTGGGAAGAAGGGCTCGAAGACGCTGGGGAACGCGCTGGAACTGCCCGTCCTCCTGCGCTACTTCAAGCCGGACGCCGTGCGCTACTTCCTCCTGCGCGAGATGTCCTTCGGGCAGGACAGCAAGGTCGATTACGAAGTCATCCTCGACCGCTCGAACAGCGACCTCGCCAGCGGGCTCGGCAACCTCGTCAGCCGCACGGTGACGATGATTCACAAGTACTTCGACGCGGTCGTCCCCGCGCCCGACATCTCGGAGCCGCGGCGCCTGTTCGCCAAGCGCGCGGGCGTGGATTCCGACGCGCAGGAGCTTTCGACGAGCCTTGAGCTGGTGCGCGACCAGTTCGTGCAGCACGTGGACGAGTACGCCTTCCACCGCGCGCTCGAAGCGGCGTGGGGCATGATCGCGCGCGTGGACAAGTTCATCTCCGAGGCGAAGCCGTGGGAGCTTGCGCGCGACGAGGAGCAGCGCGAGACGCTGGGCGCGGTGCTCTACCGCTCGGCCGAGACGCTGCGCTGGCTCGCCGTGCTGCTCTACCCGGTGATGCCGGAATCTTCGGGGGCCATCTGGAAGCAGTTGGGGTTGGGAGGAGACCCGCAGGAGTTAGACCCCGCGGGCTTGAGCTGGGGCGGCCTGCGCGCGGGCGAGCGCGTCGGCGAGGTCGCGCCGCTCTTTCCGCGGATAGACAAGGCGAAGACGATGTCAGAGATTGAG
Organism: Pyrinomonadaceae bacterium; assembly: GCA_040510435.1. Classification (GTDB taxonomy): domain Bacteria; phylum Acidobacteriota; class Blastocatellia; order Pyrinomonadales; family Pyrinomonadaceae; genus QHXN01. The sequence continues at coordinate 2,185 of JBEVJD010000401.1, read as the reverse complement.
AAAGAGATGACACAGCGTAAAGAGGCGGAGGTTCAGTCAGCAACCCCTTCGTCAACGACCGAGGGCGGCGCGCACGCCACGCAGGCGGCCGTGCCCGGCGCGCCGACCGCGGCCGGCACACAGCCCGAACAGCCGCCGCAGCAGGGCGCGACCGAGGCTCAACCTCCACCGGCCGCGCCCGAGTCGCAGGCCGGCGCCGTCGCGCCCGAGGGCGTCGCCACGTACATTTCGATTGAGGACTTCGTCAAGGTCGAGCTGCGCGTCGGGCAGGTTCTAACGGCCGAGCGCGTGCCGAAGTCGGACAAGCTCCTGCGCTTCACCGTGGACGTGGGCGAGGCGGAGCCGCGGCAGATTCTCGCCGGCATCGCCGAGTATTACGAGCCCGAGAAGATGGTCGGCCGCAAGATCGTCATCGTCTCGAACCTCAAGCCGCGCAAGCTCCGCGGCTTCGAGTCGCAGGGCATGGTGCTCGCCGCCTCCGTCGGCGAAGAGGGCCGCCCCGTCCTCGCCACCTTCGCCGAAGACGTGCCGAACGGGGCAAGGTTGAGGTGAAGAAGTCAGGAGTCAGGAGTCAGGAGTCAGAATGAAGAGAGGCGACCGCTGTTCTTATTCTGACTCCTGACTCCCTGCTTTTATGTTCGTTGATTCCCACGCGCACATTGACGGTGAGGAGTTCGATGGCGACCGCGACGAGGTTGTGGCGCGTGCGCGGGGGGCGGGCGTGCGCGCGATTCTGAACGTGGGGACGGGCGACCCGCACGGCGGGAACTTCGAGCGCGCGGTCGCGTTGGCGGAAAAGTACGAGGGCGTCTACGCCGCGGTCGGCGTCCACCCGCACGACGCGAAGTTGTATACGGAGGCGGCGGAACGTCTGCTGCTTGAGTTTGTCAGAAGTAAGCGCGTCGTGGCGCTCGGCGAGATAGGGCTCGATTACCACTACGACAATTCGCCGCGCGAGGTGCAGCGCGAAGTCTTCGCGCGACAACTGCGGCTGGCGCGCGCGGAGAACTTGCCCGTCATCATTCATTCGCGCGACGCAGACGCGGAGACGCTGGAAATCCTCCGCGCGGAGTACGAGGGGGCCGAGCGCGGCGGCGTGATGCACTGCTTCGGCGGCGGGCCGGCGCTGGCGGAGGGCGCGCTAGGCTTGGGTTTCTACATCTCCTTCGCCGGGAACGTCACTTTTAAAAAGGCCGACGCGCTGAGAGAAGTCGCGCTCGCCGTCCCCTCGGAACGTCTGCTGGTCGAGACGGACTGCCCGTACCTCGCGCCCGTGCCGCATCGTGGGCGGCGCAACGAACCGGCCCACGTCGTCGAGACGGCGCGCTTCCTCGCCGAGCTGCGCGGCGCCCGTCCGGAGGAAATTGGGCGCGTGACCTCGGAGAACTTCTCGCGCCTCTTCGGCGTCGGGTCGGCCTGACTTCGGCCCGCGCGGACGCGGCGACCTTGCGCCAAACGGCACAATCAACTTTTCCTCTCCGCCCGTAAATGTTATAAAAGCCGTGACGGGTTCGTCACACTTCTTATGGCCCAACAGAACTCATTCGACATTGTCTCGAAGGTGGAGATGGCGGAGGTCAAGAACGCGCTCGACCAGACGATGAAAGAGGTCAGGCAGCGCTTCGACTTCAAGGGAAGCCGCGCCGAGGTCAGGCTCGAAGGCGAGGAGGAGTTGATCCTTACAGCCGAGGACGAGACCAAGCTCCGCAACATGAACGACATCCTCCAGCAGAAGCTCGTGCGGAGGAGCGTGCCGCTCAAGGCGCTCTCCTACGGCCGCGTCGAGCCCGCCGCGGGCGGCACCGTCCGCCAGCACGCCGCCATCCAGCAGGGCATCCCCTCGGAGAAGGCCAAGGAGATCGTCAAGTTCATCAAGGAGACCAAGGTCAAGGTGCAGGCCGCCATTCAGGGCGACGTCGTCCGCGTCACCGGCCGCGACCGAGACACGCTTCAGGACGTCATCGCCCAGCTCAAGGCCAAAGACTTCGGCATCAACATGCAGTACACGAACTATAGATCAAACTAGTGAATCGTCAATCGTCAGTCGTGAATCGTTAAAGACCGCTCTTGCCATTCACGATTGACGATGCACGATTCACTTCTAACTTATGAACACTTCCGGTAACACAGCGGCGGTCGAGGAGCAGCGGCTGACGGCGCGGCGCATCTTCAGTCTGGTCGCGCC
>JBEVJD010000400.1:0-21964 GCA_040510435.1 Pyrinomonadaceae bacterium | reverse complement strand
TCGCCACCGTCCGCATCGAAGACCTCTGGTCGCTGAAGCTGACGCGCGACGTTAACCTCGAAAAACTGACCGTTGACCGCCCCGAAATCTGGGTCGTCTACGACGCCGAGGGGCGCTCGAACTTCTCGGGGCTCAAGGTGCCGCCGCCCGAGCCGAACAGCCGCATCCTCTTCGCGTACTCGACGGCGCACGTCACCGTCAACGACGCCGTCGTCCACTACGACGACCGCCGCTACGACATCAACGGCGAGGCGAAGAACGTCCGCGTCTCCGTCCTGCCCGACGACCCCAACGCGCCCGCCGAGAGCCGCATGAACCGCATCGACCTCGCGGCCACCGGCTCGACCTTCACGATGAACGGCCGGACGGTCGAGCCGATTGACGTGGAGCTGCACGCGCGCGCGAACCAGTTGCGCGCAGACATCAGCGAACTCGTGCTGCGCTCGCCCGTCGCGGAGGCGCGCCTGGCGGGGTCGCTCGACGACTGGCGCGCGCTGCGTTATCGCATGGACGTGCGCGCCGACGTTGACCTGACGCAGACCTCGGATGTGCTCCGCCTTGAGACGACGATGCGCGGCGCGGGGCGCTTCGAGGGGAAGGTCGAGGGCGAGGGCGACCGTTACAAAGTCGAGGGCCAAGTAGTCTCGGACGCGCTCGCGGCCGACGGCGTGCGCCTGAAGGCGCTGCAAGTCAGCGGCAGCGCGTCGGGGCAGGGCAGCGCTTACGAGGCGCGCGGGAAGGCCGTCGCGGAGCTGCTGACCGCGGGCGACTTTCAGTTGAACATGGTGCAGCTCGTCGGCGGCGTGACGGGGACGGGCTCCGACTTCAAGTGGCTGGGCGACCTGCGCGCGGCCGCCGCACGGAGCGGCTCGACGAGTCTGGCCGGGCTCTTCGTGAAGGACGCCGCGGCCGAGTTGCGCGGCGGCGAAGTGTCGGGCGGCAGCGCCGCGTCCGCCTCGGCCGACTCGGTCGTCTTCGCGGGCGGGCGCGTGGCGGGCGCGCAGGTCGCGGGCGTGAAGGCGACGCGTGATGACCAGGGGCGTCTGAGGGTCACGGCCGACTCCGCGCGCGCCGGCACGATTGTCTCGAACGGCACCACCGTCGGCGGCGTGCAGGCCGCGGGCGTTGACGCCACCATCAACCCCGACAACTCCGCGACGGCCACAATCGCGCGCCTGAACGTCGCGGGGCTGAACGCGGCGGGCGCGCGCACGGGCAGCATCAACGTCGCGGGCGTGCGGCTCGCGGTCTCTCCGGGCGGGCGCGTCGAGGGAACGTCGAACGACATCGGCGTCGGCACGGTCGCCTTCACCGTGCCGCCCACTTCGAAGGGCGCGCAGGCGCAGCAGGGTCGCGTGGATAACGTGCGGCTGGCGGGCCCGCGCTTCACGTTGGAGCCGGGCGGGCGCTACCGCGCGAGCGCGGACTTGAGTCTGGGCGGCGGCGTGCTGGGTCAGTTGAACCTCGGGCAGGCGCGCGCGGCGGTGGTTGCGACGAACGAGCAGGTTCAGTTGAACGACTTCGTCGCCGACCTCTTCGGCGGCAGCGCGCGCGGGCGCGCGACCATCGCCACGTCGAACCGCGCGGGCTCAAGCGTGCGGGCGACCTTCGAGAACGTTGACGCGGGCGGACTGCTCGCGCTCACCTCTGGCAACGCCGTGCCGCTGACGGGCGCGGCGACGGGCACGGTCAACCTCGACTTCCCCGGCACGAACTTCAAGCTCGCCTCGGGGCGCGTGGACGCGACCTTCGAGGGCGCGACCGGTAAGGACGAGTCGGCGCGCACGCCCCTGACGGGGCAGTTGGCGCTGACGGCCGACCGCGGCCTCTTCCAGGTCGAGCGCGCGAACCTGCGCGCGGGCGCGACCGAGCTGACCGCGACGGGCCGCTTCTCCTTCCAGGGCGGCTCCGACCTCGCCGTCAACCTCAACTCGACGGACGCCGCGGAGTTCCAGAACGTTGTGCTCTCGACGGGGCTGCTCTCCAAATATGACGACGCGTTGAAAGTCGTCGGGCTCGGCGGCAACCTGCGCTTCAGCGGCACGGTGGCGGGCGACCTCGACGCGCCGGTCGTCAACGGACGCTTCGAGCTTCAGTCGCTCGCCCTGCGCGGGCGCGACCTCGGCGCCGTCTCGGCCGACGTGGCCTCGAACGCCGTCGAGACGAGCATCGCCAACGGCCGGCTCGACGAGCCCGACGGCGGCGGCGTGACGTTCAAGGCCACCATCCCGCGCGTGGGCGAGAACAACATCGAGTTCGACGCCGAACTCAAAAACGTCAACGCCGGGAACCTGCTCGCCGCGCTCGGCCCGGACGGCAAGGGCTCGCCGAGCACACTCGCCGGCAACCTCTCGGGGATGGGGGCGGCCTCGGGGGAGGTCAGCGTGAAGGGCTACCCCGGCGCGATGACCGGCAGCGCCAAACTGCACGTCGCCTCGGGCCGCATCGGCGCGACGCCGTACGACGAGATCGACGCGAACGCCACCTTCAGCGGTTCGAGCGTCATGCTCAACAGCTTCAACATGCGGCTCGGCGACGGGAACATCACGGCGGCCGGCGGCATCGAGATCGCGTCGGGCGGGCAGGGCATCCCGGCCGCTACCGTGAAGGACTTCCGCGTCGAAGGCAAGAACGTAGACCTCGGGTTAGTCGGCGCACTCTTCGGCGGCGGCGGCCTGCCGGCGCTCGCGGGCAAGGCCGACTTCAACGCCCTGCTCTCCGGCAACGTGGCCGAGCCGACCACGCTCCGCGCGGACATCAACGCGGAGGGGCGCGACGTGACCATCAACGGGCAGTCCGCCGGTCAGCTCACGCTCGTGGGGCGCATGACGCAGGAGCAGAAGTTCGTCGTCGAGCTGACGACGGGGCTGCTGGGCCGGCCGCAGATCGTCCGCGCCGAGTTAGACCTCGCGGGCGAGAACTTCCCCGTGAAGGTCGAGACGACGATCACGGGCGCAGACCTGACGCCGCTCTTCGCCGCGCTGCTCAACAACCCGAACGTGCAGGTGACGGGGCGCGCCACGGGCAGCATCGTCGCCTCGGGCACGCTCCTGAGCGACGACGAGGACGCCACGCTGGCCGACACCATCTCGGGGCGCGCCGAGTTCTCCGAGCTGGCCGTGCAGGTGCAGGACGTGGAGCTGCGGGCCGAGAGCCCGCTCGTCGTCACCTTCAAGCCGAACGAGGTCACGTTCGAGCGGACGCGCTTCACGGGGACGGGGACGAACATCACGTTCGGCGGCACGGCCGCGCTCGGCCCCGGCGGGACGCAGAACCTGACGGTCAACGGCGACTTGAACCTCCGCTTCCTGTCGAGCGCCAGCCGCAACACGTTCCTCTCGGGCGTGGCGCGCGTGGCGGTCGCGGTCGGCGGCACGTTCGAGCAGCCGCAGGTGACGGGCACGGCCTCCGTCCAGAACGCCTCGCTCGCGCTCCTCTTACAGAACGAGCGGCTGACGGCGACGCAGATCAACGGGTCGGTGCGCTTCAACTCGAACCAGGCCACGCTCGAATCCCTGACGGCGCGGCTCGGCGGCGGGCGCCTCTCGGCGACGGGCGGCGCGCTCATCTCGGGCTTCCAGCCGACGCAGTTCCGGCTCGTCGCGCGCGGCGAGAACGTGACGGTGCCGGCGGCGGCCTTCGTCACGCTGCCTTCCTTCCTCGGCGACCTCCCGACCACGGCCGACGCCAGCGTCGAAATCCGCGGCGGCACCGAGGGCATCATCGCCGAGGGCACGGTCAAGGTGCGCCGCACGGAGATCACGGAGGACATCGACCTCGCGGACTTGATCGACCGCCGCAACGAGGTGCCCATCACGTCGGGCGTCACCGGGGCGCCGGGCGCCGCCGGCCTCTTCGGGCCGACGACCGTCGACCTGACCATCCAGGGGCAGGACGCGCTCGTCGTGCGCAACAACCTCGCGGACATGGTCGGCTCGCTCAACCTGCGCGTGCACGGGCCGATTGACGCGCCGGTCAGTTCGGGGCGCATCACGGCGTCGCGCGGCACCGTCTCGTTCCGCAACGACCGCTACGAAATCCTGCGCGCCATCGTTGACCTGCCGCCGCGGGTGGAGGCGCCGCCCGTCATCAACCTTCAGGCGCAGTCCGACATCCGCGGCTACCGCGTGACGGTGACGATGTCGGGGCCGCTCTCGGGGGGCTTGCAGACGACGGCCACGTCCGACCCGCCGCTGCCGCAGGCCGACGTGATCGCGCTCATCACGACGGGGAACCTCTCGGGCGGGCCCGAGGGCACTTCGACGCTGGCGCAGACCGGCCTCGGGACGGCGACGAGTCTCCTGACGGACACGCTGATTAACGCGCCGGTGCAGAAGGCGACCGACAAGCTCTTCGGCCTGAACCGCTTCGAGTTCGACCCCGTCATCGCGGGGCGCGGCGGCCAGAGCCCGACGGCGAGGCTGACCGTGGGGCGGCAGGTGAACCGCGACCTCGCCATCACCTACTCGACCAACGTGACGGGCGAGTCCAACCAGGTCATCGCCGTCGAGTATCGCGTCAGCGACCGCCTCTCGTTCATCGCGCAGTACCAGCAGGGCTCGACCGACACCCTGAGCACGCGCAGCAACAACTTCAACTTCGAGCTGCGCTTCCGGAAGAGGTATTGATTGGGGGGGTAGACAGTAGGCAGTAGGCAGTAGGCTCCGCTCGACGACTATTGACGCTGACACCCGGACGATTCGATATAAAGAAAGATTTTCTACTGACTACTGACTACTGACTACTGTGACTATCCAGCGGGTCATCTTTTTTACTCTGGTATTGCTGTTAGCGCCCGCGGTCGCGGCGTCGGGCGGCGGGGCGCGCCGCGCGCCCGACCTGAGCCGGTACGAGGGGCGCACGGTCGAGAGCGTGACGCTCGACGTGGAGGAGGCGTCGGTCGCCGAGTCGGCGCTCGCCGAGCTGCGCGGGCGGCTGCGCATCGCGGCCGGCGCCGTCTTCTCGGCCGTGCTCGTGCGCGAGTCCTTGCAGGCGCTCTTCGACACGGGGCGCGTCGCCGACGTGCGCGTCGAGGCGCGCGACGCCACGGGCAATGGCGCCGACGGCCGTCCCCGCGTCGCGCTCCGTTTCGTGATGCGCCCGCGCGTCGCGGTCGAGCGCGTCGAGTTCACCATCCACTCCACGCCCGGCGCCGACGTGAGCGAGGACGAGCTGCGCTCGCGCGTCACGCTGCTTGAGCCGGGCCGGCGCATCAACGACGCCGCGTTGCGCGAGAACGCCGAGGCCATCGTGGCCTACCTGCACGACCGCGGCTACTACCGCGCCGAGGTCTCCTACGACACGCGGCTCGACGCGACGCGCACGCGCTCGACGGTCATCTTCGACGTGCGGCCGGGCGCCCCCACCACGCTCGAATCCTTCACCATCGACGTGAAGGGCTTCGACGGCGCGGCGCTCGCCGAAGTCCGCCGCGAGATGACGCTGCAACCGGGCGAGCACTTCACGCAGTCGGCGCTCGGCGAGGACGTGGCGCGCATCCGCCGCGCCGTCATCGAGACCGACCACCTCGCCCCGCGCTTCGAGGAGCCCGAGATTCGTCTCGACTCGGCCAACAACCGCATCGCCGTCACGCTCCGGGGGAGCGTCGGCCCGCGCGTCACGGTCAACGTCACCGGCTACGAGCTGAGCGAGAAACGCCTGCGCGAACTCCTCCCCGTCGAGCGCGAAGGCACCATCGACTACTCGGCCATCGTCGAGGGCGAGCGCCGCATCAGCAACCGCCTCCAGTCGGAGGGCTACTTCTTCAACGAGGTCACGGCCGTCTGCGCCGTCACCCCGCCGCTCGCGCCCCCGCCCGACACGCTCGGCGCCGAGTTCAACCCCTGCGAGCTTTTGAACCCGGACGAGCTGGCCAACAGCAACGTCACCATCACCTACGAGGTCGAGCGCGGCCGCCGCTTCAAGCTCACCGAGATGCGCATCGAGGGCACCGACCGGCTCTCGATTGAGGACGTGGACGCCGACCTCCGCACGCAGACGGCCAACGTGCTCGGCATCATCCCGCTCCTCGGGTACGGCCGCGGCTACACGAGCGAGGACGCGCTGGAGCGCGACCGGCGGCTCATCGAGGCGCGCATGCGCGACATGGGCTACCGCGACGCCGCCGTCTCCGTCCGCCGCGGCATCACGCTTGAGAGCGACAGCCTCATCATCACCTTCGCCGTCAGCGAAGGCGCGCTCACGCGCGTCGCCGACATCGAGGTGCGCGGCAACCAGATTTACACGGCGGCGCAGTTGCGCGACGCGCGCTGCGCGGCGGGCGCCGCGCCGGGCGAGGTGACGCCGCTCGGGCTCCCGGCCGGCGACGGCTGCCTCGTCGTGGGCGGCCCCTACTCGCGCACGGTCGCGCGCGCCGACGGCGAGCGCATCCGCTCGCACTACGTCCGCCACGGCTACGTCGAGGCCGACGTGCAGGTCTCTTTCGACGAGCTGCCGCCCGCGGCCGGTGGCGACGCGCAGGTGCGGCTCGTCTATCAGGTCAACGAGTCGGACAAGTTCTACATCAACAACATCTACGTCAACGGCGTGGTGCGGACGAACCGGGACGCCGTGCTCGAAGCCATCCCCCTGCGCTCGGGCGAGGTGCTGCGCGGCGACGACCTCGCCGAGAGCGAGCGGATACTGCTGAACACGGCCGAGGCGTTCCAGCAGGTGCTCATCCGCACCGAGCCCGCGCCGGACGGCCCCGGCGGCTACAAGCGCCGTGATGTCATCATCGACGTGCAGGAGCGCAAGAGCATCACGACCGAGTACATCGTCGGCTTCTCGACCGACACGGGCGCCCTCGGCGGGTTCGAGATACGCAACTCGAACCTCTTCGGCAAGCTCCGGCAGGGGGCGCTGCGCACGCGTTTCAGCCGCCAGCAGCAGCTCGCGCGCGTCGAGTACTTCGACCCGCGCTTCCGGCGCTACGGCGAGAAGAGCTTCGCGCCGCTCACCTTCTCCGTGCAGTACTCGCGCGACACGTCCGTCACGCGCTTCTTCCGCACGAGCATCGACCGCGGCACCAACGGCATCGTCCAGCGCTTCGACGCGGAGGGCGAGCTGATCGACGAGTTCGGCCAGAGCGTCAGCGGCCCCTCGATCAACCGCTTCACGGTCAACCTGGAGACGAGCCGCGACCTCGAATACGAGCTGACGCCCGCGGGCGCGCAGCGCAAGCGCACGACGCTCTTCCTGCGCTATAACTACGAGGACGTGCGCCTCTTCAACGTCGAGAGCCTGCTCATCGCCAACGTGCTGCGCCCCGACCAGGGCGTGCGCCTCTCGCGCTTCGGCGCAAGCCTTGCGCGCGACACCCGCGACCGGCAGTTCGACCCGACGCGCGGCGACTTCCTGACCGTGGACTACGCGCTCGCGGCCAAGGCGCTCGGCGGCAACCTCTCCTTCAACAAGCTGAACCTGCGGTACCAGCGCTACCACGCCCTCGGGCGCCTGCGCGACACGGTGCTGGCGGCGAGTGTGCAGCTCGGGCTCGCCAGCATCTTCAGCCCCTCCGACCGCAACGGCAACGGCGTGTTGGACGACCCCGACCGGCGCCTGCCCATCAGCGAGCGCTTCTTCGCGGGCGGCGCGACCTCTCTCCGGGGCTTCAGCTTCGAGGAGGCGGGCCCGCGCGTCGTCGCGCCCTTCTGCACGTTCGGGCCGCAGCCCGGCCCCGTGCCGAACACGAACCCGCCGCCCGCCTTCCTCCCGCCGTGCGGGACGTTCCGCGACCGCGAGGGCGAGGTCGTCACGGTCAACCCGTTCACCGTGCCCATCGGCGGCAACGCGATGGCGGTTGTCAACCTTGAGGCGCGCGTCGCGCTCACGCGCAACATTCAGGCCGTGCCCTTCTACGACGGCGGCAACGTCTTCGACCGCGCGCGCGACCTCTTCCGCTCGGGGCGCTGCGAGGCGGGGCGCGACCCGAACTCGTGCCAGAAGTGGACGCACACCGCGGGCCTGGGGCTGCGGCTCAAGACGCCGCTCGGCTCCATCGGCGCGGACTGGGCCTACCTGCTCAACCCGCCCGAGTTCCTCGTCCCGCAGTTTGGCGGCGGCACCGCCATCCACCGCCTGAAGAACAACCAGTTACACTTCCGCTTCGGGCAAACGTTCTGAGACTTCGGCCGCGATGACTGTTATGAAAGAAACATTCACCACAGAGACACAGAGACACAGCTTCACCTTTAGTTCTCTTAAAGCTGTGTCTCTGTGTCTCTGTGGTTCAATCTTCCTTGTCTTAGCGTTCGCGGCGGGCGCGCGCGCGCAGACCCCCGCGGCCGGGGGCGGCGAGGTCGTCGACCGGATGGTGGCCGTCGTCAACGACGCCGAACTCATCACCTACTCAGACCTCCTGTGGCAGCTCGCTCTCCAGCCGAACCTGCCCATCGACAGCCCGCGCCGCGAGGACTTGCGCCGCGCGCTCGAACTCCTCATCGACCAGCGGCTCGTCGTGCAGGAGGCCGAGAAGCTGCCGCACGTCCACGCCACCGAGGAGGAGATGAAGAAGGCCGAGGCCGAGCTCGTCAACCGCTTCCCCTCGCAGGCGGAGTTTCAGCGTCGCCTTGAGCGCGTCGGCCTCACGGCCACGCAACTGCGCGAGATCATCCACGAGCGCATAGACATGGAGAAGTACCTCGACTTCCGCTTCCGCTCCTTCACCGTCGTCACCCCACAGGAGGTCGAGGCTTACTATCGCGAAGCCTACGTCCCGCGTCACCGGCGCCAGCGGCCGGGCGTCGTCGTCCCCGAGCTGAAGGCTGTCTACAACGAGTTGCAGTCCGAAATCGTCGAGCGCAAGGTCGAGTCGGACACCGACGCCTTCCTCGAAGAGGCGCGCGCCGCCGCGCGCATCACCATCCTTGACGAGTCGCTGGGCGACGGCGTGCAGCGCCCCGAGGGCGGCGGCGCGGCGCGCGGCGCGGGCTCGCCCGTGCGCGGCGCGCGTCCCCGCGCGAACTGAAAGACGCTCTCCCGGCCGAAACCCCGGACTCTCCTCGCGCGTTCTTACAGACGGGCGTCTATAAATTTTTGAGACGCACGTCCCGAACATTTTTATGTGGCGCAAGTCGGACAGGAAGGGCAGGCGACCGCGGCTTGGGCTCGCGCTCTCGGGCGGGGCGGCGCGCGGGCTGGCGCATGTCGGCGTGCTGAAGGTCTTCGCCGAGCACGGCGTCCGCGTGGACTGCGTGGCCGGCACCAGCGCTGGCGCGCTCGTCGGCGGGGCGCTCGCCGCGGGGATGCCCATTGAAGACATCGAGCAGGTCGGCCGCTCTCTGCGCTGGCGCGACCTCGGGCGGATGACGCTCTCGAGGCTCGGCGTCCAGTCGAACGCGTTCCTTGAGGAGTACGTGCGCGCGCGCTTCCCCGTCACGCGCTTCGAGGAGCTGCTTGTGCCCTTCGCGGCCGTCGCCACCGACTTGCAGACGGGCGCGCGCGTCGTCATGCGCGACGAGGGCGAGCTCGGCTTCGCCATCCGCGCGAGCTGCGCCGTGCCCGGGTGGTACGTGCCCGTCACCGACTCCGAGGGGCGACAGCTCGTGGACGGCGGGCTCGTCGCCAACCTCCCCGTCTCGGTCGTGCGCTCGCTCGGCGCGGAGGTGGTCGTGGCCGTTGACGTGAACTCGGAGGGCGCGAAGTTCATGGGGCCGCCGACCTCGGTCATCGGCGTGCTCTTACAGTCGATGCTCGTCGTGCAGCGCGTGGCCGTCGAGCACCAGCGGCAACTCGCCGACGTGGTTATCAGCCCTTCGGTCGGCCACCTCCGCTGGGACGAACTCTCCCGCGCCGCAGAGTTCATCGACGCGGGCGTCGAGGCCGCGCGCGCCGCCATCCCCGCCCTCAAAGAACTGCTCGAACCCCAGTCCGAAGAGAGCCAGGGCTGGTTCGGCCTCCGCCGCAGCCGCCAATAAACAGCACCGCGAGCGTTAAGCGAGCGGGTCTGGGTCACGTCATACAAACGTATCGCGTGACCCCGACCCGCTCGTTTAACGCTCGCGGTACTGTTTTCGTCCCCACCGCTTTGTACGGAAAGCGGCCGAGCGCCCGGCGCGCACAGACCGGCGAGAATGTTTAAGTCGTAAAAAGGGAGGCTTACGAGCCTTCTCGTGCCCCGGCGTGCGTCGGCATGGTCGTTGCAATGTCGTTGGCGAGCGGTTGCAGTAAGGATAAGGGGGACAGAGGGACAGATGAGGGAGATAGCTGACGAGTTCATGAAACTGCTGGCCGTCATCATGGTGCTGGTGACGCTCGCCGTCTCGACGGCGGCGTTCTCGATGATGTTCGGCTGAGCGCGTGCGATTGGGCGGAGGCAACGGTCAGGCTCTCCCCGCCTCCCGCGAACGAGAAATTAGTGTTGATTAGTCGTTTACTTCCGGCAAAGCAGAGGGAATCAAATCGGCCAACCCCGGGCGGACGTGTGCCCTGCGGCGAGAGGGACGAATGGCGACAAATCTACAGGCGGCGGACGCCGGTTCACACGCAACGGACGCACGCCGTCCACACCGCCGCCGCGCGCGCGCGACGCTCTATCAGGACAGGGGCGCCCGCCGCGTGTTCACATTCAAACGCGCGCTCAGGGTCGTCGGCGCGCTGACCGTCGCCGCGGTCGTCGCCACCGCGGCCGCCTTCGCTTACCTGTACTCACACTACTCGAAAGTCGTTGACGCGCGTCTGGCCTCGGGCTACCTGACGAGCCGCGCGGGGCTGTACGCCGCGCCGCGCACGCTGCGCGCGGGGCAGAGCATGACGGCCGAGCGCCTGACGGAAGTGCTGCGCCGCGCGGGCTACGTCGAGGGCGAGGCGAGCCGCGTGTGGAACGGAAGGTTTAAAGTTGAAGACGGCGCGGTCGAAATCCTCCCCTCGGACTCGTCCGTCTCGGAGGACGCCTCGGGCGCGTCGGTCGTCCGCGTCGAGTTCGACCGCCGCGGGCGCGTCTCGGAGATTCGCGGCGACGGCGCGCTGCTCGACTCCTACACGCTTGCGCCCGAACCGCTCACCATCGACGCCGTCGAGAAGACTTCCGACCGCGCCGCGCTCACCTACGAAGAGATACCCGAAACCTTGCGCCGCGCCGTGCTCTCCATCGAAGACCGGCGCTTCTTCGAGCACGGCGCCGTAGACCTCTGGGGCGTCGCGCGCGCGGCCTTCAGTTGGAGCGACGAGGCGCGCGAGTTGAAGCAGGGCGGCTCGACCATCACGCAGCAACTCGTCAAGAACACTTATCTCACCCCGGAGCGCACGCTCCGCCGCAAGTTCCGCGAAGCCGCGCTCGCCTCCGTCGTCGAGAGCCGTCTGTCTAAGCAGGACATCCTCGCGCTCTACTGCAACGAGATATACCTCGGCCAGCGCGGCTCCATCGCCGTGCGCGGCGTCCGGCAGGCGGCGCGCGTCTTCTTCGGCAAGGAGCTGAAAGACCTCTCGCTCGCCGAGGCCGCCACCATCGCCGGCATGATCCAGAGCCCGGGCCGCTACGCGCCCGACCGCCACCCGGACACGGCGCGCGCCCGCCGCAACGTCGTGCTCGCGGGGATGCTGCGCGACGGCGCCATCAACGCGGAGCAGGCGCGCGCCGCCTCCGACGAGCCGGTCGCGGTCGCGCCCCTTGAGCGCGCCGACGCCGTCGCGCCCTACTTCATCGACTACGCCAGCCGCGAGGTCGAGTCGCGCCTCGCAGACTCTTCGGAAGAGTCGGGGCAGAACCTGCGCGTCTACACGACGCTCGACCTCGACTTACAGCGCGTGGCCGAAGAGGCCGTCGGGCGGCAGGTCGAGCGGCTGGAAAAAGTTTTCAAGGGCAAGCGCAGGCCGCAGGCTTCGCTCGTCGCGCTCGACCCGCGGACGGGGCACGTCCTCGCGATGGTCGGCGGCACCTCCTACGCCGCGTCGCAACTGAACCGCGCGACCGACGCGCGCCGGCAACCGGGCTCGGTCTTCAAGCCCGTCGTCTTCGGGGCGGCGTTGGAGGCGGGCATCTCGCCGCTCACGCTCTCGACGGACGCGCCGCGCGAGTTCGCCTACGACACGCGCTCGCGCTACCGCCCCGCGAACTACGGCGGCGGCTTCTCGATGCGCGACGTGACGCTGCGGACGGGGCTCGTCCGCTCGCTCAACGTCGTCACGGTGGACGTGGCGATGCGCGCGGGGCTGACGCGCGTCGCGTCTCTCGCCGAACGTTTGGGGCTGCCGCGGCCTAAGCCCTACCCTTCGCTCGCGCTCGGGACGACCGAGGCGACGCCGCTCGAAGTGGCGTCGGCCTACACGGCGCTCGCGGGCGGCGGCCGCCGCGTGCGACCCGCCCCGCTCCTGCGCGTCGAGGGCGCGGGCGGCGAGACGGAGTTTGACGAAGAGATCGTTTCGGGCGAGCAGGTCTTGAAGCCCGCGACCGCGTACATGCTGACCGACATGCTCTCGGCCGTCATCGACCGCGGGACTGCGCGCGCCGCGCGCGGAGCCTTCAAGGGCACGGCCGTCGCGGGCAAGACGGGCACGTCGCGCGACGGCTGGTTCGCGGGCTACACGCCGAACCTCGTCTGCGTCGTGTGGGTCGGCTTCGACGACGGCGGCGAGTTGGACTTGACGGGCGCGGACGCGGCGCTGCCCGCGTGGACGGAGTTCGTCAAACGCGCGGTGGAACTGAGGCCGGAACTGGGCGGCGCGGAGTTCACGCGCCCCGCGTCGGTCACGTTCGTGGACATAGACCCCGAGACGGGGCTCGCGGCCTCGCCCTCCTGCCCGCACCGCGAACGCGTGGCGCTCGCGCCCGCCTTCGCGCCCAACCACGAATGCTCGCTGCACGGCGACCCCTGGGGTCTGCTGGCGCTGGCCGCTTCGTCAACGCCCTCCGGCCTGACGCCGACCGCGCAGGTCGAAGCGCCCGCGGTCGTGACCTACGAAACGACCCCGGCGCGCACGTCCTACGCGCAGCCCGAGCCCGCCGCCCTGCGCACGATGGAGACAGCGGAAGAGTCTTCAGCAGTTCTCAAGGAAGAGACGCGAGCGACGCGCGTTGAAGTCCACCGCGACGGACGGCGCCGTCTCACCAACGACATGCGCGTCACGTCGAAGACCGCGGACGACTGGCAGGACTAGTTACGGTCGGGCGGACTCGGCGCCTTTAATTCACGGCAGCAGCTTAACGCCGCCCCTGTCAGGACGGACGATGAGGACGGGCTGTTCCTCCAACTGTGTGCCCGGGGGCGGGTTGGGGATTTGGGGCGCGAGGGCCACCCATGCCATCGGCATCGTGGCCCCGGCCGACATCTTTTGCAGCAACCCTCTCAAGAACCGGCCGAAGAGCCCGCCCTTCCTGTCCAACGTCAGCACGAGATTGAGCCCGAGGCCGCGCGGGCTGTCGCGGTCGATGAACGCCAGCGAGTAGTACTCCACGGGGGTGTCCTGCGCGAGGAACAGCACCTTCACGTCGCCTTTGCGGCAAGCCTCCAACAGTTCGCCGCCCTTGAGCCGCGAGTCGTCCCCGGCGACGAGCCGGCCGTTCGCATCCAGCTCGCAGAACAGGTGGAGCACGTCATGGTCGCCGCTCCCGACCGCGTCCGTCAGGCCGTCGGCGTCCAGAGCCTTTAAGACCTTAACGCGCCGGTAGAATTCAGAGTAGACGGCGGCGTCCTCGTCTTCGAGCCCGCCCCCGGCTACGCGCCCCAGACTGGCGACGAGGACTCTGGTGCCGTTGACGACCTCCGCGCGCCCGCCGAAGAGCCGCCAGAGGAAGAGGAGTGCGAGAAGAATCAAGGCGACGGTGATTGTCGTACCCATAGTCTTTCTCCTAAGGTGTTTTCAGCCCGGGCCGTCACGCCGCTCGAAGAGGACTTGGGCGACGGCGTGCTCAGCGGTGTGCGAGAGCGAGAGGTGCGCGTGGGTGGCGCCCAGCCCTTCGAAGAGGTCGCGGGCGTGGCCTGAGAGTTGGAGGAGCGGGGCGCCCAGTTCGTCCGAGGTCACCTCGACGTGGTGCCAGGAGAGGCCGTTGCGCCAGCCCGTGCGGAGCGCCTTGAAGGCCGCCTCCTTGGCGGCGAAGCGCGCGGCGTAGTGCTGCGCCGCGTTCGCGCCGCGCGAGTCGCAGTAGGCGCGCTCCGCTTCGGTGAAGACGCGCTCGCGGAAGCGCGGCGTGCGCGTGAGCACTTCACGCACGCGGCGGATTTCGATAATGTCTATCCCGATGGAGACGATCACGGCTGAGACCGAAATGGAGCGCGCCGGCTTCCGCTGGCTCGAAGGCGCGGAAGGCGTGCGCGCGATTGCGTGCGAGCCGCTGGAGCGCGAGGGGTTCGCCAACGCCTTCTCGACGCGCGTCGGCGGGGTCAGTCCTTTTCCCGAAGGCTCGCTCAACCTCGCGGGCTTCGACCAGGACTCTGCTGAGAACATCCGAGAGAACCGCCGCCGCTTCACGGGCGCGCTCGGCGGAGAGTGGACGCTCGCCGCCTGCTGGCAGGTTCACGGCGACGCGGTGCTCGTCGTGCGCGACCCCTTTGACCCGCGCCCCGAGGACGAGCGCTGCGACGCGCTAGCGACGAATCTGAGGGGCGTGCTGCTCGGCGTCAAGACGGCAGACTGCGTGCCCGTCATCATCGGCGATGCGCGCTCGGGCGCCTGCGCCGCCGTGCACGCGGGCTGGCGCGGGACGCTGGCCGAGATCGTCAGGCGCGCGCTCGCCTCGCTCCGCGAGGAGTTCGGCACGAAGGCCGGGGACGTGCGCGCCGCTCTCGGCCCGGCCGCTCTCGGCTGCTGCTACGAGGTCGGCGCGGAAGTCATTGAGCCCTTCCGCGCGAAGTTCGCGGGCGCCGACTCTCTCTTCAGACAGACGCGCGACGGGCACGCGCTCGTAGACCTGCACGAAGCGAACCGCCGGCAACTCGTCGCGGCCGGCGTCGCGGCCGAGAGAATCCACGCGCTCCCCCTCTGCACGATGTGCCGCCCCGACCTCTTCTTCTCCTACCGGCAGGACAGGAAGCTCTACGGCCGCACGGGCCGGCTGCTGTCCGTCATCGGGAAAAGCTGACGGGGAAAAGCTGACGGGGAGAGTGGGAGACAGGGTGACGGGGAGACGTTTGACGGCGCGGCTTAATCTCTCCCTGTCACCCCATCTCCCATTCTCCCCGTCTCCCGCTCTGCCGCTCTCCCCGTTTCAACGTTTCCTGCGTCCGCCGCCGCCGAAGAGGTTGCCGTTGACGCGGTTCGAGGGCGTGTCGCGCCCGACGACGGCGATGCGGAGGTTGAGGTCGCGCCCCGCGGGCGGGTAGCAGACCTCGTCGGTGCAGCTCTGGAAGCGGACGCCCACGCGCACCGTCTCGACGCCGAGCGGGTGGCCCGCCGGCACGCTCACGTTAAAACGAAAGACGGTGCGCCCCTCGTAGACCGCGAGGCGCGTGGCGTCCGCGCCGCCGAAGCTGAACGTGCGCACGCTCCCGCGCGGGTACGTGACGGGCGTGACGCGGAAGCCGCGCGGCGCGTCCACGCGGACGACCGTCGGGACGGCGTACTTGCCGAGCGGCTTGTTCGCGTTGACGTGGAGGCCGCGGGGGATGTCCATCACGACGGCCGCCTGAAAGGTGCTGCCCTGCTGCGCCGGGTCTACGGAGAAGAAGCCGTTGATGCCGACATCGTTGTTGTTCTGCGGCTCGGGCTCGAACGCCGTCGGGGTGAACGTGACTGCTGACTCGGTCGTTGCCTCGACGGCTTCGGTCTCGTGCGCGGTCGCCGGTGGGACGGGCGCGAGCGCGGCCGCGAGCACGAGCAGCACGAGGGCGGGTCGGATGAGAAAGTCTCTTTTCATGCTTGATGCACTCTCTAACGTTCTGGGTCGGGTCGAGCTTCAGGAGAGCTGGTAGAGCGCGGGCGGCGGCGCCTGCACGCGGCGCGCGGCGAGTTGGCCGCAGGCGGCGTAGATGTCGCGGCCGCGCGGGCGGCGGACGTAGGCGTGGACGCCCTTCGATTCGAGGATGGCCTTGAACGCCTCGACGCGCTCGGGCGTCGAGGGCCGGTACGGCAGCTCCTCGGCCGGGTTGTGCGGGATCAAGTTGACCTTCGCGCGGAGTTGGTGTCGGTTGAGCAGGTTCGCCAACTGCCGCGCGTGCTCGTCCGTGTCGTTGACGCCGTCGAGCAGCACGTACTCGAAGGTGAAGCGCTCGCCGGGTTTGAGAGACTCCTCGAACTCCTTGCACGCGGCGAGCAGCTCGGCGAGCGGCCAGCGCTTGTTGATGGGCATCAAACGGTCGCGCAGCTCGTCGGTCGGTGCGGCCAGAGAGATGGCGAGGTGCGGCCGTTCGGGGACGTGGGCCAGCTCACGAATCTTCGGCACGACGCCCGCCGTCGAGACCGTCACGCGGTTCGGCACGATGAAGAGGCCGTCGGGGTCTGACATCACGCCGAGCGCCTTCATCAGCGGCTCGAAGGCGAGGAAGGGCTCGCCCGCGCCCATCGCGACGAGGTTGGTGCCGCGCGGCGTCTTGCTCCCGACGCCGTACGCGTCGTTCAGGGCGACGACGATCTGCTCGACCATCTCGGCGGCGGTCAAAGTGCGCAGCAGGCCGAGCTTCGCCGTCAGGCAGAAATCGCACTGGAGCGGGCAGCCCGACTGCGACGAGAAGCAGATGGTGTCGCGCCGCTCCTCGGGGATGAAGACGGTCTCGACGGGCAGCCCGTCGTGCGTTTTCATCAGATAACGCCGCGTGCCGTCCTGCGCGACGTAGCGCGATTCGACCGCGAGCGTCGAGGCGGTCGCCGACTCAGACAGGCGCGCGCGGAAGGGCTTCGGCAGGTCTGTCATCTCGTCGAACGTGCGCAGGCGCCGTCGCTGCAACGCGCCGAAGAGCTGGCGGCCGCGGTACTCGGGCTCGCCCAACTCCCCGACGAAGCGCTCAAGCTCCGCCCTCGTCAGACCCGTCAGATGCGTCTTGTCACTCATCGGCTTTACAGATTCTACAACGTCCGCGCGGCGCGCACACAGCGCGCGGGCGTGCGGGGCGCGCCGGAATAGGCTATAAAAATCGCGCCGGGCGGGAACCCGCGCCTCCCCGCCCGGCGTAAACACTCGCGGGGTTTAGATGCCGCCGGGGCTCCGGGGGATTGACGATGCAGAGGTACGATTATCAGGTCTGGCTCATGACTAAAAGAGTGACGCGCCCGACACTCCTGCTCGCCGCGCTCGTCGCCCTGTGCGCCGCGGACGCCGGGGCGCGGCAGGCGCCGCCGACGGCCCCCGCGCCGAAGTCGTCACCAACGGTCGAAGCGTTCGCGTCGGGTCGCCTGAAGGCTTACGCGCTGCGCCTGCGGCCGGGGCAGGACTTGCGGCGCGAGCTGGAAAAGTTCGCGAAGGCGCAGAGGCTTCAGGCGGGGGTGGTGCTGACGGCGGTCGGGAGTTTGACGAAGGCGGCGCTCAGGCTCGCCGACCAGCCCGAGGCGACGCAGTTCGAGGGCAAGTTCGAGCTCGTCTCGCTCGTCGGCACGCTCTCGCCCGACGGCCCGCACCTGCACGTCTCGCTCTCGGACAAGACCGGGAGGACGATAGGCGGCCACCTCGTCGAGGGCTGCACCGTCTACACGACGGTCGAACTCGTCATCGGCGAGATCGAGGGCGTCCGCTTCACGCGCGAGCAGGACGCCGAGAGCGGCTACAAAGAGCTGCGCGTCACGCGCCGCGCGCCGCGGAGGGTTAGAAGATGAGAAAGCGTTTCGCGCTCCTGTCTCTCCTGTTGGCGGCGGCGGCCGGGTGCTCCGCGTCGCGCGGCGACGCGCGTGAGCCGGGCGCGGGCGCCGCGCGGGCCGCGACGCCGCAGGCCGCGGCCGTGCAGTCAACCCCGCGGCCGCGGCCTTCGAGCGGGTCGCCGTTCCTCGACCGTCTCTCGGAGGCGGCCGTCGAGCGCACGGGTCACGAGGTGCGTTACGACCCAACCTACTTCGTCATCCCGTACCCCGGCGGCGACGTGCCGCCCGAGGTCGGCGTCTGCACCGACGAGGTCATACGCTCGTACCGCGCGCTCGGCGTAGACTTGCAGCAGCTCGTCCACGAGGACATGAAGTCGAGCTTCGCGCTCTACCCGCGCAAGTGGGGTCTGAAGAAGCCGGACGCGAACATAGACCACCGGCGCGTGCCGAACCTGATGGTCTTCTTCGAGCGGCAGGGCGCGGGGCAGCCCGTCACACAGGAGGCGCGCGACTACAAGCCCGGCGACGTGGTGACGTGGGACTTGGGGAACGGGCTGACGCACATCGGCATCGTCGTCGCCGTCCCCTCGGGGTCGGACGAGAACCGCTTGCAGATCGTCCACAACATCGGCTCGGGGCCGAAGATGGAGGACGTGCTCTTCGCCTGGAAGATCACGGGACACTACCGCTTCACCGGGCCGAAGGCCGAGGCCGTTCGGCCGCAGCCGCAGCCGCGCGGCAGAAGAAAATAGACGATGACAATCACGCTCAGAGACATCGACCGCGAGAACTTCCGTGCCGCCGTCAAGCTCGAAGTCAGGGACGACCAGAAGAGCTTCGTCGCGCCGAACGTCTACTCCATCGCGCAGTCGAAGGTCGAGCCGGCCTACAACGTGCAGGCCGTCTACGACGGCGACGAGATGGTCGGCTTCGTCATGTACGGCTGGGACGAGGAGGAGGGCTGCCACAGCCTCGCGCGCCTGATGGTGGACAAGAACCAGCAGGGGAAGGGCTACGGCCGCGCGGCGACCGAGGCCGTCGTCGAGCGCCTGCGCGCCGAACCCGGCTGTAGTCAGGTCGTGCTCAGCACCAACCCCTCGAACGCGCCCGCGCAGGCGCTCTACGAATCGCTCGGCTTCGTCAAGACCGGCGAGGTCTCGCACGGCGAAGAGGTCATGCGGCTTAAATTTGATGAGTGACGCGTCGTCGCACAGAAACTTTACGTGGAAGAGAAGCAGAGTCTAGAGACGTACGGCTGGGACGAATCCTTCGCGGCGGCGTTCGCGCCGTTCGCGGCCGAGGGGTTCGAGGCGGGGCGCGTCTTCCTTCAGCACAACCGCGCGCTGATGCTCTACACGGCGGAGGGCGATTTGCAGGCGGAGACTACGGGTCGCCTGCGCTTCCACGCGCGCGGGGCGGAGGACTTGCCGGCCGTGGGCGACTGGGTCGCCTTCCGGCGCGTGGCCGGCGAGGGCAAGGCGAAGATTCACGAGATACTGCCGCGCCGCTCGAAGTTCTCGCGCCGCGCCGCGGGCAGCGAGACGCTTGAGCAGATCGTCGCGGCCAACGTGGACACAGTCTTTCTTGTGACGGGGCTCGACGACGACTACAACCCGCGCCGCGTCGAGCGCTACCTCATCATGGCGTGGGAGAGCGGCGCCGAGCCTGTCGTCGTCCTCAACAAGGCCGACCTGATCGAAGAGGTCGAGGCGCGGCGGGCCGAGATCGAACTCGTCGCGCCCGGCGTGCCCGTGCTCGCGCTGAGCGCGAAGCGCGGCGTCGGCGTCGAACAACTCCTGTCGTACGTCGTGCGCGGCCGCACGGTCGCGTTGATGGGCTCGTCGGGCACGGGCAAGTCAACCATCACGAACCGCCTGCTGGGTTCGGAGGTGCAGCGGACGCAGGAGGTGCGTCTGTCGGACGCGCGCGGCCGGCACACAACGACGCACCGCGAGCTGTTCGTGCTGCCCGGAGCCGGGCTCGTCCTCGACACGCCGGGGATGCGCGAGCTGCAACTGCTGGTGAGCGAGAAGGGGCTGCGCGAGACTTTCGAGGAGATCGAGGGGGTGGCCGCGACGTGCCGCTTCACCGACTGCCGGCACGAGGGCGAGCCCGGCTGCGCCGTGCGCGCGGCTCTGGACGCGGGCGAGCTCGACCCGGAGCGCTACCGCAACTACCGCAAGATGCAGGCCGAGATGCACCACGTCGCCACCCTCGTTGACCAGCGCAAGGCGCAGGACGATAAGGCGCGCGTCAAACGCATCCACCGCGACCTCAAGAAGATTTACAAGAAGCGGAACGACGACAAAGGGTAAGAGAACCGCTGTCAGATAGTCCGGCCTCAACACGCAGCTCAGCGTGCGCGAGGGCGAGCCGACGCTCGTCGGCACCCTCAACGCCAGCCGCCCTGACCAGAACTTCGTCATCGTCCTCATCGTCCGCCGGACGGGGAAGTAAGGGAGTAGGGGAAGTAAGGCAGTAGACAGTAGTCAGTAGGTAAGAGGTAAGAGGTAAAACAGCGCGGCTCTCATCGGTTAATGATGAGAGCCGCGCTGTCTGTTATCCCCTACTGACTACTGACTACTGACTACTCCTATCGCGTCCCCCCGCTGCCGGTGGAGCCGCCGCCCTGCGTTGCGGGGCGACCCTCGTTGTCCATGTAGGAGATGCGCTCGCCGAGGCCGTCGAGCGCGCGCAGTCCCTGCTCGATGGCCTTGCGGTCGCCGACGATGACGACGGCCATGCGGTCGGGCTGGAGGTAGCGGTTGGCCACGCGGTTCACGTCTTCGAGCGTGACGGCCTGCACCCGCTCGATGTAGCTGTTGAAGTAGGTGTCGGGCAAATCGTAGGTGACGATCAGCTCCAACTGGTTGGCGATCTGGTCGGGCGTCTCGAAGCCGCGCGGGTAGCCGCGGATGATCGCCTGCTTGGCGGCGTCCAGCTCCGCCTGGCTGGCGGGCATCTCGCCGCGGATGCCGCGCAGCTCCTTCATGAACTCCATCACCGACTCCTTCGTCGAGAACCCCTGCACGGGCGCCGCGGCCGTGAACGGGCCCGCGCCGCGCCGGAAGCTGAACGAGGAGCTGGCGCCGTAGGTGTAGCCCTTGTCCTCGCGCAGATTCAGGTTGATGCGCGCCGACGAGGCGCCGCCCAGGATGCGGTTCATGACGAAGAGCGGGAAGTAGTCGGGGCTCGAACGCGGCGCGGCGACCTGCCCGATCTGGATGACCGACTGGACGGAGCCCGGGCGGTCAACCAAGTAAATCATCGACTTGTCGCGCTCGACGGGCGCGGCCGACACGTCCACGGCGGGCACGTGCCCGCTCTTCCAGTTGGCGAAAGCCTTCTCAAGCTTCGCCACGACGGCGTCGGGCTTCACGTCGCCGACGACGATGAGCGCCGAGTTGTTCGGGCGGTAGTACGTCTCGTAGAACTTGCGCACGTCCTCGACCGAGAGCGACTGGAGCGACGCCTCGTCGCCCGAGAGCGGGTGGCCGTACGGGTGGCTGCGGCCGTAGAGCACCGACTGGAAGACGAGGCTCGCGACCGCCTCGGGGCTGTCCTTCTGCTGGCGGAGCCCGGCGAGGCGCTGCGCGCGCAGGCGCTGCAAATCCTTGTCGGGGAACGACGGGTTCGTGATGATGTCCGCGTAGATTTCGAGCGCACGGTCGAGGTGGCGCGTCAGCGTCCGCAAGCCCGCCGTCGTCGAGTCCCACCCGGCCCCGATGCCGACGCCGGAGCCGATGCGCGCGAGCTGGTCGGAAATCTGTAGCGCGTCGCGCGTGGCCGTCCCCTCGTCGAGCATGTCGGCCGTCAAGCTGGCGAGCCCGGCCTTGTCCGCGGGGTCGCCGGCCCCGCCCATCTTCAGCACGAGGTTCATGCTCACGACGGGCAGCTCATGGTGCTCGACGACGAGCACCTCAAGGCCGTTCGAGAGCTTGCGCCGCTGCACCGCGGGAAGCGAAAGCCGCGGGTCGGCCTTCTCCTTCGGCAAAAGTGAGCGGTCGGTCTTGGGCTTGGCCGGCGCCTGCGGGCCGGCCGGGCGAGCCGCGCCGCCGCGCGGCGGGCCGGTCATCGCACGCGGCTGTCCGCCCGGCGCGGCGGGCGAGGCCGTCTGCGGCGGCGCGGCCCCGGCGGCCTGCGTGGCCTGCGCCTCGGTCTTGGTGATGGGCTGGACGCCCGCGGGCTGCGACTGTGCGGCGGCGGGCTGCGCCGTCCCCGAAGCGGTGCCCGTCGGCGCGCTCTGCCCCGTGGGCGTGGCCGCCCCGGGCTGCCCCGCCCCGGCCGACTGAGCCGAAGGCGT